>NZ_ATXB01000001.1:1005000-1340000 GCF_000421465.1 Methylohalobius crimeensis 10Ki
GGCCAGCAGGTTGACGAGCCACACCAAGGGATAGAATAGCCGGAGCAGTGGCAGAAGAATCCAGACGGCGAAGAAGGAAACCTTTTCCGGATGGGTGGCGGCGACGGTTTTGGGGGCGACTTCCGCGAAGATCAGGATCACCAGGGTCAAAGCACCGGTGGCGATGGCGATCCCCGCTTCTCCGTAAATACGCAGAGCGATTACCGTGGCCAGGGAGGAAGCCAGGATATTCACGAAGTTGTTGCCCAACAGGATCAAGCCGATCAACCGGTCGGGACGGTCCAGAAGCCTGCGCGCGCGGAGTGCGCTGGCTTGCTTTTTCTTGGCTAGATGCTGGAGCCGATAGCGGTTGAGCGCCATCAAGGCGGTTTCGGAGCTGGAGAAAAAGGCGGACAGCAGGATTAAAACAGCTAATGCGCCGAATAATACGCTCAGCGGGATATCGTTCAAGGGGAGATTTACTCCGTGTTTGTTATACGAGTGAAGATTTCTAAGGCTTGAGTAAGAGGATGTCAAGTTGGGATGCTTCGCCCTCGGAATGAATGCGGCAAAATTTTGACATTCGAAGGGGGCTGATTTACTTTCCTCCCTCCGATGCCATATAACCTTATCGCAGCGATGAAAGCACCATCCATATTGCTCGTGGCGCCCGAGGGGGAGGAGCAAAGCCAAATCCAGTTTATTCTGGAGTATAGCGAATATTCGGTCCGCCTGGCGGAGCCGGCTGCTTTGGAGTCGGCGTTGATGGAAGGGGGGGATTATTACGCTGCCATCCTGATAAGCGGCGGGGGGTTGGCTCAAAGTGTGCGGGTATTGCGCCAAACTACGCCGGATGTTCCGCTCGTGATCATGCGAAAACGGAATGATGGGACCCCCTTGCCCTCGCCGGTGGAAAGCGAGATTACTGCAACGCTGGATTGGCCGACCACCTATCCGCAATTGATGGCATTGATGCATCGGTTGCGAGGGCGCCGGGATAGAATCGATGGAAACGGGACCGCGCCGCGCAGCGGCCATCTTTCCACTCGGGAGGTAGCGGAAAAGCGGCGGCCATTGGAATTGTTTCGCAGTTTGAGCGGAACCAGTACCGCGATACAGCGGGCTTGGCGGTTGATCGAACAGGTTGCCGACACCGAAGTGACCGTGTTGATTCTGGGCGAGTCGGGGACCGGCAAGGAAGTGGTGGCGCGCAATTTACATTATCATTCTTCTCGCCGCAGCAAGCCCTTCGTTCCGGTTAATTGCGGAGCCATTCCCGGGGAACTGTTGGAAAGCGAATTGTTCGGGCACGAAAAAGGCGCGTTCACCGGTGCCTTGAGCTCGCGTCAAGGACGCTTCGAAATGGCCGAAGGGGGAACCCTGTTCCTGGATGAAATCGGGGACATGCCCTTGGCGATGCAGGTCAAATTATTGCGGGTACTTCAGGAACGTTGCTTCGAGCGGGTCGGCAGCAGCCGGTCCGTGGACTGCGATGTGCGGGTCATCGCGGCGACGCATCGAAATCTGGAGGAAGAGATCGGGGCGGGGCGTTTCCGGGAGGATTTGTATTATCGCCTCAACGTGTTTCCCCTCGAAGTGCCGGCGCTGCGGGAACGCAGCGAAGACATCCCCTCGCTGGTGGCGGATCTGATCGCGCGAATCGAATATGAAAAACGCGGTTCCATTCGATTGACCGCCGCCGCTCTGGAAACGCTCAAACACTATGATTGGCCCGGCAATGTCCGCGAGTTGGCCAATTTGATCGAGCGCTTGACGGTGCTTTATCCCTACGGCGTGGTGGATGTGGGAGATTTGCCGGAAAAGATCTTGCCTCGGATCGGCGGAGAGGCCGAGCCTACTGTGAGGGATTCCCCGCCCCCGAGTATCGCCGAGGATCAACCGGCGGAGGAGGGGAGTTCCGGGCGCCAAGCGGCGAGCATCGAAACCGGGACGTCCCAAATCCGCTTACCTGAGGAGGGGCTGGATTTGAAGGAACACTTGAGTGCGCTGGAGAAGGACTTGATCCGCCAAGCCCTGGAGGAGTCTCAAGGGGTGGTCGCCCATGCCGCTCAGCGCTTGAAGATGCGCCGCACCACCTTGGTGGAGAAGTTGCGCAAATATAACTTGCGTGAAGAGTGAGAAAGAGGCGCGCCGGATCTGCCTGCCGGCTTGGCGGGTGTCAAATTTCCGACTTAGAACCACCCGGGCGTCACGAAACGACGCCAATCGGTCCTTTCGTAGGGGAACGCGAACCGATCGTTCTTGGAGTCCCTGCCCTTAAGTTTTTGATGTAACTTATATTTATTTATTGGCATCGTCCTTGCAATATTTACGTTCGGAAAGTGGACGAACGAATAAGCGAGTAGACGGTGATCGAACTTCGCAAATCGGCACGACAGGCAATCCGGATAGCCGACGGAAGCCACGGCAAGGAAACGGAATATAGAAAACTCCAAGACGCCTTCGAGTTATTCAATCAGCTTTCCCGGACCTTGACCGATTCGTATCGCGAACTGGAGGGCCAGGTTGCGCGGCTCAACCGGGAATTGGCCGCGGCCCGGAGCGAGCGCCTAAAAGCGCTGACCGAAAAGGAGAAGTTGGCCACCAAGCTGCAACGCTTGCTCGAGGTCTTGCCGGGCGGCGTGATCGTGCTCGATGGCCAAGGTCGTATCAACGAATCCAATCCCGCCGCGGTGCAATTGTTGGGAGCGCCTTTGGTGGGAGAGTTTTGGACGGACATCAGCGCCAGCCGTTTCGCCGAGGAAAGCGACAATCCTCACGAACGGCGCTTAACCAATGGCAGAACCGTCAGTATTTCTGCTTCCCAGCTTTTCGAGTCGGAAAGTTCTTTGGAAAGCGGCCGGGGTCAAATTTTGCTGCTCGCCGACGTGAGCGAAATGCGTACCCTGCAGGAATTGCTGGATCAACATAAGCGCCTCTCGGCCATGGGAGAAATGGTCGCGGAACTGGCCCATCAAGTGCGAACGCCCTTGGCGACGGCCATTCTCTATGCATCCCACCTGCAGGGCGATGAAGTGGATGAGGAGAGGCGCCGCCGTTTCGCCGGCAAGATTGTGGATCGCCTTCATCATCTGGAACGCCAGGTCAACGACATGCTGATTTACTCTCGCAAGGGGCGCTTGGCCACCGAGAGCGTTTCGGTGGAGGATTTCCTGCAATGTCTTCGGCAAGCGGCCGAACCGCTTTTTGTTCCGACTTCGGTCGAGTTGGTGTTCAACAATCAGACTTTCGGCGGCGAGCGGTTTCGAGGGAACGCGGAGGTTTTGGAGGGGGGGATTCTTAACCTCCTCAACAATGCCTTCGAAGCCGTAAGCGAACGCGGCCGGGTAGAGATCCGCGCGCAGCGCGCGCGCGAATGGATTGTTCTGAGCGTGATCGATGACGGCGAGGGCATGGATGAGGCGGTTCGAGCGCGTATTTTCGAGCCTTTTTTTACCACCCGCGCCAGCGGGACGGGGTTGGGATTGGCGGTGGTCGACGGCATCGTTCGCGCGCTCGGAGGTTTTATGCGCTGCGATACTTCGCCCGGGGGCGGAGCGGCGTTCCACATCCACTTGCCGCCGGCGGAGGAAGATGCCCCTCTGCCGGGTGGGTATCACGACGGTCGGGCCGGAAACAGGAGGTAAGCGATGACGGGATCAGCTTCCGAACGGTTTGAATCGGATATCCTGGTGGTGGAGGACGACCGGACGCTGAGCGAAGCCTTGTGCGACACCCTGGGATTGGCCGGTTATCGGGTGCGATGCGCCGTGGACGGGGGCGATGCCTTGGCTCAATTGGACAAGTATCCGGTCAAGCTGGTGCTCAGCGACGTCAAGATGGCGCCCATGGACGGACGCACCCTGTTGCAGAATATTAGACGCCGCTGGCCGGAGTTGCCGGTCTTGTTGATGACCGCTTATGGCACCATCGAGCAGGCGGTGCGTGTCATCCAAGCCGGCGCTTGCGACTATTTGGTCAAGCCGTTCTCGTCGGAAGTGCTGAAAAAGCAGGTCGAACGCTATATTTCCCTATCCACCCACTCCCATTGCGAGTCGACGGCCGCTCCGGCCATGCGGCGGATGTACGAGTTGGCCCGGCGGGTCGCGCCCACCGATGCGACGGTGCTGATTTTGGGCGAATCCGGCACCGGCAAGGAGGTGCTCGCCCGTTATTTGCACCGGCATTCCTACCGGCAAGGGAGGCCGTTCGTCGCCATTAACTGCGCGGCGATACCCGATCAGATGCTGGAAGCGGAGTTGTTCGGTTATGAGAAGGGAGCTTTCACCGGTGCTTACCAATCCACTCCCGGCAAGCTCGAAATGGCTCACGGCGGCACCATTCTCCTGGATGAAATCTCGGAGATGGTCCCCGCGCTTCAAGCCAAATTGTTGCGGGTGCTTCAAGAGCGTGAAGTGGAAAGGATCGGGGGGCGTCAAATCCTGAAGCTGGACGTCCGGGTGTTGGCGACCTCCAACCGTAACTTGCGCGACGAAGTCGCCGCGGGTCGATTTCGGGAAGATTTATTTTATCGGATCAACGTATTTCCCCTGCAGATCCCCCCCCTGCGCGACCGCCGCCGGGATATCGTCCCCTTGGCGGAGGTGTTGTTGAAGCGGCATGCCGACGGCAATCGCTTGCCGTCCTTGTCGGAGGAGGCGGTGAAGAAGCTGCAATCCTATCCCTGGCCTGGCAACGTGCGCGAGTTGGAGAATGTGATCCAACGCGCTTTGATTTTGACCGGTGACGACCGGATTCGGCCTTCGGACTTGATCTTCGACGAGCCGGATTGCGTGTCGGCCGAGGATTCCCGGACTATCCTTGATCAAAACGACACCTGTGTAGAGGGGATAAAACCCATGCTCTCCGAGGCCGGCGGTCGCGGTGGAAACGGAGCGACTAAATTGGAGGAGAGCGTGCGCTGCGCCGAGGAGCGAATTATTTTGACCACGCTGAGGGAAGAAAACGGTAGCCGCAGCTCCACCGCCAAGCGCTTGGGCATCAGTCCCCGAACCCTGCGTTACAAGATCGCCAAAATGCGCGAAGCCGGCGTTTCGGTGCCGGGTTGATGCATTTGGCGTCGCATATGGATGGCATGAAAACTGCGAAACATATGCCTGACCGTTCTGCCGGGAGCAGAACGGGACGCCGCGAAGCGGCGCCCGGAGGGTGCGCGCTATGAATGGGGCGCATCAAAAGTTAAGCGGGTATGGACGAGGTAAAAGCCGATGAGTCAAACCGATATCAACAGCATTCTGGCGCAAATGCGGGTGCTGCAAGATCAGCCGGGACCGAGCAAGCCCAACCGGGAAGCGGCCGAAACGGATTTCTCCGCTCTGCTTAAGGATTCGATCGATACGGTCAATGAAACCCAGCAACAGGCGGGTAATTTGAGCGAAGCTTTCGAGCGCGGAGAGGAAGATGTTCCCTTGGCGGAAGTCATGGTGTCCCTGCAAAAAGCCAACGTATCCTTCCAGGCCATGGTCCAGGTGCGCAACAAGTTGGTGGAAGCCTACAAGGACATCATGAACATGCCAATGTGAGCTTTTCCCGGTCGCTACCGCGAACAGGCGAATAAACTTGATAACCAAAGTGAAGCATGGAATTGGCGGACAGCAATCACAGCGGCGTTCCCGCATCCACGGAGAGTAAACAAATGACCCGATCCAAGGAAGGGGCGCTGATGTCGGTGGAGGAAGGCAACCAATCACCATCGCCGAATTCGGTTCTGCAAAGCTGGCGGGAACTGTCCTGGCAGCGGCAGTTGGGGTTCGTGTCACTCATCGCCGTGGTTGTCGCCTTGGCCGTGGCGGTACTTTTGTGGGCCCAGACCCCCGACTACAAGCCGCTCTATATCGATTTGAACGAGGACCAAGCCGGAGAAATTCTGGAGTCCTTGGACCGGCTTGAGGCGGATTATAAAATCGACCGCCGCCGCGGAACCATCATGGTGCCGGCGGACGCGGTCCACGAGCTGCGGCTGCGGTTGGCGGCGCAAGGTTTACCTCGCCGGGATGAAGGCGGCTATGAAATCCTGGAAAAGGAATCCGGTTTCGGGACCAGTCGGACGCTGGAAAAGGCCCGCTATCAACGGGCTTTGGAAGGAGAGATCGCGCGTTCCGTCATGACCCTCGAGGGGGTAAAGGCGGCGCGGGTGCATCTGGCGCTCCCCAAGGAATCGGTTTTCGTTCGCCAGCGCAAACCTCCCAGCGCATCGGTGGTGCTGCAATTGATTCCGGGTCATGAGGTGGGGCGTGAACAGGTGCAGGCGATCGGGCATCTGGTCGCTTCCAGCGTACCGCGTTTGATTTCGGAACAGGTGACGGTAGTCGACCAATACGGGCATTTGCTCAATTCCGACGAGCCGGACGAGGATGATCTGTCCCTCACCGACAAGCAGTTTGAATACAAGAAAAAAGTGGAGAGCTACCTTGCCGAAAGGATCGAGAATCTGTTGAGTCCGCTGGTGGGGCGGGAATCTCTGCAAACCCAGGTGGCGGCGGATATCGATTTCACCAAGGCGGAGCGAACCGAGGAGCTTTACAACCCCGATCCCTCCGCTTTGCGCAGCGAGCAGCTGGAGGAAGGGCAGACGCGCAACCAGGGTGCGCAAGGCGTGCCGGGTGCCCTCACCAATCAGCCACCGGCGGCGGGCACCGCCCCGGAAGAGACCGCCGCCGAGGCACAAACCGGCGAGGGGGAAAAATCCGCGCCGACAGAATTTCATAAGAAGCGCGTCCGTAATTACGAATTGGACCGCACCATCAATCATATCCGCCAGTCCCGCGGCGAGATTCGCCGCCTGACCGTGGCGGTGGCGGTGGACAACATCGAAGTGCCCGGGGAAAACGACACAGTGACTCATCGCCCCTATACTCGGGAAGAACTCAATAGCCTGGTTGCCCTGGTGCAGCAGGCGGTGGGTTATGATGCCGACCGCGGCGATCAGGTGACGGTCACCAACGTGGCTTTCCGCGGCAACGAGGCCATTGCCCCCCCGCCGCCGCTACCGCTTTGGCGACAGCCCTGGCTCTGGAATCTGGGTAAGCAATTGGCGGCTCTGATCGTGGTATTGATTTTGATATTCGCGGTTTTGCGGCCGCTCCTGCGGGCGCTGTTTCCGCCGCCGGAAAAACCAACGAGCGAGCAGGCGAGAACCGAGATCAAGGCGGAAGTCGAGAGTGAAATCGATGAGGAAGATCGGCCTTCGACCCTGGAGCAGGAGAGCGAGGAATTGCTGCGCCTGACGGGTCCGCAAACTTATGAAAAGCGGCTCGGATTTGTCCATCGCCTGATCGAAAACGATCCGGATCGGGTCGCGCAGGTCATCAAGAACTGGATTAGCGAAGATGGCAGAAAATAAGGAATTAAACGGAATCGATCGCGCCGGTTTGTTGATGCTGGCGGTCGGGCATAAAAACGCGGCCCAAGTCATGAGGCGTCTGGGACCCAAGGACGTGCACATGGTCAGCCTGGCCATGGCGAGACTGGAGGATATCCGCACCGATGCGGTAGAGGAAGTGGTGGAGATGTTCCTGGAACACATCGGCGGGCAAACGTCCATCGGCGTGCGACCGGAGGAATATATCCGCAGCGTCCTCATGGAAGCCTTGGGCGAGGACGAGGCACAATTACTGATCGATCGGATCCTGCTCAACCGCAACAGCCGCGGAATCGAGCAGCTTAAGTGGATGGAGCCGCGCGCCATCGCCGAAATGCTGCGCAACGAACATCCCCAGATCGTCGCGATTTTGTTGTCATTGCTGGACGCCGGCCAATCCGCGGCGGTGCTGGAGTATTTGCCCGACAACATGCGCTACGACACGGTGATGCGGATAGCCGGACTCGAGGCGGTGCAACCGGACGCACTCAAGGAACTGGATGCGATCATGGAGGAGCAATTGATGGGCAAGACCAATCTCAAGTCTTCCAATATCGGCGGTGTGGAGAGAGCCGCCGAAATCCTCAACGTCACCGAAAGCGGGATCGAGAACGGCATCATGGAGCAACTGGAGGAAAAAGCGCCCGATTTGGCGCAGCAGATCCAGGACAAAATGTTCGTTTTCGAAGATCTGGCCCAATTCGACGATCGCAGCACTCAAACTCTGTTGCGCGAGGTGTCCACCGATACCTTGCTGCTGGCCCTGCGGGGAACCGACGAAGCCCTCAAGGAAAGAATTTTCGGCAACATGTCGCGGCGGGCCTCGGAAATGCTGCGGGACGATCTGGAGGCGGCGCCTCCGGCCAAGCTGAGCGAAGTGGAAGCGGCCCAGAAGGATATTTTGCAAATCGCCCGGCGTTTGGCGGATGCCGGAGAAATCATGTTAGGCGGAGGGGGAGATGAGCTCGTCTAAGAACCCATTTTCTTCCGAAGAAATTGAGACGGCCGCCCCGCTGCAATGGCCGGAAGTGGTTCCGGAATCCCCTTCCTTGGAGAATTCCCCCTCCGATTCGCAACTCTCCAAGGATTTTGTCGCGATTTTGCGGCAAGATTTGAACGACGCCGAGGAAGGGCAGGAAAAACCTCCGGCCGAGTCGGCCGCTTCCGAAGGTTTGGCGGCCATGCACCAACAGGTCTTCGAGGAAGCGGTTCGGTCGGGACGCGAGGCCGGCTATCGGGAAGGCTACGACAAAGGGAGTCAGGACGGCTACAAGGAAAGCTATAACGAGGGTTTTCAGCAAGGTTACCGGGAGGGTCGAGAAAAAGGAGCGGCGGAAGGCCGGGCGGAGGCGAAGCGGGCGCTGGACAACGAGGTGGCGTATCTGGGCCAGTTGATGGGAGCCTTGAGCGAGCCGTTGGCCCAGGTGGACGACCAGGTGGAGAAGGAATTGACCACGCTGGCGATGACGGTTGCCAAACACCTGGTGAGGCGGGAATTGAAAACAGATCCGGGCCAGATCGTCGCAGTGGTGCGGGAAGCGCTGGCCGCACTTCCCATGTCCCAGCGCCAAGTGACCTTGTTCATGCATCCCCAGGATGCCGAATTGGTTCGATCGGCATTGCATCTCGATGAGGCCAATGTGCCCTGGCGGATCGTCGAGGAGCCGCTGATTAGCCGGGGAGGTTGCCGGGTGGAAACCGAGGTGTCCCGTATCGATGCCACCGTGGAAACCCGCATGGCGACGGTGATCGCCGCCGCCTTGGGAGGAGAGCGCGCCGAGGATCGGGAGGTAGGAAATGTCGGCGGCGATTGAGGATCCGACGCCGACGGTGGAACGTCCGGCGCCAACGCCTTCTCCCCAGCGTACCCAAGAATGGTCCCGGCGGCTTCGGGCGGTGCGCGGTCGGTTGGAGCGTCCTCCCTCGGTGACGGTGGAGGGCAAACTGTCGCGCATGGTGGGGTTGACTCTGGAAGCGGTGGGTTGTCAGGCGCCGGTGGGGGAGCGCTGCTGGGTGGAAACCGCCGATCGCGCCAAAATCGAAGCCGAAGTGGTGGGATTCGCCGACGAGCGTCTCTATCTGATGCCGGTAGGCGATGTCCACGGATTGGAGCCCGGCTGTCGGGTCATTCCCAGCGGTAGCGCCTGCGCCGCGAAGGTCGGCACGGGACTGTTGGGGCGGGTGCTCGACGGCGCCGGTCATCCCCTCGACGGAAAAGGTCCGCTGGCCTACGAAGTCACACGGCCTCTGCAGGGACGCCCGCTCAACCCGCTTTTGCGCCAACCGGTGGAAGATCCCCTGGACGTCGGAGTTCGGGCCATCAATGCGCTCTTGACGGTGGGTCGGGGACAGCGATTGGGATTATTCGCCGGTACCGGGGTGGGTAAGAGCGTGCTGCTGGGAATGATGACCCGTTTCACCTCGGCCGATGTGGTGGTGGTGGGCTTGATCGGTGAGCGGGGGCGGGAAGTCAACGATTTCGTACGCAAGATCTTGGGTCCGGAGGGATTGGCGCGCGCGGTGGTGGTGGCCACTCCCGCCGATCAGCCGCCCTTGATGCGCCTGCACGGTGCGTTCTTGGCGACCGCCATCGCCGAGCATTTTCGCGACCAGGGTAAAGACGTTCTGTTGTTGATGGATTCCTTGACTCGCTACGCCCAGGCCCAGCGGGAGATCGCCCTGGCGATCGACGAACCGCCGGCGACCAAGGGGTATCCGCCCTCGGTGTTCGCCAAGCTCCCGCGTCTGGTGGAGCGCGCCGGCTGCGGCGAGGAAGGCACCGGCTCCATCACCGCCTTTTATACGGTGCTGGTGGAGGGGGACGATGCCAGCGATCCCATCGCCGACGCCGCCCGCGGGATTCTGGACGGCCACATCGTGTTGTCGCGGGAATTGGCGGAGGCGGGTCACTATCCGGCGATCGACATCGAGGCTTCCATCAGCCGGGTAATGGCCGATATCGCTCCGGAGGCGCAGCTCGAGGCCGCCCGGAAGCTCAAGAAATGTTACGGCTTGTATCAGCGCAATCGGGATTTGATCGCCGTGGGGGCTTATCAACGGGGCTCCGACCCGCGCATCGATCAGGCGATCGCTTTGCAACCGAAGATCACCCCATTTCTTCAGCAAAGTATGAATGAAGCGGTGGATTTGAACGACAGTGCGGCCGCCTTGCAATCCCTATTGCCGGCCGATTTGTCTGTTTGAGCATGAGGTTATATGACCCGCGTTCGTCGGCTTGAGCAATTGGCGGAACTGACCGCCAGGGAGGAAAAACAGGTCGCCAAGCATCTGGCTGACGTCGGCCGTCGATTGCAGGAGTCCGAAGCACAGCTGCAGTCCCTATGCCGCTTCCGGACGGAATATGCTGAACGCTACCAACAGGAACAGGGAGCCATCAGCGCCCTCCACTTGGGCGAGTTGCGGGCCTTCTTGAGCAATCTGGGGCGGGCGATCGAGGAACAGGAGGCGGCGTTGCAACAACTGCGGCAAGAATATGCCGCCTTGGAACAACGCTGGCAGCGAATTTATTGCCGTCATCGCGGAATCGGAAAGGTGCATGCCGATCTGCGCCGCCGAGAGCAAGAGGCGCGGGAGCGGCGAATCCAGGTTGAATTGGACGATCGCGCCGCGATCAAGCGGCAAAAAAGAGACTGAGCGCGATCCATCTTCAAGTTTGAGGTGGGAATGGCTTGATGTTTGCTTATATTTTGGCGGGTAAACGCTGGGGAGAATGAGATCATGCAATTGGATTTGAGCGGCGGGTTGGCTTCGGTTTTGACGGAATGGTTGCCTCAAGCGGGAAGATCTTCGGAAGTCCCCAAGGAAGCGGGGGCGGAGTCGGAAGACTTTGGAGCGGTGTTTGACGGTATTTTGAATCGGTTGTTTGCCGCATCCGGCAAGGAAGATCCGCGGAACCCCGAGTCCCTGGCCAAAATGGTTTCCGAGCAGTTGATGAATGGCCGGACACAAGCCTTCGAGCGGGGCCGGTTGCGGCTCGACTCCTCTGCACCCGGCGGAGAGAAGGGCATGCTTCTGGAGGATCTGAAGGCGATACGGGATCAGTTGGTGGCGTCGCTGCAAAGATTGTCCGCGCAAAGCGTGACCACGGCCAGGGAGACGGGCCAAATGCCTCGCGGCGAGGAAGGCCGCATGGGCGTCACGGAATCCTCCGCTCCGAAACAGCTTGGCAAAATGGACGCCTTGCTGGCGAAACTGAAAGATTTAAGCGATCGCCTGGAATCGTCGGGTCGGTTTCGAGGAGAGGAGGGAAGCGTCAAGGAGGAGAGCGAAGTCGGCGAGAAAATGCTTTTACTCGTCGGTCAGTTAGCCGAGGCGGCGATCGAATCGGGGCGAAAATCTCACCAATCAGGAGGCCTACCGGATGAATCGAGCGCCAGGCTCGGAATGCAGGAGCGAGCATCTGGCGGTGGGGAATTGCCGCTTTCGGATGCACCCGATCTAATTGAGCGGATCAAGCGGGAAATCCGCGAATTGGTAAACCAGATGGCCGCCGGTGAAGGGGCGTCCGAGACCGGGGTCGAAGGCGCCCGAGTGTCCCGCCCGGTTGCTCAGGAACTGGCGTATTTTGAAGCGGAGATCGATGCCGAGGATGCGGTCACTGTGCGAGAAGAGAAGCGCGCTTCGTCCTCCTCGATGGCGCGAGGTTTCGAGGCGATTCGAGCCGCGTCTTCCTCATCCGGGGATGTGGCTGGCGAGGCGAAGGCCGACGCCACGGAGATCGGCAAACAAAGCGAGGGGAACGCGGATTCCGGCAAAACCGCCGGAGAGCCCGCTGTCTTGAGCGAAGCGACCAAGTCCTCCCTGCGCCATTCCCCGTCGATGGAGCAGCCCTCGGTCCTGGGTGCGGACGGTTCAGTGCGTCCGGCGCTCGGAGCCCCGGGAGGCAATGGAGCGGCGACGGATTCGAAGAGCGTCGGGCTGGAGTTACAGCGTCCCTTGGATCATCCCGAATGGGCCGACGAGTTGGGCCAGCGGCTGATCTGGATGCGCGGTAAATCGGTTCAGGCCGCCGAGATGCGCCTCAATCCGCCCCAATTGGGACCGGTAGAGGTCAGAGTTCAAGTACACGAAGATCAGACCAGCGTTCAATTCGCATCTTCCCATGCGGCGGTGCGGGAAGCCATCGAGTCGGCGCTGCCGCGTTTGCGAGAGTTATTCAATACGCAGCAATTGCAGCTGGATCATGTGGAGGTGGCCGCACAGTCTTTCGAAGATCGGAACCATTCCCAGACCCGGCAGGAGCAGTCCGGCTCTTCGCCCCGGCATTACCGACGCGAAACGGAAAATATGGCATCTACAGAATCAGGCCAAGAGGGCGGGCGGCCGTCGGTGAAAATCGGCGGCCGCCTGTTGAGCCTCTATGCCTGATCAGTCCATATCGCCGGGTTCCGGTTCCGGTACCCGCTTGACCGTCTGGTCGGCGTTCTCTTTGGAAGAATCGGCGGGCGGTGACTTTTGCTTTTCCCCCTTCGGCGGGGCTTCGTTGGTGCCCGCCGGCTCCGACTTTGCTTGAGGTTTGGACGGTTCTGCCGTCTCCCTCTCGGCTTTCCTCGGCCGGCGCACGTTCTTTTCCGCCGGTGTTCCCGAGGATTTAGGCGGTGCTTCAGATGCCGGCTTGTTGACCTCCTTGGACTTGGAGGTGGCGGGCGTGCCCTTTTCCGCGTGTTCCGACTCTGCAGGAGGCTGATTGCTATTGGCCGATTGCTCCGGTGCCGTGCGTGGGCTCTGGCGCCGGCCGCCGCGCCGTCTCCGGGACGAACCGCGACGGTTCCCGGGGCGTTTCCGGGGTTTGGGCGGCGTGCCGTTTTCCTCTTTGCCCGAATCCAATAGCTTGGGAGAGAGATTGTCTCCTTCGGTTGCAGCTTTGGGCGGCGCCGCTGATCGAGCGCTTTCCCGGCGCGGGCTTTGATTCTGAGGTCGCCGTCCCCGGCGTCGGCCATTGGGTTGCCCTTGGGTCGGGGTGCGCCGGGGCGGGGGAAGGGCGGCTTGGGGAGCGGGTGGTTCCGGCGGGGATTCGGCGGGTCGGGCGCCGCCGATGAGCTTCTGCCAAAACCGTTTGATCAGTTCGGCCGAAGAAGCCCGGCTGCGGATCGGGGCCGGCGTGGTGGGAAGGAAATCCCTGACCGCCGGTTGCTCGATCTTACGCGCACCTTCGGTGACGAAGGCAGGGACTTCGCCTTTCTCCTGTGGGATGTGGGTGTAGCTGGGCTGCTCGGTTTCTTCGCCGGCACGGATGCGTTGGATTTCGTAGGCCGGCGTTTCCAGGTGCTTGGAGGGGAGGATGATGATGCTCACCTCGTGGCGCTTTTCGATTTGCTCCAGCGCCTCGCGTTTTTCGTTGAGGAGGTAGGTCGCCGGTTCCAATGGAAGTTGGACCACCACCCGGCCGGTATTGGGTTTGATGGCTTCTTCTTCCACGATGCGCAGGATCGACAGCGCCAGCGATTCGGTGCTGCGAATCGTGCCTTGGCCTTGGCAGCGGGGGCAGGGGATGAGGCTGGATTCTCCCAGCGACGGGCGCAGCCTTTGGCGCGACATTTCCATCAAGCCGAAGCGCGAGATGCGACCGGTCTGAATCTTGGCCCGATCGCTTTTCACCGCTTCCCGAAGTTTTTGCTCCACGGCGCGTTGGTTGCGCATCGAGATCATGTCGATGAAGTCGATCACAAACAGCCCGCCCAGATCCCTGAGACGCAACTGGCGGGCAATCTCTTCGGCCGCCTCCAGATTGGTGTTGAGGGCGGTTTCTTCGATGTCGCCGCCTTTGGTGGCGCGGGCCGAGTTGATGTCGATGGAGGTCAGCGCTTCGGTATGATCGATGACGATCGCTCCGCCCGAAGGCAGAGGCACTTCGTGCTGATAGGCCAGTTCGATCTGGCTTTCGATCTGAAAGCGGCTGAACAGCGGCACGGTATCCTCGTAGAGTTTGGCCTTGCCGATAAAGTGCGGCATGACTTGCTGGAGGAAGTTGCGCACCATCCGGTAATTGGACGGATTGTCGATGAGAATCTCGTCGATATTGGCGCGCAAATGGTCGCGCAGGGCCCGGATGATGACGTTGCTTTCCTGGAAAATCAAAAAGGGTGCCGACCGCTGTTCGGCGGAACGTTCGATGGCTTCCCAAAGCTGCAGCAGGTAGTTGAGGTCCCACTGCAATTCTTCGGCGCTTTTGCCGCTGGCCGCGGTGCGGACGATCAAGCCCATGCCTTCGGGTAGGTCGAGAGAAGCGATGATCTCCCGCAGGTCGCCACGGGCCTCTCCCTCGATCCGGCGTGAAATGCCGCCGGCCCGGGGATTGTTGGGCATCAGCACCAGATAACTGCCGGCCAAGGCGATATAGGTGGTCAGGGCGGCGCCTTTGTTGCCGCGCTCTTCCTTCTCGATTTGGATGACCAATTCCTGGCCTTCGCGGATCAAATCCTTGATCTCGGATCGACTTTGATCCGGGCCTAGCGGATGGGAAAAATAGACCGGCGCGATTTCCTTGAACGGCAGGAAGCCGTGGCGGTCCGCGCCGTAGTTGACGAATACCGCTTCCAGGCTGGGTTCGATCCGAGTGATGGTGCCCTTATAGATGTTGGCTTTCTTTTGATCTCGGGAGGGAACCTCGATGTCGAAATCGTAAAGCTTTTGGCCGTCTACCAGAGCGACGCGCAGCTCTTCCGGCTGCGTCGCATTGATAAGCATTCTTTTCATTCTGATATTCCTTTTGCGTCCGAGCGAATGAGTTGGAAGCGGGTAGGGACGGAATGGCGTCCGCGGAAAGAGTGGTGAGCGCAGCTTTGTCGGGCGCGCTCGAACCATGCCCTGGAGTTCTCCGCTTGACCCTGCTTCCAGAGGTTTCTTTCATTCGTATTATATGTTTGTTTATCCAGGTGATGATTTGAACCCAATAAAAATCGATTTGCGCCTTTTGTCACAGGCTTTATTCTTTTATGACTCGAGGATCGGCGCTTTGTTCTGGGCAGGGAGGGTAGAAGCTCCGCCCGGGCCCCCTGCCGGTGCCACTCCCGGTTGTCTGGGTGCCCGGTCGAGTCGTTTCATCAAGTATATTATGGTGAGGAATCAATGACGCATCGTAGTATTCATTATAAACGCGGGAAAGCGCAAAATCCATGCATCCCCTTCGGGAAGGCCACAAGGTGGACATGACTGAGCAAGCCAAAGAAAACGGGCCGCGATTCATCGAGATCGATACCCATGACTCGGGACAGCGAATTGATAATTTTCTAATCACTCGGCTGAAAGGGATGCCCAAAAGCCGGATTTACCGCTTATTGCGTAAAGGAGAGGTGCGAGTCAATAAGGGGCGGATCAAGGCGCATTACCGGCTGCGCGCCGGAGATCGGATCCGCTTGCCGCCGATGACGCTTCCCGCCCGGGCGCGAGAGGAGGAAAGTCCCGAGATCCAGATGATGGGAAGGCGATTGGAAGAGTGCATCCTGTACGAAGACGACGAGTTGCTGGCGATCAATAAGCCTTCGGGCATGCCCGTTCACGGCGGAAGCGGGCTTCAGGGAGGCGTGATCGAAGGCTTGCGCCAGGTTCGGCCGGAGGCGCGGTTTTTGGAATTGGTCCACCGACTCGACAAGGACACTTCCGGTTGTCTTTTGATCGCCAAGCGAAAACAGGCATTGCGGGAATTGCATCGGATTTTCCGCGAAGACCGGGTGGACAAGCGCTATCTCGCCTTGTTGAACGGCGTTTGGCGGCGGCCTCGGGAGATGGTCGACGTGTCGCTGCGTAAATTCGTGCTCCGCGGCGGGGAGCGATTCGTCAAGGTAGATCGGGAGGGAAAACCGTCCCGGACCGAATTTCGGACCTTGGAGCGGTTCACGGAGGCCACCCTGGTGGAGGCTCGGCTGCTGACCGGGCGGACGCATCAGATTCGGGTGCATGCCGCCTACTTGGGACATCCCATCCTCGGCGATACCCGCTACGGCGACGAAGAAGCCAATCGCCGTTGGCGGGGAAAGGGGCTCAAACGCTTGTTTTTACACGCCTGGCGTTTGGAATTGCCGCATCCGGCCGATGGTTCCCGCCTCCGCTTGGAGGCCCCGCTGGATGCGGAGTTGGAGTATTTGCTGGAAGCGTTGAAGAAGGCAAGATCATGAATGGGAAAACCGACGCTCGGACAAAAAATTCGGATAAAAACTTACGGACCAAGCGCCAGGTACACATTAAAGTCCGAGAGTTCCAGATTCCTCCGGTCCGCCATGGGGTGGTGCTGGGTCGCAAAGCCTCCATCGGCTGTTATGCGATTCGCAAAGCGCTGCACTTATTGATGGCGACCCCTTTCGTCCATATCGAGCTGGACGACGAGGTGATCAGCGACATTATCGTGCGTCAGGCGGTACTGCGACGCTTTCCTCGGCAGGAACTGATCGCCTTCGTTCTGGAGCAGGTCAAACCGATGATGGGAGAGGAGGAGATTTTGCATTTGGAAATCGATACGGAAGTTTTATTCGATGCTCGGATGATCGATCGGGAGCGAACCGAAAATCATAATCCGGAAACCGATTGATGTTCCTTACCGCAAGCGATGCCCTGACAACCCGGTTGGTGTGCGTATCGGAGGAGGCGCGTCCTCAAATTGATCAGGACCTCGCGAAAACCGTATACGCGGTATTTGCCGTGGACGATCCCCAACGCTTCCTGGGTTTGGTTTCGGCCAAGGAAATTGCGGAACAACCGCACCGGATTTTTGCCGATCTGCTTCCCAAGCTAGCGCCGTCTCCCGTACCCGAAAACACGCCTCTCGCGCGAGTGTATCGGCGCATGGAAGAGTTGGATTGTTGGTATCTCCCGGTAGTGAACCGGCTGGGGGAATTCATGGGTGCGGTCACGCGTTCGCGAATACTCAAGGTTTTGTTGGAGGAAAATCAGCGTCTGACTCGGCGGCTGTTTTCCTTGCAAGAAGAGGAGCGACGCTATTTGTCCCGGGAATTGCACGACGAGCTGGGGCAATACCTGGCCGCCTTGCGGGCGAATCTGGATTGCTTGGCTGTTTTTGGCAACAATCAGCCGCAGCTCCAACGCCAGATCGATATCATCAACCAATTGATGGATCATCTTTATTGTGTGGTGCGTGGCATGATACATCGATTGCGCCCGGAACTTCTGGATCATTTGGGTCTGGAGGAAGCGCTGAGGGGGCTCATCGAAGAATACCAGAGTCAATATCCCGGGATGACGTTCGGATTGGAGATTTACGGCA
This sequence comes from Methylohalobius crimeensis 10Ki, assembly GCF_000421465.1. Classification (NCBI taxonomy): domain Bacteria; kingdom Pseudomonadati; phylum Pseudomonadota; class Gammaproteobacteria; order Methylococcales; family Methylothermaceae; genus Methylohalobius; species Methylohalobius crimeensis. The sequence continues at coordinate 1,022,598 of NZ_ATXB01000001.1, forward strand.
GTCTCGAGGAAATGGATGAGGAGCGGGAACTCGCCTTGTATCGGCTCGTGCAAGAATGCTTGACCAATGTGATCCGCCACGCTGAAGCTCGCCAGGTGAAAATATGTATATGCCATTTGCCCGATTCTCCCCGAAATTTATGCCGACGCTATTTTCCCCCGCCCCGCGATCGCCGAGTTGTCCATTTGACGGTTTGCGATGACGGAAAGGGCTTGCCGGTGCAGCTTTCTCCTAAAGGATTAGGCCTTGCGGGCATGCGGGAACGGGTAGAGGCGCTGGGCGGGACTTTTTTGCTCGAAAGCCCTCTCAATCAAGGAGTTTGCGTGGCGATTGAATTGCCTTTGAAGGATTCGTATGAGGCCGATTCGGCTGCTGTTGGTGGATGATCATCCGGTGGTGCGCCAGGGTTACCGGTGTTATTTGAAAAGCGCGCCGGATACCGAGGTGGTGGCCGAGGCCAGCGATGGCAGCGAGGCGTATCAGGCCTTCATTGCCTGTCGGCCCGATATCACCGTGCTCGACATCAGTCTGCCGGACGTGAGCGGCCTGGCGGTGCTTAGGCGGATCCGGCAACGGCTTGCGGATGCCAAGGTGCTCGTATTCACCATTCACGATAACCCTCTTCTCGTAAGAAAATCCTTGGAAGCAGGGGCCCGGGGCTATCTCAGCAAGCGCTGCGGTCCGCCGATATTGATGGAAGCAGTGCGCCGCGTGATGCAAGGTGAGCGATACGTGGAATCGCGTCTGGAACAAGCGGTTTCCTTCCCTCCCCATGAACTGCTCCAGCGTTTGACGGCGCGTGAATTCGAAGTGTTTCAACTATTGGCCCAGGGTCGGTCGGTGAACGAGATTGCAAGCTTGCTCCACTTAAGTTCCAAAACGGTGGGCGTCCATCAGACCCGGATTTTGAAAAAGCTCGATCTTCCCAATATTGCCCATCTGGTTTTATTGGCGGTTCGTTGCGGCTTGGTGGAACCTGAAATTTAAGGATATTTCTTATAGCAATCGCCGTGCCTTCTTCCATAATTCCCATATAAATTAACGGGATATTCAGTTTGAAGGGGGCTACATGCGGCGCAATTTGCCGGTCACCAACCAGGAAAGGCATTTCGGCGATGAGCGGGAACTCATATCCAGCACCGATCTCAAAGGCCGGATTACTCATGTCAACCGCGATTTCATCGAGATCGCCGGGTTTTCTGAAGAAGAGTTGATGGGCAAGGCCCACAATATCATCCGTCATCCCGATATGCCTCCGGAGGCGTTCCAAATCCTCTGGGATACGATTCGGGCGGGCAAATCTTGGATGGGATTGGTTAAAAACCGTTGCAAGAACGGTGATCATTATTGGGTTGATGCATTCGTGACTCCTCTCATCGAAGATGGGCAAATCACCGGCTATGAATCGGTTAGAGTGTGTCCCAGAAGCGAGTGGAAACACCGCGCTGAAAATTTATACCGGCGAATCCGCGCAGGTAAATCATTGCCGCGTTGGCGGCTGGGAATGGGTGGAAAACCGAGTCTCGGCTTTGGCATTTTGCTGCTTTTCCCTGCCGCCGCTTATCAGTGGGGATCGCCGGTCTGGTTTTGGTCAGCATGGATATTTACCGCGATTGCAGCTTGGGGCCTGTGCAGCTATGTCTCGGCGCCGCTGCAAAAAGTCGTGACCCGGTCGCGCCGGTTTATCGACGATCCCGTCGCTTGTTTGGTATATACCGGACGCGGCGACGAGGCCGCGCAACTGGAGACTGCGTTTTTGGCCATGCAGGCGCGGATACGCACCATGCAGGGGCGCTTCGAGGAAATGGCCCGGCAAATGGCGGCGAGGGCCGAACAAAATCACACGGCGTCCGAGAACACCAGTCGGATCTTGCAAGGTCAGCGGGATTCCACCAATGTTTTGGTCCGTGCCATGGATGAAATGAATCAGACCATCCATAATATCGCTGAAAACGCTGCGCATGCGGCGGATGTGGCGGAAAACGCCAATGACGTGATTGAGGAAGGGGTCGATACCAGTCGGGAGAGCGCGCAAGTGATCACCGTTTTGGCCGATGAGATAGAGCAAGCTGCAGCGGTGATTCGACAATTGGAAGAGGAGAGCGATGCCATCGGCATGGTGGTGGGCGTGATTCGCGATATTGCCGATCAGACCAATCTTTTGGCCCTCAATGCCGCCATCGAGGCGGCCCGAGCCGGAGAGCAAGGGCGCGGATTCGCGGTGGTGGCGGACGAGGTGCGTAAATTGGCCTCCAGTACGCAAAATTCCACCCATGAAATTCAGCAATTGGTGGAACGCTTGCAAGAAGGTTCGCGGCAAGCCGTCCAGGTGATGGGCGCCAGTCGGGAACAAGCACAACAGGGCGTCAGCCGGGCGGAGTCCGCGGCCGATAATTTGAGTCGGGTGATCGAGCGGATCGTCGATATCAAGGATAGAAATCTCCAAGTAGCCAGCGCCGTGGAACAGCAGTCTCACGTATCCGATGAAATCAAACGCAGTGTGGAGGAAATTCATCAAGTAACCGACCGGATTGCCGGTGAGGCCGAGTCAACGGCGTCCGCCAGCGATGATTTGACCCACTTGGCCATCGAATTGCGAAACTTGGCAAGAAGGTTTCGAATCTAAAGTATATGGATATACAAAACAATTTTTTTTCTCTTACCCAACCGCTTTGTGTCCGTGAAGCTTTAAGCGGCCAGGTGATCTACGCCGCTCCCGAAGATCGACCGGTTTTGCAGCAGCTGCCCGACTATTCGGTATTTGCGGTTTTTGAAACCTCCCACCAGTTGGAAATTTTTTTAGGGCTTGTGACCGCGGAACAAGTGGCGGCTCATCCGGACCGGATTCTAGTCGACCTTTTGCCCAAGCCGGCGCCTTCTCCACTGGAGCCGGATACGCCGGTAGCAGTGGCGAAACGCCGTTTGGAGGTAGAGAGAGTAGGGGCTTTGCCGGTTTTGGGTGAAGACGATCGTTTCGTCGGAGCGGTGACCCTGTTGAGCCTATTGGAGGCATCCCTGGCCCGGGAATTTCAGTTGAGCCGGGATGGCCGGCGCTTGCTTGCGCGATGTCGAGAGGAACACCAGCGTTTGGTCGATCACACCAGTCATTTGAGGGATTTCCAAAACGCCTCCAAGCAATTGCTGCAAACCGTGGTCTACACCTATGCGGAACGGGAGGTGGTTCAGCACGGTATCGAAATGCTGAGACGATTGATCGGTGCCCGCTACGGCGCGGTCGCCTTGCTCGACGAAAAGGGTGATATCGAGGATTTCGTGTATGCCGGGTTGGGTTCCGAGGCGGCCGATCGAATCGGTCGGCTTCCGGAGGGAAAAGGGTTGTTGAGCATCGATGTTTTGGGCAAAACGGGTACGCTGCGCTTGGAGAATATGGCCGAACATCCCGGGGCGGTCGGATTTCCGCAGGGGCATCCGCCGATGCGATCCTTGGTGGCGGCGTTGATCGAGCATCGGGGAGAATGTTACGGCAGGGTTTATTTATGCGACCGCCTTGACGAGACGCCTTTTTCCGCCGAAGACGAGGCGCTGGTCAAGGAGTTTGCCACCATCTTGGCGGTGGCGGTGAAAAACAGCCGGGAGAGGGAAAGGCAACGCGAGAATGAAATGCAATTGAAGATCGCCGCCGAGGTGTTCAATCAAAGCGCCGAGGCGATCCTGGTGACCGATGCGGACACCAGGATTTTGATGGTTAATCAAACCTTGACCACGATCACCGGTTACCGGTCCGAGGAATTGGTCGGTAAAACCCCTCAAATTTTCAGTTCCGGCCATCACGACAAAGCCTTCTATCGCCGGATGTGGCGATCGCTGCACGAGAATGGCCAATGGGAGGGGGAAATTTGGAACCGGCGCAAAAACGGTTCGGAGTATCCGGAATGGTTGCACATCAGCGCCTTGACCGACGACGACGGGCAGGTAAGCCATTACGTGGCGGTGTTTTCCGATCTGTCGCGGCTGTCGGTGCGGCAAGAAGGGATGGAACGACTGGCGCGGTTCGATCATTTGACCGACTTGCCCAATCGGCTGGTGTTTCAGGCCGAACTGAGGCATGCAATGTTGCGTACTCGTTTCAACGGCAAATACACGGCCTTGTTGATGCTGGATCTGGACCGTTTCAAGACCGTCAACGATACCCTCGGCCATCAGGTCGGAGACCAGTTGCTGCAGCAGGTCGCCAAGCGCCTTAGGCATTGTTTGAGACAGCGGCAGGCGCCGCGCATGGGAGACGTGGTGGCGCGCTTGAGCGGGGATGAGTTCACGATTATTTTGAATGATTTGACCTCCCGCGAGGATGCGGAAACGGTGGCGCGCAAAATTATCAGCCGCCTGCAAGCGCCTTTTGTGCTGGGAGAGTTGAAGCGTTCGGTCACCGCCAGCATCGGCATCGCCCTGTATCCCGACGCCAACACCGAGACTCTGGATGACCTGATCACCCATGCCGACCAGGCCATGTATCATGCCAAACAGGCCGGTCATAACGGTTATCGGTTTTTCGACAGCCAGGTGCATGCGCAGGCTAAGCGCCGCTTGATGCTGGAAAACCAGTTGTACAACGCCCTCGATCGGGAGGAATTCGAGCTCTACTATCAGCCCCAGGTAGCGGCGCAAAACGGGCATGTCATCGGTTTGGAGGCTTTGCTCCGATGGCGTCACCCCGAGCACGGCTTGGTGAGTCCCGGCGAATTCATTCCCATCTTGGAAAAAACCGGCTTGATGATACCGGTGGGGGAGTGGATATTGCGCACGGCATGCGCTCAGTACCGCGATACGGTAAGGGCTTTAGGCGCTCGGGAAGGGGAGGTGACGATGGCGGTGAATCTGTCGGTGCATCAATTGACCTCAAGGCTGCCTGGGTTAATTAGTGCGCTGTTGGAAGAATATCGCCTGGCTCCGCATTGGCTCAAGCTCGAGTTGACCGAATCGGCGGCCATGGGCGATCCGGAGGGATCGATGCGGATTTTTGGTAATCTAAAAAAATTGGGCATGGAAATCTGCATCGATGACTTCGGTACCGGTTACTCTTCCCTGAGTTACTTGCGCCGCTTGCCGATTGCCAACCTCAAGATCGACCGATCCTTTATTGCGGATATGACTTGGGATTCCGAGGGGCGAACCATCGTCAATACCCTCATCGCCTTGGCCCATAACCTGGGGCTCAAGGTCATCGCCGAGGGCGTGGAAACGAAAGCCCAGTATGCGTTGCTACGCGAGTACGGTTGCGAGGTGATGCAGGGTTTTCTGTTCGGTCGGCCGGTAGCGCTTTCCCAGCTCAAGCCGCTTTGCTTTGCCGCCAACCCAGATTGAGGGGGTCGCCCGGCGGTCCCAAGGGCGGGGTGCGGTCGAGGACTTCGAGGGCATCGTGGCGGATATGATCGCGGCCCATTTCTTCGCGCAGCACGTCCTCGCTGACAATGCCGTGATCCAGGCATTCCTTGAGCAGGCCGAAGAAAAACCGTTCCTGGTTGCGGTCCGGGTGGCGCCTGTAGGTGCCCAATAAAGCGTGATCCCCCAACAGGCGCCGGCGGGTGCGCATCAGCCAGCCGATGGGTGGAAACAGGCGAAAGCGTTCGGCCGGGGTCCAGTCGATGGGCAGCCCGGTCTTCCACGGTTGGGTCAGGCGACGGGTATTATGGAGTAGTTTGGTTTCAGGGGTCAGCTTGTCGAAATCGTTCCACTCCGGTTCGAAGAGGCCGATACTCCCTTGAGGTTCCCGGCGCAGGCCGATCCAGTCCATGTAGTCCAGTTGGAAGTCGAACATGGCTCGGAACTGCTCCTCGCAGCGCCAGTGGGTGAGTTTGGCGCAGTCCATGAGCATCACGCTGGAGGCGTAGCATTTGTCGATCCACCATTTGGGGCCGGAACGGGGGCGGCAGAGAATCGCCTTGCCTTCCATGTCCCGCGTCAATAGCTCCCAGACGTCGCCGACGGCGAAAATGTCCGGGTCCACTACGATGGCCCGACCTTGGTAGTTCATCAGCTGCGGCGGCATAAAGCGCAAGGGCGTGAAAGACTGCAGGTCGTCGTTGCGCCAGATGCGTTCGTACCCGTCCCGGAGGAAAGATTTGCCTTCCATTTCCTGGAAGAACGGGTAATCCCGGTGATGGAGGATGCGCACGTCGAAACGGTCGGCAAAAGCCGAATTGCGCTGCATGGCGTACTGGGCCACCAGCGCGCCGATCCATTGTTTATGATTGGTATGGATGAAAACGCAATAATCCTTGGATTCGCTCATGCGTTCACCGCTTGTTTGGTTGGGGTGTAGTGGTAGACGGGATCGAGTCGCTCGTTGACGTAGGCTTCGATCCGAGCTACCTGTTCATCGTCGAAATAATCGCGCCAGCCGCCCACTTTGGCCCGGCGTACTTTATAGGAATGGGGATTGGCCTTATCCTTGGGGACCATCCGGCTGCCGCTGAGCCAGAATTTCTTTTCCTGCTCCAGCTTGCGCATGTTGTCCACCGAGGCGTATTCCACCGCGTCCCGGATTGCCTCCTCCGTCCCCGGCGTTCCCAAGAAATCGGTGATGCGCCTCATTTGCCCGGCGGTGTCGCTGCGCAGGTCTTCGTAGCGGACCAGAAGCAGATCGTCCAGCTTCGGCATCTCCTCGGCCCAGAGATTGAGAAAATCGATAATCTTGGGCAACCCCGCCGTTTCATACATCACGAAATCGAACAGGGAAATATCGCTGTCGTGCGGGGGATATTGATTAAGGATTTTCTTCGCCGGCCGCATCCGATATTTCCATTGGAAAAATTGGGAAACCGCTACGTCTTGAGGGTCGCGTACCAGCAGGATTACCTTGTGGCCGGCGTAATCGGCCTTGGAATCGGCGTGGCCGGTATAGTCCTTTAAATAATTGTCATGGGTGAAAAATAGTTTGGGGATGCTGGAGCTTTGACGGTGCAAGTTGTCAAAACCCAACAACTGCCGAGAGGACAGCCCGTACTTGGTTTGATAAAAACGTGACAGCATGACGCGCAGCCAGGTGCGGCCGCTTTTTCCGTACGAGACGATGGCCGCATCGCAGAGGGCGAGCTTGCGTGCTTCCTCGCGCCCGCGCAAACGTCGCTCCAGGCCGATTCGGCGCTGCTCGGGAAGGTAGCAAGCGGCGGCTAGGGCCAGATGGCGAGAAACCTTTTTCCAAAGGGTATGCATGGGTAAATCCGGAAGTAATTGAAGTCGACGAATATCTAGACGAATATCTAATGGATATCTGAATTTGATTATACGAATAATCCCGCTGGCTTTCTCGTGCAATCTCTAAGAAATTGCACGAGCAGGGGGCGGCCGACCTTGTTTCGAGAGTCAAACTGTAGTAGATTTGCGTCAAAAATACAATTTGTTGTTTTTTGTCTGCTATAGTATTGAGCAAGTAGCGCAGGAGCAGGGTATGTGGTTTATGTTGCATCACTGGATCGGTCGACAAACGTGTGTTGCCCCCACTGCCCCCCGTGTCTGGGCGTTGCTTAATCATCGCGCCGGGGAAAACGCGCAGGTGCTGGCGCTTGCCGAGGCTTTGAACTGGCCCTTCGAGATCAAGCAATTTACCTACCGCAAGTACGTGCCCTATCTGCTGGTGGGAGCCTCCTTGTCCGGTATTCACGAGGAGCAATCCGACTCCCTCGCTGCCCCCTGGCCGGATTTGATCATCAGTGCGAGTGCTCGCAACGAGCCCATCTGTCGCTGGGTTCAACGTCAGGCCGCCAAGGCGGGCAAACGGGTGCGCTTGGTCCACATCGGCAGACCCTGGAATCGCCTGAGCCGCTTCGATCTGGTGATCACGACGCCTCAATATCGGTTGCCTCGTCGAGCCAACGTCCTCCACAACGGGACGACCCTGCATCGAGTCACTCGGAATCGCCTCGCCCGCGAAGCCAAGCGCTGGCAGCCGCGGTTGGCGCATCTTCGGCGTCCTGTAATCGCGGTCATGATCGGCGGCTCGAGTGGTCCTTACCTCATGGATCAAGCGGCGGCGCGCCAGTTGGCCACGCAGGTGGACAAACTGGCTCGGGAACTGAACGGTGCTTTGCTGGTAACCACCAGCGCCCGAACGCCGCCGGACATTTTGGAGACCTTTGCCGCGAGTATTACCGCGCCCGCGCATTTGTTTCGCTGGTCTCCGGATTCCCGGGAGAATCCCTATTACGGTTATTTGGCCTTGGCGGATCAAATCGTGGTCACCAGCGACAGTGTTTCCATGCTGACCGAATCTTGCGCCACTGGCAAGCCGGTGCATATTTTCGATCTCGGCAAAGTGGCTCGATGCTGGCAGGATGTGAGTTGGAACCGTCTGCGCGCTTCCATTTATCGCTGGGCGATGCATGGGGCGCCCAAGCGTCTGACCCGCGATATCTCCCGGGTGCACGAACGAATGATCGCCGAACGCCGTGCGGTTTGGCTGGGACAGCCTTTTCCCGTCGGACCCATTCCGGATTTTTCCACCGATATGTGCCGTGCGGTGTCGCGCGTTAGGTCCTTGTTCGTGGAAGAGTCCCGAACGCTGAAGGCTTCCCGTAGCGAGTCCTTGAATCCGGTTTTTTCCTGATCCTTTCTTAGCATTTTTCTGTTCATCAGGCATCCCCGATTCCTATCCAATCCTTCCCGAGTTTCCGGGTCGATACCGCTTTAAGGAAACGACAGAGGGTTGCCCTTATCATGCGGGGCGGCGGATGAACCTCATAGAAGCGGCCGCTTGTGGCCATCCATCCCTTGCATCATGCTTGACCCTGTCTGATTTTTCTGCTTAGTTTAGCGGCGAACAACCTTTGGCGACAGAAAGCATGAGGTTGTCGCTGCGAGGCAGGATTATATTCGCAAAAAAATAAATAAGTTTAGGAGAGAGAGCACGTTATGAAAATCGGAGTACCCAAAGAGGTTCATCCGGGGGAACGCCGGGTGGCAACTACCCCGAGTGTGGCCGAGCAACTCCAAAAGCTTGGTTTTTCCGTCGCTGTCGAGACGGGCGCCGGGCGCGATGCCAATTTTACCGATGACGCCTATCGGGAAGCCGGCGTTGAGATCGTCAAAGACGCCCGTCTGTTGTGGGCGGAGTCGGATATTGTCCTTAAGGTCCGTCCGCCGGAAACCCATCCTTACTGTGGGGAGGAAGCCGATTTGTTGCGGGAAGGAGGGCATCTGATCGGTTTCATTTGGCCCGCCCAGCATTCGGAATTGATGGACAAATTCGCCGCCAAAAAGGCGACCGTACAGGCCATGGACAGCATTCCCCGGCTCTCCCGGGCGCAGAAAATGGATGCCTTGAGTTCCATGGCCAATTGCGCCGGCTACCGGGCGGTCATCGAGGCGGCCGAGCATTTCGGCAGCTTTTTTACCGGACAGGTCACCGCCGCGGGCAAGGTGCCGCCGGCCAAGATCCTGGTGATCGGTGCCGGGGTGGCGGGATTGGCGGCGATCGGCGCCGCGGTCAGCTTGGGCGCGGTTGTGCGCGCCTTCGATGTGCGCCCCGAGGTGCGCGATCAGGTGGAGAGTCTGGGGGCCGAGTTCCTCCAGGTTGAGATGGAGGAAGAGACCGGTGCCGGAGCGGGCGGGTATGCCAAGGAGATGAGCGAGGAGTTTATCCGCAAGGAAATGGAATTGTTCGCCCGTCAGGCGATGGAGGTGGACATCATTATCACCACGGCCTTGATTCCCGGCAAACCGGCTCCCAAGCTGATCACCGCCGGCATGGTGGAGTCCATGAGGGAAGGCAGCGTGATCGTGGATCTGGCGGCCGAGCAGGGAGGAAACTGCGAACTCACCGTGCCGGGCGAAGTGGTGAAGAAGCACGGCGCCACCCTCATCGGCTATACCGATCTGCCGAGCCGAATGCCCACCACCGCCAGCCAATTGTACGCCACCAACCTGCGTCATTTACTGGCCGATCTGTGTCCCGAAAAGGACGGCATCGTTCACGTGGATATGGACGATGTGGTGATCCGCAACGCGACCGTGGTCAAGGAAGGCAAAATCACCTGGCCGCCGCCGCCGATTCCGGTGTCCAAGGAGGAAAAACCCGCCGGCGCGGTGGCTTCGCCTCCGGTGGAGGAGAAGCCGGAAAAAAGGAAGTTGCCCACGCAATGGATCGCCGCCGGACTGTTGGCGGTGGCGGGGTTGGGCCTCTACGGCATGGGCATGGTGGCGCCGGCCGAGTTCCTGTCCCACTTCACCGTGTTCGTGCTGGCGTGTTTCGTCGGTTATATGGTGATCTGGAACGTCACGCCCGCCCTGCATACGCCGCTGATGAGCGTGACCAACGCCATTTCCGGGATCATCGTCATCGGGGCGTTGATTCAGGTTTCCTCCCCCGGGGTGATGCTGAAGTTGCTCGCCTGGGTGGCGGTATTGATCGCCAGCGTGAATATCTTCGGCGGTTTTTGGGTGACCCAGCGCATGCTTGGCATGTTCCGAAAAAATCAATAAAGGGGGTGTGACATGCCACAGGGCGTTATTATCGTTTCCTATATCGCAGCGACCATTCTATTCATCCTGGCTCTTCGAGGGTTGAGCCATCCGGAAACCGCCCGGCGCGGGAATCTCTACGGCATCGTCGGCATGACCCTGGCGATCCTGGCCACGGTTTTATCGGAGCGGGTCACCACCTACGGATTGGTGATCTCGGCCATGGTGATCGGCGGGACGGTGGGGGTGTATGTCGCCCGCCGGGTGCAGATGACCCAGATGCCGGAATTGGTGGCCATTCTTCACAGCCTGGTGGGGCTGGCCGCGGTGCTGATCGGCTATGCCAACTACATCGATCCGAGCGCCAGTTTCGAAGGCGTCGCCAAGACCGTCCACGAGGTGGAAATCTATCTCGGAGTGCTGATCGGGGCGGTGACCTTCACCGGCTCGGTGATCGCTTTCGGCAAACTGTGCGGACGAATCTCCGGCAAGCCGGTCCTGCTTCCCGCCCGCCACTGGCTCAATTTGGCCCTGCTGGTGGCGGCGGTGCTGCTGGGCAAGTGGTTCCTGGGCCTGGAAAGCGTCGGCGTGGGGATGATCCCGCTGATACTGATGACCGCGATCGCCTTCGCCTTCGGCGTCCATATGGTGATGGCCATCGGCGGCGCGGACATGCCGGTGGTGGTCTCCATGCTCAATAGCTACTCGGGGTGGGCGGCGTCGGCCACCGGCTTCATGCTCTCCAACGACCTTTTGATCGTCACCGGCGCTTTGGTGGGTTCCAGCGGGGCGATCCTCAGCTACATCATGTGCCGGGGAATGAACCGGAATTTCCTCAGCGTCATCGCCGGCGGTTTCGGCACCGAGGGCGGCACCGCCGCGGCGGCGGCCGGGGAAGCGGGCGAAGTCCAGGCGATCGATTCCGACGAAACCGGCGGGTTGTTGGACGGTTCCAAGAACGTCGTCATCGTGCCCGGCTACGGGATGGCGGTCGCCCAGGCCCAATACGTGGTGGCCGAGATCGTCAAAACCCTGCGGAGTAAAAACGTCAACGTCCGTTTCGCCATCCACCCGGTGGCGGGTAGGATGCCGGGGCACATGAACGTGCTTCTGGCCGAGGCCAAGATCCCTTACGATATCGTCTTCGAGATGGACGAGATCAACGAGGATTTTCCCTCTACGGATGTGGCGGTGGTGATCGGCGCCAACGACATCGTCAATCCCGCCGCCGAGGAGGATCCCCAAAGCCCCATCGCCGGGATGCCGGTGCTCGAGGTGTGGAAGGCCAACACCTGCATCGTCTTGAAGCGCAGCATGGCCACCGGCTATGCGGGGGTGGACAATCCGCTGTTCTTCCGCGACAACACCCGAATGCTGTTCGGGGACGCCAAGGACAGCCTGGAGAAAGTGCTGGCCGTCCTTAAACAGTAGGGGCAGGCCCCTGTGCCTGCCCTGATCCTGGTTTCAATTGTAGGGGCAGGTCCCCCCCTGTCCCTGCCCTGATCCTTAAACAGTAGGGGCAGGCCCCTGTGCCTGCCCCAGCCTTGATAAGGAGGGGGAGGGCAACCACGGGGGGTTGCCCCTACGGTTGTCATTAAGGAAGAGATCGGTTGGCTCAAGATAGCTTTCGGAATCGCCGTGGCGCTCGATGCTTCGCTGGTCCGGTAGCGCGAAGCGTTTTTGCCCTTTCAGTCCGCCGCCTTCAAGGCGAGGTTTGCGAAATCGACAACCTCCCGCATGCGGTGTTCGATCGCATCCACCATGATTTTGAGATCCAATTCCTGGTATTCATGCACCAGAATATTGCGAAGGCCCACCATCGCTTGCAGGGTTTTCATCTGTTCGGCACCGATCAACCCTGCGCGCTGTAATAGAGCAAAGGAATCTCTGCTGTCCTGGGGCAATCCCAGTTTTTTGGTTTTGATAAGGTGATTGGCGATGTCGATCGCCAATTCGCAGATCCGCTGCAGATTCATGGCGATGGCATCCTGTTTGAGAAAATCTTGTTCAATAGGGGACGCCCCTGTCCTGAGCATAATATTGGTTGATTTGGTGAACACAGCGTTCGATGCTGATTTTCTTGTTCAGAATGACCTCATTCATAGTTGGTAAAATCTCCCGCTGCGCAATCCGTCGGCCAACACCTCCGCCCGTTCCTGATTAAGCTTTTGGTATAAGGACAGGACCAGCATTTCGAATTCGTCGGCCGCGTATCGGTTGCCGCAGAAGATCCGCCGATCGGCCATGACGATTTCTTTCTGAAACACGGTCGATACCCGGCGCAGGTTGATCAGGTCCACGTTCCTGTCAAGCAGTCGTTCAAGCGCATAACGCAATTCGCTCAGGGTAAGGCTGCCGGCCTTTTGCGCCGTCTCGGGCGGCAGCAACACGGCGATATCCACGTCGCTGTCCGGCCACTCGTTTTCCGTTCCCCAGGAACCGAACAGGTAAATCGCCTGGGTAGCGGGGAAAGCCGTGAGCACCGTTCGAACGATCTCGTTCTCGGCGATCATATGGTCACCTCCTTCTGAACATTTTCACCCTTGTCGCCTCGTGTCACCCATATGCACGCCTTCCCATGGTAAATCTATTCCTCCCTGAGCACATCAAACTCGTTGAACGCGATTGCCAGGCTGAGTTTGAGGTTGAGTATGGAAGCCACGGTGGTGGCGGTGAAAATGCTTACCATGATGGCGATTTGATATTTCACCGCTACCCAGGGTTCTGATCCGCCTAGAATTTGGCCGGTCATCATGCCGGGAAGCGAGACCAGCCCCAGGGTCGCCATGCTGGCCAGGATTGGATTGACCGCTGCCTTCACCGCCTCTCGAAAATAAGGCCGCGCCGCTTCCCAGCGGGTGGCGCCGAGGAGAAGGAAGGTCAGGTATTCCGATTCGTTTTTTCGGATCGCCGCATAGAAGCGCTCCAGGGCGATGACGTTGGCTTGCAGGCAATTGCCCAGGATCATGCCCGCCAAGGGAATCAGATAGCGGGCGTCGTGGATCTGCGGCGGACGGATCACCAGAAATACCAGATAGGCGGTGGAAAGCAGCACGCTGGCGGCCACCGCGGTCAAGGTAGCAAGGAAGAAACGGCGTATCCTCAAACCGCTGCGGCGGAGGATGGTGAGATCCGCCGCCACCAGCATGACCAACAGCCAGAGGCCGTTCAGCAAGGGGTGATTGAAGGCGAACAGGGCTTTGAGATAGACGCCGACCAAGGCGAGCTGCAGGCTCATGCGCACGAGGGCGATCGCGATCTCGCCGCTCATCCTCAGACCGATGAGCCCCAGCAGCAGCCACGGCACCAGGACCAGGGCATACAGGAGGGTCATTTGCGGCGCGGCGATATCAAGCGTATCCATGGGGCTTCTCCTCGCGCAGATGACCTGCTTCCAGTTCGTACACGCGCTCGCAGCGGTCGAGCCAGGCCGGATCGTGGGAGACCGACAGAACCGTGTGAGAGGAAGCGAAAATCACGTCCATCACCGCCTGTTTGCTTACCGGATCCAGCGCGCTGGTTACTTCGTCGAGGAGAAAGAGGCTTTTTCCCAGCAGCAGAGCGCGGGCGACGGCGATGCGTTGTTTCTCGCCGCCGGAGACTCGGCGGCATTCCTGCCCGAGAATCGTTTCCGGCAGGCGAACCCGCTTAAGGGTTTCGTGCAGGCGGGGCTCGGAAGGCTGTCTGTCCCGGTGTGCCTTGAAGCGGAAAGGCAGCATCAGAGCCTCCCTGACCGTGTCGGCGCCCAACACCGGTTCCTGGTCGATGTAGGCGGTGCAGCCACGAAGGGTTTGAATCGTTGCCCGGTCGAGCGGTTTTCCCAGGAAAAAAAGCGTGCCTCCCGTCAGGGGATAGAGCCCCAGCACGGTCTTGAGCAGCGTGCTCTTGCCCGAGCCGGATTTGCCCTTAAGCGCGATTTTTTCCCCCGGATTCAAGGTGAGATTGAGGTCCTTGAGAATGGCCTTTTTTCCGACCGTCACGCTGACGTGGTCGAAACGGAGGAGGAGGTTTCCGGTCATGGCGGAGACGGCGTTTTCCTCAAGCCGGATTGTCCGAGGGTAGATAAACGCACTCCACTGGGAAAGCTTCGCTCACCTTGACCATCAATTCTTGCACGCCGAACTGCTCGGTGGCGTGATGGCCGCCGGCGAACATGTGGATGCCCGCCTCCTGGCTTTCGTGCCAATCGTGCTCGCTCATCTCGCCGGTGATGTAGGCGTCCATGCCGGCGGCCAGGGCCTGTTTCCATTCCCCGTTGGCGCCGCCGGTGATGATGCCGATCCGGGACAGGCGGGCTTCGGGCTCGGGGCAGGCGAGCATCACCGGATGTTCGAGCACTTGTTCCAGGCGTTGCTGTAACGTCTTGGGCGCGCATGGGTTGGAAAGGGTGCCTTGCATGCCCACGGTCGCGCCCTGATATTCGCCGAAAGGGGACAGGTCGGTCAGGCCGATCCGGCGGGCGAGGGCGGCGGCGTTGCCCACCTCCGGATGCCCGTCGAGGGGGAGGTGGTAGCCGTAGAGATTGATGCGATGGCGCACCAAGGGATGGACCCGCTGGGCGAAAGGACCGACTAGGGGACGAGGACCGTGGAAGCGCCAGAACAGGCCGTGGTGGACCACCAACGCGTCGGCGCCGGTTTCGATGGCTTTCTGGGCGGATCGGACGGTGGCCGAAACCGCGAAGGCGATTTTGGAAATCGTTTCGGTCCCTTCGATTTGCAGACCGTTGGGACCGTAGTCCTGGTAGCGTTCGGGTTCCAATAGTCGGTTGAAAAAGGCGGTTAATCGATCGCGTTCAATGGACATAAATTCAAACTGTGAGCGAGTTGGTCGAGAGATGAAAAACGGGCCGCGGCGAGTCTTTGAGCGGTTTCCGAAACCGGTGCGTAATCGGGGATCCATACTGGCTGCATTCCCGCCCGGAATGCGGCAAGGAGTCCGGCCTCCGAGTCTTCCACCGCCAGGCAATTTTCCGGGGCCAGGGCAAGCTGCTCGGCCGCCTTGAGATAGATATCCGGTGCGGGTTTGCCGTGCGCGACCTCGCTGCGGGTGACGATAATGGGGAAATGGGCTTGGATGCCGGCCAGGTTCAGACAGTTTTCCGCATCGGGGCGGTGGCTGTTGGTGGCCAGGGCGAACGGCAGCCTTTGCCGCTTCAGGGTGGCAAGCAAATCCCCGAAGCCGGATTTGACCGGGATGCCCTCACGAGCTACCGCCTCATGCCAGCACCGGGTGCCGGTATCAAGGAAGCGTTCGAAGTCGAATCCGGGACCCAGGGCCCGACATAAAATAGTTTCCACGGCGTCGACGGAAAGCCCGGACAGCTTTTTCAGCAGGGTATCGTCCAGCTCGAATCCCAGGATACCGGCCGCACTCCGCCATGCTTGACGGTAGCGGGCTTCGGTGTCCAGAATCAGACCGTCCATATCCAGGATGACGGCGTCATAGGGTGACGGCATGGCGGTTGCTTTCAAAACTTCTCCGGATACAGGCGACTGGCCCCATCCATGTCGCCGGTATCGCGATAATTCATCGGTTCGCCCGGACGCTGGATTTCCCCGCCCGTCACTTCCCCCAGTACCAATCTGTGGTCTCCGGCCGGATATTCGTCGCGGACGATACAATCCAAATAGGCCAGGGATTCGGTCAAGATGGGCGCGCCTATGGTTCCGGGCCGCCACTCGATACCCGCCAGCTTGTCGCTCGTCGCCGCTTGTCCGAAATGGCGCGCCAGGTCCAATTGATCGCTGGCCAGCAGGTTGACGGTGAAACCGCCGCCGGACTGGAGAAGGGCGTAGGAGCGATGGCGCGGATGGATGCTCAAGGCGACCAGGAGCGGATCGAACGACACTTGCATGACCCAGGCGGCGGTGAAAGCGTTGCGATGCTCGCCGGCGGCCACGCCGACGACATAGACGCCGGCGGTCAAGGTCTTGAGGAGTTCGCTGGGGCGGGTCACGGCTTTTCCTCTTTCAGGTAACGCTCGATGTCTTCCTTGGAAAAGCCGACTTCCTTGGCCACCCGATCGGCGTGGCTGACCCGGGAAATGCCGTCGATGAGACGATGGGTGGGACGGTCGCCGACGAATTCCACCTGCTTGGGTTGCCCGATGTTCCGCTCGATGAGTTGGTCCACCAGTTCGTGATTGTGGGTGACCAGGAGGCTGGTCCCTCCCTTTTTGTGAAAACCCTCCATGATGTCGGAAGAAATCTTCAAGCGCTCTTCGTAGGTGGTGCCCTCGGCCAGTTCATCCAGGATCACCAAGCTTTTGGGGGTGGTGGCCAGGAAAATCCGCTTGGTATGCTTGAGCTCGGTGGCGAAGCGGCCTTCCCGATCGCTCAGATGGCTGATTTCCGGCGCTTGGTAGAAGATCCGGTCGGCCACCGTCAAACGCGCTTCCCTGGCCGGCACGAAGCCTCCGATCTGGGCGAGCAATTGAGATTGGGCCAAGGTCTTGCAGAAGGCGGTCTTGCCGCCGCTGTTGGGGCCGGTGATGAAGGTGAGGCGGTGCGTGTCCAGGTCGATGTCGTTGGGCACATAGTCGGGATTGGCCTTTCCCAGAATCGGGTTGCGCAGATCCCGACCGAGGAAGCGGTGGTGGCCGTCGTCGAGCATCTCCGGAAGGCAGGTGGGATGACCGAAGTCATCGGCAAAACGCAGGAAACTCAGCAGTTCGTCCAGATAGCCCAGCGCCTCCAACAGACTATGAACTTCGGTCGCTTCCCGGAAAGTCTTGCGCAAGGGATAGATAAAACGATCCCGGTCGTAGGTGCCCACGATGGGGGTATAGACCGCGCCCAAGGGAAGCAGAAACAGCCAGGCAACGCCGAGTGCCGGGCGGGACAGGTTCAACAGCGCCGGCAGCCCCGTCCAAGCGAGCAGAAGGCCGCCCACGCCGGCGGCGATCAAGCCCGGTTTAAACAGGGAAGGGCGGAAGCGGATTGCCGGCAGCCAGCCCTTTTCCGCCTTCGTCAACAGGCGTTTCTCGGTCCGGTAGGCCGGTCCTTGCATCAGGGCGTGGCTGCGGCTGGCGGCGAAATCGGTCAGGGTGGCGATCAAGGTTTTGAGGTAGGGGCTTTGCGCGGTCGGCAGCTGCTTTGCCCGGTCGACCGTTTCCAGGATGAAACGGGTCCCGTTGAGATAGGCCTCGTAGCCGAATCCCTTGATTTCCCGGGAATTGACCGGCGTCCCGGCGAGCCCTAGGAAAAACGCGTAAAGGAGTTTGTAGAATTCGCTCTCCCGCTCGGGATGGGCGGCGTTCTCGACCAATCGTTCCAGATCTCGGCGCAGCCCGTCGTTGGCCTGGAGTTCGCGCAATGCCTCCTGCTTGGCGCGAATCAGATCGATGTCGGTCAAAGGGTTGGTCAGGGAACGGTGCAGGGTGGCCTGACCGATTAGCGTGCGGGTGCCGTCGACGGCGTCGAACAGGGCTTCCACCTCCATGGTATCGGCGGTGGCGGGATCCAAGCCCCCCGCTTCGCTGGGCCGGGACGCTTTAACTTCGGCCCCCTCCTGCCACTGGCTGAGAAAAGGGGAATAATGATTGGAGAGCTTTTCGAGCATGGCCGCGTTCCTCCTCAAGATGGGATGACTTTGATGTATTCTTCGGGCGCCTCCCGGCTGGTGCCGATGACGATTCGGCGTTCCCCGTCGGAGGCTTGTTCCAGGTGACCGGAAATTTCCACCCGTTCCCCCGCTTCGGCTTGGCCCAGATAAGTGGCGGTGAAACACAAGGCAAGGGGAATCTCCGGGTGGTCGAGACGATAGCGGGCGGGGGTGGCGAAAGCGCCCTCGGCATCGATGACGGGGGCGCGGATACGGGTGCGCCCCAATTTGCACCATAGACGGGGATCGGCATCCATGGAATTTTCCTCCATCAGAATCAGATCGAATTTGGTTCCGTCGATGGCGCCCTTGTTGTACTTTCGCTGTTCGTGCCAAAGGTATTCGTCAAAGCTCAAAGCGCACCCGCGGCGCTGGTAGGTGGCTCGCCACAGCGCCCGGTCGGGTGCTTGCAACCATCCGTGGGCGAAGCCGTCGCGGACGATGCGGCGGGCCTGTTCGAACGGTTCGCGGCCGTAAACCACCAGGTCCAGGTCGGAAGCTTCGTGCTGCAGACCGATCAACAGCGAACCGGTCACTCCCAGCTGTTCGCTGGAAAGTCCTTCCACCTCGAACAGATCCACCAATCGCTGCAATTTGTCGATTAGCGGCTCGGTGGCGGGACGGTCCAGCAATTCCCGCAGGCGTTGGCGCGGGCATAGATGGGTTTCGACCGCATTGATGGGCACGGCGTGCAGGAGCGCGTCTCTACGCGGAGAGTAGTAAAGATACCGGGGATAGCGGGTCCGCAAGATCGCTTCCGCTTCATGGGTGGTGACTTTGCGAAGTCCGGCGGGCGTGGGGGCGTAACGCAGGCAGGCGACGACGCGCCCCGCCTCGGTTTCGTTCAAGGTGACGGCGAAAACCAGTCCTTCCCGGGTGATGATGAAATCACGAGCCTGAAACATGAATCAGATTATACCGGCATTGAGGTACGTCTTATTAGTTGAAGATTTTTTTAACTGAGGGGTTGAGCAAAACACGTTGAAGTGTTGAAATTTGTCAGCATTTTTGACAAAAATTGTCGTTGACAAACAACTACTACAACGTGATCGGTTTATCTCTTTGATTTAAGAGAATTTCCTGTGCCTGGCACAGGGAATGCAGAGATAAGCCCAAAGTCCGCTATTTTTGAGAGGAGGACCCAATCATGAATCGTCGCATTCAGACTCTGATCCGCTCTTTTCAAGGTTATGCCTACGAAGTGGCCGGTATGATCACCGCTTATTTCGACGATCCGGATCAAGCGCGCGCTTGCGCCGATCGGATCTCCGCCGAGTGGCGCAAACCGGTGGAAGTTTCAGGCACCAGTCTGATCGTGGTTTTGTGAAGCAGCTGTTTTTCCGCCGCAAAACGGAACAGGCGACACTGAGCATATCGCGCCGTGTCGCCTTCCCAACTGTCAATTTTTTTGACACGCCAGTTTGCCGAAACGCCGGCTCCGTTTGCCGACAAAGCTTGGAGAGAGCGGTTTCCGATTTCCGAACTTAGCCAGCGAGTCGGACTTTTTCCGCGATCGCTTCAGCCATTTCCGGGGTAGAGCAGATGGAGCCGGGTTTCAGATCCGCGGTGACGTGTTTGCCTTCCCGGATCACTTCGCGAACCGCCTGTTCGATCCGGCGCGCCGCGGCTTGTTCGCCGAGATGGTCGAGCATCATGACCGTGGCAATGATCATGGCGGTGGGATTGGCGATATTTTTGCCGGCGATGTCCGGCGCACTGCCGTGAACCGGTTCGAACATCGCCGCTTCCCGGCCGATGTTGGCGCCGGCGACCAGTCCCAGTCCTCCCACGAGGCCCGCGGCCAGATCCGATAGGATGTCACCGAACAGGTTGGTGGTGACGATCACGTCGAACTGGTCCGGGTGCATCGCCATCTGCATGGCGCAGGCATCGACGATGCGATCCTCGAACTCGATCTCCGGATACTTCTGCGCCACTTCCCGTCCGATTTCCAGAAACAGCCCCGAGGTGCATTTGAGAATGTTGGCCTTGTGCACCGCGGTGACTTTTTTACGCCCGGTTTGCCGAGCGTAGCGGAAGGCGTGCTCGATGATCCGTTCGCAACCGCTGCGAGTGACCACGGCGATGCTCTCGGCCGCGATGGTCTTGCCTTCGGCCTTGATGTAATGCTCGATGCCCGCGTACAGACCTTCGGTGTTTTCCCGTACCGTGACCAGGTTGACATTGCCGTAACGGGTTTGCGTTCCCTCGAAGGACAGGGCCGGCCGGACATTGGCGTAGAGGTCGAATTCCTGGCGCAGGGTCACGTTGACGCTGCGATAACCGCCGCCCACGGGCGTCGTCAAGGGTGCCTTGAGGGCGGCCCGGTTGCGGCGGAACGAGTCCAGGGTCGCATCCGGCAGGGGGGTGTCGTGCCGGTCCACGGCACTCATGCCGGCCAGTTGCCGGTCCCACTGGATAGGGGCGCCGGCCGCTTCGACGACTTGGACGGCGGCTTCGGTGATTTCCGGGCCGATGCCGTCGCCGGGAATCAGCGTCACAGTATGCATAGGGTTGTTCTCCGGAGGTTGGAAACGAAGTGGGACGAGACAGGCCGCGGATCACTCACCACAAGGATTCTCCTGTGACCGGGTCGTACATTTCATGATGGATTTTCTTCCGGTTGGCGATCAACTCGTCGATCCCGGGTTCGTCGTTGAGGGCGCGCTTGAGCGCCAGCTTGGTCGCTTCGTAATTGGTCCGATAAAGATCTTTTTTGTCCGGGTTTTCCTGGACGCCGCACTCTGGATCGAGCCACACGTTGACGATGATGCACATCTCGTTGGCCCATTCCTTGGGAATCACGCCGTCGATGACGCTGTCCAGCACCGCGTCGGCGACCGCCGATTGCACCACCCCGAAAAACAGGGAAATGTAGGCGGTGTTTTTCATGGTGACTTTGGGCACCATCAGCGTGGCCGGCTTGACCTGCTGGTTGCAGGCGCGGATGGCGAACAGGCGGGTATGGCCTTCGGTTTGCCCCATCAGGGTCGCAAAGGCGGTGCCCACCGGACCGTTGGCGGCCCCCAGGACGATTTCGGGCATGGCGTCGGTGCCCTGATCCTCGCTGGCGAACACGGTGGCCTCGCCGGTCTTGAAAATCGGAATCTCGGACATGTTTGGCATCTCCTTGTGATGTTGTGGGAATGAAAAAACAACCCCCTAGTATATCAATCAGTGGGGAATGAGGGGAACTTCAAAGCCATCGCCGATGGCGAGCGAATGAGATAGTGGTAAACTGCGAATATCCGATCATTTCAATACAGTTCGGTCATGATTGATTTTAATGCCGGCGTGACGAGGCTCGAGTCCGTCCGAGGGTTTCTCTTCGATCTGGACGGGGTTTTATACGTGGGCGGTCAGGTGATCGAAGGCGCCCGCGAAGCGCTCGAATGCATCCGCGAGGCGGGGTACGGGTGCCGCTTCATCACCAACACCAGCACTCTTTCCCTGGCCTCTCTTCAGGGTAAATTGAATGCGCTGGGGTTCGATATTCCGCGCGAAGAGATCATCAGCGCCCCCCAGGCGGTGTTGCTTTACCTTCAGTCGTGCGACGATCCGCTCTGCCACCTTCTTTTGGCCGAGGACGTGAAGTGCGATTTCGCAGCTTTCCGACAATCCGATACCCATGCCGATTACGTGGTGGTCGGGGATATCGGCGAGAGGTGGAATTACGCCGTCCTAAACCGGGCTTTTCGGCTTCTGATAGAAGGCGCGGCGTTGATTGCGGTGCATAAGAATCGATTCTGGCGGACCGAGGAAGGGTTGCAAATGGATCTGGGCGGTTTTGTCGCGGCTTTGGAATACGCCGGCGCCAAACAAGCCCAAATTATCGGCAAGCCCTCGCCGGCGTTTTTCGAATTGGCGTTGCAGGACCTGGGGCTTCCAGCCGACCAGGTGGCCATCGTGGGCGATGACATCGATGCGGACATCGGTGGCGGCCAGGCATCGGGTTTGTCCGGCATTTTGGTCAAGACGGGAAAATACCGGGAGGACTATGTCCGCGCCGTTTCCGTTCGACCCGACGGGATCATCGACTCGATTCGCGACTTGCCGCAAGTGTTGGGGATCCCATGAGTACGGTGTATCTGGGTACCGTCGCCCATCTGCAGGGCGATCCCTTCGCCGCGTCCGGCGCGTTGGAAATCATCGAGCGGGGTGCCTTGTGGGTGGGAGACGACGGTCGCATCGTGGCGGTGGGCGAGCGGGACGCCATTTTGCCGCGCCTGCCTGCTTCCGTCGGGCGGGTGGAGTACCGTGAAGGTTGGATCCTGCCGGGCCTGATCGACGCCCACCTCCATTTTCCCCAATATTACGCCGTGGCCGCTCCCAATCGGGGCTTGCTGCGCTGGCTGCGAGAGACCATCTTCCCGGCGGAGGCGGCATTTCGGGATCGAGCCTACGCGGCCCGGGTTGCGGACAAGCTGATATGGCATTTGCTACGCGGCGGTGTCACTTGCGCCATGGTGTTCGGTTCCCAGTTTCTCGATGCCACCGAAGCCCTCTTCGAAGCCGCCGGCCGGGGAGGGGTGCGCCTGATCGCCGGGGTCACCGTCATGGATAGGGACGGTCCGGAGGAGTTGTTGACCGATCCGGAGACGGTCTATCGGAGCAGCGAAGCCTTCATCCGCCGTTATGCCGGTCACCCGCGGCTCCATTATGCTTTGACCCCGCGTTTTGCCCTGACCAGTTCGGTCGAACTCATGGAGGCTTTGGGGGCTCTGAAAAAGCGGTATCCCCAAGTGTATCTTCAGACCCATATCAACGAAACCCGGGAGGAGATCGCCGCCGTGGCCCGGGATTTTCCTCAAGCTTCCCATTATCTGGATGTGTACGACCGCTTCGGCTTGTTGGGCGACAAAACGATTTTGGCCCATAACATTCATCCCGGGGAGATGGAATTGGCGCGCTTGGCCGAGAGCGGCTGCGGAATATGCCATTGCCCCAGCAGCAATCTGTTTTTGGGAAGCGGTTTGTTCCCGCTCGAACGCCATCTGGAACACGGCGTCCCCCTGGCCATAGGAACCGATATCGGTGCGGGCCTCAATTTCTCGGTGTGGGGGGAGTTGGCGGAGGCCCATAAGGTTCAGCGTCTCCGGTCGGTTTCTCTGGATGCCGGTCAGCTTCTCTATTGGGTGACCTTGGGAGCGGCCCGGGCGTTGGGATTGGATCGGGAAATCGGCAATTTCGAAGCGGGAAAATGGGCCGACTTCTGGGTGTTGGCGCCGAATGACGACGACTATCTGAACGAGCGCTTGCAGCGCTGCCGCGACCTGGAAGATGCCTTGTTCGTGCTCATGCATTTGGCCGCCCGGTCCCCGTCACGCGCCACCTACGTGGCCGGGAAGGCGCTTGGCGGCAGTTTCCAAAACCATGGGCGGGGTCCGGCGCGGAAGTGACTAGACGCTGAGCCCGGTTTTGGGGCGAGCCTCGAGGTCGTCCAGGGCTTGCTTGTAGAGTCGGTGGTATTCGGCGGCGCTCCGTTTCCAGGAGAAATCTTGGGCCATTCCGGTTTGCTGCAAATCGCGCCAGGTGTCTTTTTGGCTGTAGAGCAGCCAAGCCCGTTTGACCGCTTCCTGGAAGGCGCCGCCGACGGGCTGGCTGAAGCCGATGCCGGTGGCGGTATGATTGTCCAATCGGTCGGGCGTGGCATCCACCACCGTATCCGCAAGTCCCCCCGTACGGTGGACGACGGGTACCGTACCGTAGCGCTGGCTATACATTTGGTTGAGGCCGCAAGGTTCGAACCGCGATGGCATGAGAAAGATATCCGCCCCGGCCTCGACCAGGTGAGACAAAGGTTCGTCGAAGCCGATATGGACCGCCACCCGGTCGGGATAGCGGCGCGACCAATAAAACAAGCCATGCTCGAAGTCGCTGTTGCCGCTGCCGAGAAACACGAATTGGAGCGGGTAATCGATCAAATGGGTGAGCGACTGCAGAATCAGATCGATTCCTTTTTGCGGCACCAGTCGGCTGATGAAAGCCAACAGCGGCGTGTCGGGTTCCTGGGGAAGTTTGAAGCGGTTTTGCAGGGCGGCCTTGCTGAGCGATTTC
Source organism: Methylohalobius crimeensis 10Ki (assembly GCF_000421465.1). Taxonomy (NCBI): domain Bacteria; kingdom Pseudomonadati; phylum Pseudomonadota; class Gammaproteobacteria; order Methylococcales; family Methylothermaceae; genus Methylohalobius; species Methylohalobius crimeensis. The sequence continues at coordinate 1,046,676 of NZ_ATXB01000001.1, forward strand.
TGTCGCAGCGAATCGCGGTCGTAGACATGGGGAATCCAGGGGTCGGTGGCCGGATTCCATTTGTGGGTGTCGATGCCGTTCAAAATGCCGGAGAGGTGTTCTTTGCGTGCCTTAAGCACGCCTTCCAGGCCGCAGCCGAAAGCCGGCGTTTGGATTTCCTTGGCATAAGTGGGGCTGACGGTGTTGATTCGATCGGCGTACATCAATCCCCCCTTGATGAAAGACAGCTGGCTATGGAATTCCAGTCCGTCCATATGCCATAAAGAGCGGGGGAGTCTCAGTTGGGAAAAAACCGCCGGGGGAAAAACGCCTTGATAGGCCAGGTTGTGAATGGTGAACACGGTGGCCGGTCGCGTTTTCTCCTGGGAGAGAAGTGCCGGCACCAGCCCGGTTTGCCAGTCGTTGCAATGGACCACGTCCGGTTGCCAGTCGAGACCGAGCCGATCCAAAGCCAGATGAAAGCCCGCCCAGCAAAAACCGCCGAAACGCTCGGCATTGTCCGGCCAGGGCTCTCCCTCCGGGCTCAAATAGGGGTTCTCGAGGCGATCGAACCAAGGAGGGACGTCCAGGAGCCACACCGGCATGGCGATATCGGGAAGGGTGGCGTCCAATAAAGTGGCGGGACGATCCAAAAGATCAAATTCCGCCACCGGATTCAGGTCGGTGCATTGCGCTTTGGCTTGGGGATAGGCGGGCAACAGTACCCGTACGTCGTGGTCCAGTTCGCGCAAGGCTTGAGGAAGGCTGCCCGCCACGTCCGCCAGGCCGCCGGTTTTGATCAGAGGATGCAGTTCGCTGGCGAGGAAAAGGATGTTCACGAAGCGGCTGTTTCTTCGGGTTGGCGACAGAAGACCACGCCTGCCAAGGGGGGCAGGGTAATGCTGATGGAATAGGGGCGTCCCATCCAGGGAATGGGGTCGGCCTCGATCCAGCCGTTGCCCAGATTACTGCCGCCATAAAATTGGGAGTCGGAGTTGAGAATCTCCTGATAGGCGCCCGGCTCGGGTACGCCCAGGCGGTAGTCGTGGCGCGGCACCGGCGTGAAATTGAGCGCGACGAGGAGAAAATCGTCAGCGCTCCTGCGCAGATAACTCAAGGTGGATTGAGAGGAATCGTGGCAGTCGACCCATTCGAATCCCGGCGACTCGAAATCGTACTGATGGAGTTCCGGCTGGTTCCGGTAGAGGCGATTGAGGTCCGCCACCAGGCTTTGGACGCCTTGGTGCAGCGGGTATTGCAGGAGGTCCCATTCCAGTTCGCGCTCGACATCCCATTCCGAGGGTTGGGCCAGCTCGCTGCCCATGAACAGGAGCTTTTTCCCCGGATAGGTCAGCATATAGGTGTAAAGCAGGCGCAGATTGGCGAACCGCTGCCATTCGTCTCCCGGCATCTTGGCCAGCATGGAGCCTTTGCCATGCACCACTTCGTCGTGGGAGAAGGGGAGGACGAAGTTTTCGGTGAACGCATAGAGCAGACCGAAGGTGAGTTGGTCGTGATGGTATTGGCGGTAAACCGGGTCGTTGGCCAGGAAGGCGAGGGTGTCGTGCATCCAGCCCATGTTCCATTTCATGGCGAATCCCAGGCCGCCCACCCAGGGGGGGCGGGTGACCTGGGGCCAAGCGGTGGATTCTTCGGCGATCACCACGGTGCCGGGATGCTGTTCCTGGGTGATATTGTTGAGTTCGCGCAGAAAATCGATGGCTTCCAGATTCTCGTTACTGCCGTACTTGTTGGGAATCCATTCGCCCGGCTGACGCGAATAGTCCAGGTACAGCATGGAAGCGACCGCGTCGACCCGGAGGCCGTCGATATGGAATTCCTCGAGCCAATACATGGCGCTGCCGAAAAGGAAATTCCTGACCTCGTTGCGGCCGTAATCGTAGATCAAGGTGCCCCAGTCGGGGTGTTCGCCGCGGCGCGGATCGGCGTGTTCGTATAAGGGGGCGCCGTCGAACCAGGCCAGGGCCCAGGCATCCTTGGGAAAATGCGCCGGCACCCAGTCGATGATCACGCCGATATCGTTTTGGTGGCAGTAATCCACGAACCAGCGAAAATCGTCCGGAGATCCGAAACGGCTGGTGGGGGCGTAATAACCGGTGGTCTGATAGCCCCAGGAAATATCCAGGGGATGCTCGGTGACCGGCATCAGTTCCAGGTGAGTAAAGCCGTGTTCCTTGACGTATTCCACCAATTGCCGCGCCAGTTCCCGGTAGCCCAGAAAACCATCGTCCTTGTCCCGCCGCCAGGCGCCCAAATGCACTTCGTAGACGGACATGGGGCTGTGTTGCCAGTCCCATTGCTGGCGGTCTCGCATCCAGTCCCGGTCATTCCATTCATATTGGTCGTCGCGAACGACGATCGCCGCGGTATTGGGGCGCAGTTCGAAAAAACGGCCGTAGGGGTCGGTCTTGACGAACACATCGCCGCTGTGACGATTGCGGATTTCGAATTTGTATAAGGTGCCTTCGCCGAGTCCGGGGACGAACAGTTCCCAAACGCCGGAATCGTAGCGGCAACGCATCGGGTGGCGGCGTCCGTCCCATTGGTTGAAATCGCCGACCACGCTGACCCGCTCGGCATTCGGTGCCCAAACCGCGAATAGGGTTCCGTCCACGCCGTCCACGTTTTTGAGGGAGGCGCCCAAGATCCGATAGATGTGCCAATGTTTCCCGGTGCCGAATAGATAGAGGTCGAAATCGGGGATCTGTGGGGCGAAAGTGTAAGGCTCGATGGAGCGGTGCTCCTGCCCCTTGGCATCGGTCCATAGTAGGGCGTAATGCAATGGAATATCGTGATCCTTGATGGACCCTTCGAACAGGCCGGTTTTTTTGGTCGGCGTCAATTCCGGCCCGTTTTCGATCCGGACTTTGCGGGCGCCCGGGAAAAATGCCCGCACAATGTCGTCGCCCTGTTCGTGGTGACGGCCCAGTACCGAAAAGGGGTCGTAGTGTCGCGCTTGGACGATCAACTCCAAGGCTGGCGACAATCCATGCGTCCTGTCGGATGAGGAAATACTTGAGTTCACTTTGCCGATGCCTTAATAATGATTTTGCGTTTTGGAACTATAGTAGCAAATTCCGCCAGGCCAAGGAGATCTTAATACCATGTCCGAAAACAACTACCCCCAACGCTTCGTCAGCCTCCTGACTCGTCAAACGGTTGCCCTGATTCTCGCCGGGGGGCGCGGCAGCCGGCTCAAGAGACTCACTGACTGGCGCGCCAAGCCGGCGGTTCACTTCGGAGGCAAATATCGAATCATCGACTTTACCCTGTCCAATTGTTTGAATTCCGGTATCCGGCGCATCGGCGTGCTGACCCAGTACAAGGCCGACTCCTTGATTCGCCATATCCAGAAGGGATGGGGGTTCCTCCGCGGCGAGTTGGGGGAGTTTATCGATTTGCTCCCCGCCCAGCAGAGGATCCACGACTCCTGGTACAAGGGCACGGCGGACGCGGTCTATCAGAACCTGGATATTCTGCGCCCGCACGATCCGGAATACGTGCTCATTCTGGCTGGCGACCACGTGTATAAAATGGACTACGGTGCCATGCTGGCCTATCATGTGGAGAATAAGGCCGATATCACCGTGGCTTGCGTCGAGGTGCCGGTCAAGGATGCGAGCGCGTTCGGGGTGATTCACGTGGACGACTCCAGCCGCATCGTCGATTTCGTCGAAAAACCGGATCAACCGCCGGCAATTCCCGGGCGTCCCGATACGGCGCTGGCTTCCATGGGGATCTACGTGGTCAATGCCAAATTTTTGTACGAACAGTTGATCAAGGATGCCGACAACTCCAAATCCAGTCACGATTTCGGCAAGGACATCCTTCCCGAGGTGATTAACCGATACCGCGCCTTTGCCTATCCTTTCCTCAACATGCAAACCGGCGTGCAAAGCTACTGGCGCGATGTGGGGACCATCGACGCCTATTGGGCCGCCAATATGGAGTTGATCGGGGTCAATCCGGAGCTCAATTTGTACGACAAGAATTGGCCCGTCTGGACCTACCAGGAGCAGGTGCCCCCGGCGAAATTCGTCTTCGAGGACACGGCCCACGATCGCGTCGGTCATGCATTCGATTCCATGGTCTGCGGCGGGGTGATCATTTCCGGTTCCACGGTGCGCCATTCCATCCTGTCTCCCAATGTGCGCGTCAACTCCTGGGCCTTGGTGGAGCATTCGGTGGTGTTGCCCGACGTCAACATCGGCCGCTACGCCAAGGTTCGGCGCGCGATCATCGACCGCGGCTGCGATGTTCCGCAAGGAATGGAGATCGGCTACGATTTGGAAAAAGACAAAGCGCGTTTCGATGTCAGTCCCGGCGGTATCGTGACCGTTACCCCGGATATGCTCGGCCAGAAGATCCACTTCGTGCGTTGATGCGAGGCATGGCGGAAGGCCGGAAGCGCTTTAATTAAGGAGAGTATATGCCCAGAGCGGTGGAAAATAGCGTCCTGGAGCGACGCCGGGCGGGGGTTTTGCTCCATGTCACCTCACTTCCGGGGGATGCCGGCGGAGATTTGGGGGAAAACGCTTTCCGGTTCGTGGATTTCTTGGCCGATTGCGGTTTATCCGTATGGCAAGTTCTGCCGGTGGGTCCGACCCATAGCGACGGTTCGCCCTATCAATGCCTCTCCGCCCACGCCGGCAATCCTGAATTGATCAGCCTGGATTGGCTGATGAGGCGCGGCTGGCTCGTCGAGGAAAGGGTCGCACAGGACAAGACGACGGCCGCCGGCCGGGCAGCCCTCCTATCTGCGGCCCATGAAGCCTTCCGGGCCTGCGGCGGAGGGGACTTGGCCGGGGACTATGAAAGATTCGTCCGCTTCCATGCCTATTGGCTGGAGGATTATGCCTTGTTCATGGCGCTTAAGGGGTGTTTCCAGGACGAGGTTTGGTGGAAATGGCCGCTTAAGTACCGTCTTCGGGATGCGGATAGCTTGATCCGGATCCGGGGCCGGCTGGGAAATGAAATCGATCGAATCCGCTTCGAACAGTTCGTGTTTTTCCAGCAATGGCGTGAATTGCGCCAGTATGCCCATCGGCGCGGCGTGCTGCTGTTCGGCGACATGCCCATCTTCGTGGCGGCCGACAGCGCCGATGTGTGGGCCAAGCGCCGGTATTTCCGGTTGAATGATCAGGGAAAGCCCACGGTGGTGGCCGGGGTGCCGCCGGATTATTTCTCCGCCACCGGTCAGCGCTGGGGGAATCCCCATTACGACTGGCAAGCGATGGAGGAGGACGGGTTTACCTGGTGGATCGAGCGAATGCATACCCAACTGGAAATGTTCGATTGGGTCCGCATCGATCATTTCCGGGGCTTCGAGGCCTGCTGGGAAATCCCGGCCGAATCCGACACCGCCGTCCAAGGCCGATGGGTAAAGGCGCCGGGGGAGGCCTTGCTCGAGGCCGTCCACGCCCGATTCGGCCAATTGCCGTTGGTGGCCGAAAATCTGGGCATCATCACCCCAGAAGTGGAAACTCTGCGCAGAAAATTCGGCATTCCCGGGATGCTGGTGCTGCAGTTCGCCTTCGAGGGCGGGGCCGGCAATCCTTATCTCCCGCATAATCATACGATCGACAACGTCGTCTATACCGGCACCCACGACAACGATACTTCGCTGGGTTGGTTCGAGTCCCTGGATCCGGGTGGCCGAACATATCTGTACGACTACCTGGGGCAACCCGGGGCGTCCATGCCGGAGGCGCTGGTTCGCTGCGCTTTTGCATCCGTTGCGGTGTTGGTGGTGCTGCCGATGCAGGATGTGCTCGGCCTGGGGTCCGACCAGCGCATGAATACCCCCGGAACCACCGCCAACAACTGGCGTTGGCGTTTCTCCTGGGACCAGCTTCAATCCCGGCATGGGGACCGGCTCAAGCACTGGGTTCATCTATACGGCCGGGGTTAAGCGATGCTAACCGATCGTATCGACGCGATAGCGATAGACCTTGAGGGTATCGGACCAATGGTCGGGCGTCAGGCCCGCTTTCATTTTCAGTTGGCGCAGGAAATCCCGCTTGTCGGGCAGGGCTTCCCAAACCGCGGGTAGGAAAGTGGCTCGGTGCATGCCGTCCTCCAGAACCAGGCCATCGGCGCGGGGTCTGATTTCGGTTAACAGCGTTGCTTCCGATTGGAAGGAGATTTCCTCCAGTGGAGAAAGGATGGAGAGATGGATCTCCAGTTGCTCCGCCTCCTCGGCGGTCACCGGCGGAAAACGGGGATCGCCGAAGGCGGCGGCGAATGCGTTGCGAATCACGTCTTCGGCCAGAGGGCGCCGCGCCTCGAGGGAGCCGATGCAACCCCGGAGCCGCCGATGCTTTTCCAGGGTGACGAAAGTGGCCCGGTGCGCGAGGAGCGCCCTAGGCAGAATATCCGGTTCGATTTCCGGCGGTTGGTCGTGACGGACTCCGAAATGGATCGATTCCCGGGCCAATTCCAGCAGCGTCCGGCGATCCTCCGGATAAAATGAAAGCTCAAAAGAAGGCATAGGCACCGTATCCTACGACACGATCTCTGGGGCCTGCGGTATCCCCGGAATTACGCAGGTCGAGCGTTTCGGCCTTGAGTCCGTGCTTGCGAGCGGTGAGCAGCATTCCATTCAGCGGTATCCGCCCGCAGGCGGACTCAAAAGTGATCCGGCTGGGGTCGAGATGCTCGATCGCTTTCGAGGTGGCCGCATCCAGGTGCTTGGCCGTGGGGTAGTCATGGTAATGACTGAGATCCGAGCTGATTACGATGAGGGTGTCTTTCTCCCACAATTGCTCCAGCACTGTCGCCACCTCCTCGCCGGTGGCGTCGCCGACCAGGATGGGGATGACCGTAAAATCACCGAGGACTTTTTGTAAGAAGGGCAGGTGAACCTCCAGGCTGTGTTCCGGCTCATGGGGTCCGTCGTGTCGCTTCACGAACGGCAATTCGGAGACTTTCGCGACGCCCGGGCGATCCACCGGAACCCTTCCCAGCGGAGAGAGAAAGGCATCCACGCCGGGGATCGCCAGGCCGCGAAAAGGAACGTGGTGGGCCGGACCCGTCAGAATTACCCGGCTGATGGTGTTTTTGGCCGGGGTCAGCAGGCGGTAGGCGCTCGCCGCCACCGGGCCGGAATAGACATAGCCGGCGTGGGGCGCGACGATGGCCTTGGGAATGGGGCCTCGTGGCGTTTCGGCGCTTACAAAACGCCGCACGACTTCGCTCAATTCCACCGGGTCGTCGGGGTAAAACAGTCCGGCGACTGCGGGGTAGCGTACCGATGTCATGCCAAACCTCCTGGTCTAGAAGAACTTGAAGTGGGAGAGTTGTGTCTATATGGAGGCAATTAAGCCTAAATTCAATAGGGGAATACCGACATGGCAACGTTTGCCAACGATACCGTTTCGACCCGGCATTGGCACGCACTACCCGACGGCAAGGTGCAGTGCGACCTGTGTCCTCGTTTTTGCAAGCTTCACGAGGGGCAAAGGGGATTGTGCTTCGTTCGCGCTTGCCGGGACGGCCAGATCGTTCTGACCTCCTACGGTCGGGCCAGCGGATTTGTCGTCGATCCCATCGAAAAGAAACCGCTGTATCATTTTCTTCCCGGCACACCGATTTTGTCTTTCGGGACCGCCGGTTGCAATCTGGCCTGCAAGTTCTGCCAGAATTGGGACATCAGCAAGTCGCGGGAGTTCGATACCTTGACCGCCGAAGCTTCGCCGGACGCCGTCGCCCGGGCCGCCCAGGCCCTGGGGTGTAAAAGCGTGGCCTATACCTACAACGACCCGGTGATCTTTCATGAATACGTGATTGACACCGCCCGGGCATGCCGGGAGGCGGGGATCCAGTCCGTGGCGGTTTCCGCCGGGTACGTTTGCGCCGAACCGCGCCGAGAGTTCTATCGTTATATGGATGCGGTCAATGTAGATTTGAAGGCCTTCACCGACGGCTTTTACCGAAAGATCTGCGGCGGTCGTTTGCAACCGGTTTTGGAGACCTTGGAGTACATCAAGCACGAGACCGACGTTTGGCTGGAGATCACCACCTTGTTGATCCCGGGCGAGAACGATTCGGACGAAGAAATCGATCGGATGACCCGTTGGGTGGCGGAAAGGCTGGGACCCGAGGTGCCCCATCACTTCACCGCCTTCCATCCCGAATGGAAAATGATGGATAAGTCGTCGACTTCCCGTTCCACTTTGATCCGGGCGCGGGAAATCGCCCTCAAGAACAGATTGCGTTACGTGTATACCGGCAATGTGCACAATCCGGAAGGTGACAGTACCCGCTGCCATGGCTGCGGTCAGCGCCTGATCGGGCGGGATTGGTATGTGTTGACGGATTGGAATCTTACCGACGATGGCAAATGTAACCGATGCGCTGCGCCGCTTGCCGGAATATTCGAAGCTCAGCCCGGGGATTGGGGGGCGCGGCGCTATCCGGTGGATATGGCGAGATATGCGGCGTGAGCGTTAACGAGGCAGCAAAATCGTGTTTTCGGCCGGACGGCTTTGGTTCGGAGCGGGATAGTCCAGGGTATAGTGCAACCCCCGGCTTTCCTTGCGCCGCATGGCGCTTTTGACAATCAACTCGGCGGTAATGATCAGGTTGCGTAGCTCCAGAAGGTCGCTGGTCACGCGAAAATTGCCGTAATACTCGGAGATTTCCTGTTTCAGTAGTTCCGCCCGCCTGAGAGCTCGCTCGAGCCGCTTGTCGGTGCGCACGATGCCCACGTAGTCCCACATGAAACGGCGGATTTCGTCCCAGTTGTGGCTGACCACCACTTCTTCGTCGGAGTCGGTCACTTGGGATTCGTCCCAACAAGGAATGGTCGGTGGGGGAGGTAAATCCGGGAGTCGCCGACGCAGATCGTCGGCAGCTTGTTGGGCGAACACCAGGCACTCCAAGAGGGAGTTGCTGGCCATGCGATTGGCCCCGTGCAAGCCTGTGCAGGCGGTTTCGCCCACCGCATACAAACCGGGAATATCGGTGCGCGCCCGGGAGTCGGTGAGAACGCCGCCGCAGGTATAGTGCGCGGCGGGGACCACCGGGATGGGCTCCAGGGTCATGTCGATGCCGAATTTCAGGCAACTGGCGTAAATGTTGGGAAAATGACCTTGGATGAAATCGGCGGATTTATGGGAGATATCCAAATAAACGCAGTCCACGCCCAAGCGTTTGATTTCATGGTCGATGGCGCGGGCGACGATGTCGCGCGGAGCCAATTCGGCGCGCGGATCGAAACGATGCATAAAAGGGGTGCCACCGGGCAGGAGCAATTTCGCGCCTTCTCCCCGCAAGGCTTCTGAAATCAGAAAGGATCGTGCCTGGGGATGGTAAAGACAGGTGGGATGAAACTGCATGAATTCCAAGTTGGCGACCCGGCAGCCGGCGCGCCAGGCCATGGCGATGCCGTCGCCGGTGGCGGTGTCCGGGTTGCTGGTGAAAAGATATGCTTTGGCGGCTCCGCCGGTAGCCAGGACCACGGCTGGGGCCCGGAACGCCTTGACATGTTGGGCTTCGCGATCGAGCACATAGGCGCCGTAAACCCGTTGGGGAGAATCCCCCAGCTTGGCGGCGGTGATCAGATCGATGGCGTTATGGAATTCGTACAGGTCGATGTTGGGGTGGGACCGGGCATGATCGAGCAGCGAGGCCTCCACCGCTTTGCCGGTGGCGTCGGCGGCATGGACCACCCGGCGGTGGCTATGCCCGCCTTCGCGGGTGAGATGGAGCTGTTTTTCCCCGTCCTCCGATTCCACTTCGGTGAAAGTGACGCCTTGATCCAAGAGCCATTGAATGGAGGCCTTGCCGCGGGAGACGACCAAGCGGACGATGGCTTCGTCACACAGCCCCGCACCGGCGTCGAGCGTATCCTGGATGTGGGAATCGATCGAGTCTTGGGCATCGAGCACCGCCGAAATACCCCCTTGAGCATAGAAGGTGCTGCATTCGGAAAGACGGGCTTTGGAAACCACGGCCACTTTGGCCGTATCGGCGATGCGCAACGCGACGCCCAAGCCTGCGGCGCCGCTACCGATAATGAGAACATCGTAAGAAAGGGTTCTATTCATTGCATTTTTATAACAAAAGATGGGATCGCTGCCAATTCGCCTTGCATTGAACGGGGGAAGGGAAACCGGGATAATGAAGGAAATCATTGGGTAACCCGGAAAAGGCGGGCGATTCAACCAGGTTTCATCATGGCGGCGCGAGCCCGATCATCATCACATCACGGGGAAGCGGTATTGAAGGGGGAAAATCGATCGGCGGCAGAAGTCGATCAGGAGCTGGTGCAACGAGTCCAACAGGGCGACAAGCGGGCGTTCGACTTGTTGGTGCTCAAGTATCAGCCCAAGATCGTCCAATTGATCACTCGATACATCAAAGACCCGTCGGAGGCCTTGGATGTCGCCCAGGAGACTTTTATCAAGGCTTACCGGGCCTTAGCCAAGTTTCGCGGCGACAGTGCTTTTTACACTTGGTTGTACCGGATCGCGATCAATACCGCCAAAAATCATATCGCCGCCCGTGCCCGCCGTCCATCCGATTCGGAAATCGAACTCGAGACCGCGGAACAATTCGAGACGGCAATACGTCTAAAGGACCAGGAAACGCCGGAGGACGTTTTATTGAGTGAGGAAGTCGCCGAAGGAGTGCGGCAGGCGATCGAGGAATTGCCGGAGGAATTGCGTACGGCAATCACGCTGCGTGAGTTCGAGGGCATGAGTTACGAAGAGATCTCCCAGACCATGAATTGCCCGGTAGGCACGGTCAGGTCACGTATTTTCCGAGCCCGAGAGGCGATCGATAAGAAACTGAGAATCTTGCGTGCAGGTATGCGCGAGAAAAAAAAACGCAATGAAAAAACTGAGCCATCTGCAGAAAAATGAGAGAGGCGCCGGTCCATGCAGGATGATGTGAATTGGAAATTATCTCTATTATTGGATGACGAATTGGAGTCTGAGGAAGCGATAGGCTTGTTGGAACAGATCCATGGGGATCCGGAACTCCAAGCCAAGTGGTATGGCTACCAGGTGATTCGTCAGGCCCTCCAAACGGGAAGCGGCATTCAACCCCACCCAGGGTTTCTCGAGCGAGTCAGGGGTGCTCTCGAAGAAGAAACCCTGCCCATGCCCTCCAATCCCTCTTACCCCGACCCGCAGCCCTCGGATTTCAAGCGATACCGTTTCAACCGTTGGGCTATGCCGTTTGCCGTAGCCGCGGCGATTGCCATGGTGGCCGTCATTATCGGCAAAAAGATGCTGGATCCAGCCGCCTCCCCCCCGCAAAATATCGAAGCAAAACCTCGAATGATCGTTGCCCAGCCGCCGGTTTATCCCGCCGAAGTAAGGCCCATCCGGCGGCGCCCGGGCTATTCCCGCCTGGAGGATTATCTTTTGGTCCACAGTGAGGATAGCCTGTATTGGGCAGGTCCGCAGCACATGCTCGGCTATGCCCGCATCGTCAGTCATGCCGACCGCTAAGATGGATCGTCGTAGTTGGTGCCAGACCCTGGGCTGGTTGCTCGCCTGCTGGAGTATGTTGGCGGTGGCGGTGGAACCGGAGCGCCGCAATCCCGGTGAATGGTTGCGAATGTTGGGGGAGGCGATGCAGCACCTGGATTATCGGGCGACGGTGGTGTATACGCGTGATAATCGAATCCAGACGCTGCGCCTGACCCATCGCATCGAAGACGGCGTCATCCACGAGCATCTCCAAACGCTCAACGATCCGTTGCGCGAAGTAATTCGGGAAGCAGGCAAGGTTACCTGTTATTTTCCCGAGCGGCGGACAATCGTAGTGGAGTCCCGGAATTTGCCACCTTCACTGTTCGGTGAGTGGTCCGACCAGCGCGAGCAACAGACCGAATATTATCGCCTGGAACTGGGTCGACAAGGCCACGAGGCCGGTCGCGCCGCCCAGGAGATCGTCATCGAGCCCGCCGATTCCTATCGCTATGGCCGCCGTATCTGGGTGGACCGGGATAGCAAGCTGCCTCTCAAGCTCGAGTTGTTGAATCGGAATGGAGCGGTGCTGGAAGCGATTGTCGTGACCGAATTGGGCGTGGGCGGCGTCGAGGAAGAAACCACTTCGGGCGTAGTGCCCGAGGGCGCTACCGAGCATTGGAAGGTGCTGACCCGCAAGGAGGAACCGGCCGAGCGCCGTTGGCAGTTGGCCCAGTTGCCGCCGGGGTTTCAGACGGTTAGGCATAGCCGTCGCGTGGACCCGATCGACGCCAAACCGATCGACCACATTTTGATCACTGATGGCTTGGGATCGGTTTCCGTTTACATCAAGCAACAGGATGCCGACGATGAGGAGTTCGATCCGGGGAAGCTTCGGTTGGGGGCGGTCAACGTCTACAATAAGCGGATCGACGGTTACCTGGTGACGGTATTGGGGGATGTCCCCCCCGAAACCGTCCGCCTGATCGGCGACGGCGTCCAGGCGGACGAGACCGATCCGGTGGATATTTTTGATTCTCCCTAGGCGCTGTTTTTCTCGAGGTCGGTCCGAATGAGGGCGGGAACTCGGGGGGATGGTTGTCTCTGTTTTGTGGTTGCCACATCTGGTACGGTTTGAGAGAGTGTGGGGCCGTTCATACCGGCTCGCCGACTCCGGATGATTGAATGCCTGAAGGTTCCCGACCCTGCAACCGGTTTTTTCTGGGGAAATTTTTATATACGTAGTGGATGGAATTCGATGAAAATTATTCGAAGATTACGGCTATGCGACCTGATGACGGGGTTGCTATGGAGTTTGTGGTTCCTGAGCGGAGACGTTGTGGCCGCGCGTTTGCCGGATTTCACCGAATTGGTGCAAAACACCAGCGCGGCGGTGGTCAATATCAGCACCACTAAAAAAATCGAGCCGCAAGAAATGCCGCAACTCCCGGAAGGAATGGATATTCCGGAAGGTTCCCCCCTGGAGGAATTATTCAAACACTTTTTCGGCCAGCGGGGACTGCCCCAGGAAACCCGCTCCTTGGGTTCCGGTTTTATCGTTTCCGGAGACGGCTACATTGTCACCAACCATCATGTGGTGCAAAATGCCGATGAGATCATCGTGCGTTTGCAGGATCGGCGCGAATTGACCGCCAAGCTGATCGGGTCCGACAAGCGCAGCGATTTGGCGCTGTTGAAAGTGGAAGCAAAAGATTTGCCGGTCGTCCGGACCGGTTCGTCGAAGGTGCTCGAGGTGGGTGAATGGGTGGTTGCCATCGGTTCGCCCTTCGGTTTCGATCATTCCGTCACCGCCGGCATCGTGAGCGCCAAGGGAAGGAGTCTGCCCGGGGATAATTACGTTCCCTTCATCCAGACGGATGTGGCCATCAATCCCGGCAATTCGGGGGGGCCCTTGTTCAATATGGAAGGAGAAGTGGTGGGAGTCAATTCCCAGATCTACAGCCGTACCGGCGGCTTTATGGGATTATCGTTCGCCATTCCCATCGACGTGGCCCTCGAAGTGGTCGAACAACTCAAGGCCCAGGGCAAGGTGATCCGCGGTTGGTTGGGTGTCCAGATTCAGGACGTGACCCGCGAACTGGCCGAGTCCTTCGGTATGAAGCGCCCCCACGGCGCATTGATCGCCCAAGTGTTGGCAGGCAGTCCGGCGGCCAATGCCGGCTTGCAGGTGGGAGACGTCATCGTCGAGTACGACGGTCATCCGATCAAAACCTCTTCCATGCTTCCTCCCTTGGTGGGGGTGACTGCGGTGGGAGAGACGGTGCCGGTGAAGGTCCTGCGAGAGGGCAGCCTGCGTACCTTGCGGGTGAAAATTGGCCAGCTTTCGGAGGATGAAGCCGCTGCGGCTCCGCCGGCGGATCAATTGGAGCCCGATACGGTTAAGGTGGAATCCTTGGGGCTCGTCGTTGCCGATCCGTCGGAAGAAGAACGCCAGCGCAGCGGTGACAAAGGCGTGGTCGTGCGTCGAGTATTGCCGGGACCGGCTCGCCAGGCGGGCATTCGCGCGGGGGATCTGTTATTGCGAGTAGGGAAGACCCCGACCCCCGACGTGGAGACTCTCCTGCGCCAGCTCAAGCGCCTGCCCGGCGACAAACCGGTGGCGGTCTTGGTGAAACGGGGCGACGGTTCGTTGTTTTTGGCTATCAAACCTGAAGAAACTCAGTGAGTTAAGGGAATAAATCGAGCGTGACCGAATTAACCCATATTCGTAATTTTTCCATCATCGCCCATATCGATCACGGCAAATCGACCCTCGCCGATCGGTTTATCCAGCTCTGCGGGGGGTTGACCGAAAGAGAGATGAGCCAACAGGTGCTCGATTCGATGGATGTCGAGCGGGAACGGGGCATCACCGTCAAGGCCCAAAGCGTCACCTTGAGCTATACAGCCGAGAACGGGGAAACCTATCAGTTGAATTTCATCGATACGCCGGGGCACGTGGATTTCTCCTACGAAGTTTCCCGCTCCCTGGCGGCCTGCGAAGGGGCTTTGTTGGTCGTGGACGCCGCCCAGGGGGTGGAGGCACAGACCGTGGCCAATTGCTATACCGCCATCGACCAGGGGCTCGAGGTGTTGCCGGTCCTCAATAAGGTGGATTTGCCGTCGGCCGAGCCGGCCAAGGTCAAGCACGAGATCGAGGAAATCATCGGGATTCCGGCCGACGAGGCCCTGGAAATCAGCGCCAAGACCGGCCTCGGCGTCCGGGAAGTGCTGGAGCAGCTCGTGGCCAAGATTCCCCCCCCGGCGGGTGATGTGGACGCCCCATTGCAAGCCTTGATCATCGATTCCTGGTTTGACAATTACCTGGGTGTGGTTTCCCTGGTTCGAGTGGTGAACGGGGCGTTGTTCCAACGGCAGCGCATCACGGTGATGTCCACCGGCAAAAGTTATCAAGTGGATCAACTCGGTATGTTCACTCCCAAGCGCCAGTCTCGGGATTCCCTGCATGCAGGGGAGGTCGGATTCGTGGTGTCCGGGATCAAGGATATTTTCGGGGCCCCGGTGGGCGACACGATCACCGCCACCGACAACTTGTGCAGCGCGCCTCTGCCGGGATTTCAGGAAATGCGGCCCCGGGTATTCGCCGGCCTCTATCCGGTCAGCTCTGAGGATTACGACAATCTGCGCGAGGCCCTCCACAAGCTGCGTTTGAACGACGCCGCCTTGCAATTCGAACCGGAAACCTCGCAGGCTTTGGGCTTCGGATTCCGGTGCGGATTCCTGGGTATGCTGCATATGGAAATCGTCCAGGAGCGGCTCGAGCGGGAGTACGACCTGGATCTGATCACCACCGCGCCGACGGTCGTCTACGAAGTGTTGACCACCCAAGGAGAGACCCTTGCGGTGGATAATCCGGCCGATCTGCCGCCGGTCAATCAGATCGAAGAAATACGCGAACCCATCATCGAGGCCAATATTCTGGTGCCGCAGGCGTATTTGGGTGGGGTGATCGGATTATGCATCGAAAAGCGCGGCGCGCAAAAAAACCTGCAATATCTGGGCAATCAGATTTCGTTGACCTTCGAATTGCCTTTGAGCGAAGTCGTTTTGGATTTTTTCGATCGGCTTAAGTCGGTCAGTCGCGGGTTTGCTTCGTTCGATTACGACTTCAAGTGTTTTCAAGCCTCTCCGATGGTCAAATTGGACATTTTGATCAACGGTGAACGGGTGGATGCCTTGTCGTTGATCGTGCACAAGGACATGGCGCAAAGCCGCGGCCGCGAGTTGGTGGAAAGAATGAAAACCTTGATTCCCCGACAAATGTTCGAGGTGGCGATCCAAGCGGCAATCGGCTCCAAGATTATCGCCCGTTCCACGGTCAAGGCATTGCGCAAGAATGTGACCGCCAAATGCTACGGAGGGGATATTACCCGCAAGAAAAAACTGCTGGAAAAGCAAAAAGCGGGCAAAAAGCGCATGAAACAAGTGGGTAAAATAGATATTCCCCAGGAAGCTTTTCTGGCCGTCCTGAAGGCCGGTCAAGAATCCGAGTAAATAAGGATAAAAATCATGGATTTCGACTTCGAGTTCTTTCTTTTAGCGGGTACCTTGATTTCCGGGATGATTTGGGGGGGGTGGCTATGGTGGTTCCGCAAAAGCGGCGAGGCCAAGGAACCTTTGCTGGTGGAGTACGCCCATTCCTTTTTTCCCATCCTCTTAATCGTGCTTGTGCTGCGCTCTTTCGTGGTGGAACCGTTCCGGATTCCCTCGGGATCGATGATGTCGACTCTGTTGGTGGGGGATTTCATCCTGGTCAATAAATTCGTGTACGGGATTCGTCTCCCGGTCATTCATACCAAGGTGATCGAAGTCAGCGAACCCGAGCGGGGGGATATCGTGGTGTTTCGTTATCCCAACAACCCCTCCGTGGATTACATCAAACGCGTGATCGGCCTGCCGGGCGATCATATCGCCTACTATAATAAAAAACTGTACGTCAACGGCGAACCGGTGCCCTTGAAGCCCCTCGGAACTTACGTGGGGGTGGGGCAGAATCAACGCTATAACGGTGCCATGATGTACGAAGAAAAGCTGGGGAAAGCGCAGCATCAAATGTTAGTCATGCCGGGCCAGTCTTCGGTGGAGGGGGAGTACGTCGTGCCTCAGGGGCATTATTTCGTCATGGGCGATAACCGCGACAACAGTAATGACAGTCGCTACTGGGGACCTGTCCCGGAAAAAAACCTGGTGGGCGAGGCGTTCTTCATCTGGATGCACTGGGAACCCAGTAACCCCGGCGTCATATTCGACCGCATCGGGACGGTTTTGCAGTGAGGACATTATGAACCACAATCCATCGCGTCAATCTGGCATGACCTTGATCGGTATGCTCCTGCTCTTGGGGCTGATCGGTTTTTTTGCTCTTCTGACATTGAAGATCCTGCCTATTTACTTGGAGCACTTCAAGGTTGCCAGTTCCTTGGAGTCACTTAAGGCTACCCCCGATCTGGCGAAAAAATCCCGCCGGGAAATCCGGAGTCTTTTGGTTCGGCGTCTGGATATCAACATGGTGGAAAATGTCGGTCAGGAGAATATCCACATTTCCAAAGGGGAAGGGGTCAGTAAGGTGGAAATCGATTATGCGGTGGAAAAGCCGATATTGGGGAATTTAAGCGTGATCGTCTATTTTAATGATGTGGTCGAGGCGGGAGGGTGACCGGCGATCTACAGTCCTTATGCAAAAAACTCGATCTTGATTTTCAGAATTTCCAGCTGCTCCAGGAAGCGCTTACCCATCGCAGTGCGGGGGCGCGCAATAATGAACGGCTGGAGTTCCTGGGGGACGCCGTTCTGGGTTTTATTATCGCTCACGAGCTGTTTCATCGCTTTCCCCATGTCCAGGAAGGGGAATTGAGCCGGATGCGGGCAACCCTGGTCAATCAGACCTCCTTGGCTGCCTTGGCTCGGCAATTGGAACTGGGAAACCATCTCATCCTCGGTCCCGGGGAATTGAAAAGCGGCGGTTTTCGGCGCGATTCCATTTTATCGGACGCTTTGGAAGCCGTGATGGGGGCTTTGTTGGAGGATCAAGGAATCGATACTTGCCGGCAATGGGTTTTGAAATTGTTCGAATCCAAGTTGGAAGCATTAAGTGCCGGCCGATGTCGCAAGGACCCCAAAACCCGCCTCCAGGAATTTTTGCAGTCGCGGGGGCTTTCGCTTCCCCGTTATGAGCAAATCTCCCAGCGGGGCGCCCCCCACGACCAAATTTTCGAGGTGGCCTGTCATGTCACCCTGTTGCCCGAGCCTGGTTATGGCAAGGACTCTTCCCGCAAACGCGCCGAACAGCGGGCCGCTGCGGCGGTGTTGGAAAATTTATCCGAACAGTTCGGGAAGGCTTTGTAATCGATGAATACCGGCTATGTCGCTTTGATCGGTCGCCCCAATGTGGGCAAATCCACCTTGCTCAATCGCTTGCTGGGGCAAAAACTCAGCATCGTTTCGCGCAAACCCCAAACGACTCGGCATCGAATCTTGGGGATTAAAACCACCACCGAAGCCCAAATCCTGTATGTGGATACGCCCGGTATCCACCGGGCCGGTCCCCGGGCCTTGAACCGCTATCTGAACAAGGCCGCCGGGACGGCTTTGGTAGGCGTGGACGTGGTGGTATGGTTGATCGACGGCAAGGGGTTTCGCGGAGACGATCGCTTGGTATTCGAAAGACTGCGGGAAGTCAAAGTGCCGGTGATCCTGGCGGTCAACAAGGTGGACTTGGTCAAGGACAAGGAAAGCTTGTTGCCTTTGATCGCCGAAGCCGATCAGCGCTATTCCTTTGCCGAGATCATCCCCATTTCGGCTTTGGAGGACGTCAATCTGGATCGTTTGGAGCGCGCCATCGTCGCTCGTCTCCCCGAAGGCCCGCCGATCTATTCCGAAGATCAATTGAGCGACAAACCGCAACGCTTTTTCACCGCCGAGATCATTCGGGAAAAGCTGCTGTCCTACCTGGGCGATGAGGTGCCTCACCAACTGACCGTGGAAATCGAGCTGTTCCAGGAAGAGGGAAAACTGGTTCGGATTCACGCGATTGTTTGGGTGGAGCGCGAAGGTCAAAAGCGGATCATCATCGGAAAGAAGGGCGATTTGCTGAAAAAAGTGGGCCGGAAAGCGCGTTTGGAATTGGAGAATTTCCTTCAAGCCAAGGTCTATCTCAACCTTTGGGTCAAGGTCAAAACGGGCTGGTCGGACGACGAGCGCGCCTTGCGGCGGATGGGGTATGCCGATTAGGTAGACGGTCCCATGGGAACGACACAAGGTTCCGGAGGAGACTGGCGCGAGGGCTTCATCCTGCACCGCCGCCCCTGGCGGGAAACCAGCCTTTGGTTGGAGGTCTTCACGCCCGATCTCGGCAAGGTTGCCTTGCTGGCCAAGGGCGGACGACGAAGCAAGCGGGGGGGCAATGGATTGCTGCAGCCTTTTCAACCCTTGCTGATGCGTTGGCGGGAAAAAAGCGATCTGGGTAACTTGATCGCCGCCGAAGCGCTCGATCACCGCCTTCATTTGGCGGGTCCCGCCTTGTATTGCGGATTTTACCTGAACGAATTGCTGTCTCGCTTGCTCGAGCGCCACGATCCCCACCCCGGTTTGTACAGGGAATATTGCCAGTCTCTTTCCGCCCTTTCCCGGGGGGAAGAACTCGAGAATTGTCTGCGCTGTTTCGAAGTACGACTGTTCGCTGAAATCGGCTACGGTCTGATTCTCGATCATGAGGTAGAATATGGAACCGCAGTCGTTCCAACGGCTTGCTACCGTTACCACCCGGAGCGCGGTCCGATTCGCGATGACAGGGGTTGGTTGCACGGACAGACACTGTTGGCGCTCTCTCAAGGGCGCCTGGAAACGCCGGTGGCGCAGCGGGAGGCCAAACGCTTGCTGCGGGGATTGATCGATCATCGTCTCGAAGGGCGGGCGCTGAAAAGCCGCGCCCTGTTTCGTAAACGGATGGGGAAACATGAGCCATAGACCGATTTTGTTAGGGGTCAACATCGACCATATCGCCACCCTCCGGCAAGCTCGGGGAACACCGTTTCCCGAACCCGTCCAGGCTGCTCTCTTGGCTGAGCAAGCCGGTGCGGACGGAATTACCGCGCATCTGCGCGAAGATCGCCGCCATATCCAGGATCGGGACATCCGTTTGCTGCGGGAATTGATCCACACGCGTCTCAATATGGAAATGGCGATCACCGAGGAAATGATTTCTCTCGCCTGTGCTATTCTCCCGAATGCGTGTTGTCTGGTACCGGAGAAACGCGCCGAGCTGACCACCGAGGGCGGTCTGGATGTGGCCGGACAGCTGGATCGCGTGCGCGATGCATGCGAGAGATTGGGGGAAGCCGGCATCGAGGTCTCCTTATTCATCGATCCGGACGCCACCCAGATTGAAGCGGCTCAGCAGGCGGGTGCGCCGACGATCGAGTTGCACACCGGCCGTTATGCCGATGCGCGTGGAAGCGAGCAAATGCGGGAGCTCGATCAACTGCAGGCGGCGGCCGAACGGGGAAGCCGCCTGGGACTGAAGGTCAATGCCGGTCATGGCCTCCACTACCACAATGTGGCGCCTATCGCCCGAATTCCCGAGCTTACGGAGCTCAACATCGGTCATGCCATCGTCGCTCGCGCGGTGTTCACGGGTTGGGAGGAGGCGGTCCGGGAAATGAAACGACTGATGCGGGATGGCCGGGTGAGTATTTGACCGCCGCCGACGGATTTGTCATATTGATCTGTCCCTTGGGGGTTACAGCGTAAATTCGAGGGGGCGCTGTATGGAGCGAAACAAAATGACTCGAAGCACATCGGAACAAAAAACGATTCCTCAAACGGAGGCTGCCGCACAGCCGGACGCGTTATTTCTTGCCCGCCTGGCGGTGGAGGAGCAGCGCCGTTTCACCCGGCGTTTAGTGGCCGGATTGACCGCCTTTCTTTTATTGTGGTTGGCGGGGCTATTGTATTTCAAGCAACCGTCTTTGACCCGTTGGTGGGAAGCGCGGACAGCCTCGCCAGCCGAGACTTCGCCTGAAGCACCCGTCGCCGCCGGCAATCCTCAGGTGGACCGGCTCAACCGGGAATTGACCCGTTTGCAGCAACAGTTGGGCGAGGCCGTCACCCAGACTCTACGCATGAAGTTGGAATCCCTGGAGGATCGCATCCGCTTGGGGCGTGCCGGCCTTCAGGATTTGGAGTTGATCGAATCCATTAAAAAAGACATTCGCTTGCTGGCGCGTGATCTCGACGAGCCGGCTTCGGCGGCTTTCAACCAAAGTTCGACGATGGCGGTTCCGGGCGCGGCTCAGGCGGAAACGGCGGATCTTCTGAAACGGTTCGGCCGGCTGGAAACTTTGTTCTACTTTACCTTGGGATCATTTGCCTTGGTGACGATCGCTGCCGGGGGATACTGGTTTCGCTACGGCATCCGGTTGAAACGCTTGGATGCCGATTTATCCCAACTACGCGGCCAGCTTCAACACCCGCGTCATTCGGCCTGATCGGCGCATTCGATTCGATTCCGCCCCCCTTCCTTGGCACGATAGAGGGCTTGGTCGGCCCGTTCGATGAAGCAGGAAGCGGTTTCATCGGGTCGATAGCGCGCAACCCCCGCCGAGAAGGTAGGTAAATAAATCGAAGTCGCCCCTAGGGAGATGGCGTGGTCGGCCGAACGCTGATAGATTTTTCCCAGGGCTTTGACCGCGCCGTCCATATCGGTGTTGGGTAAGAGGACGATAAATTCTTCGCCGCCAAAGCGGGCGACATGATCGTGGCGTCGAAAGACCGACAAGGCGTGTTGCGCATATGCCTTTAGAACTTCGTCGCCTACCTGATGGCCGTACCGATCGTTGATTTGCTTGAAGTGATCGAGGTCGATGATCGCCAAGGTCAAGGGCTCTGGGTGGCGCTGGACGCGCACGACTTCCTCCTCCATCCGCCGCAAAAACGCGCGTCGATTGGGAAGGCCGGTCAACTCGTCGGTCAAACTGAGGGCGCGGGCCTGCTGAAGTTCTTCCTGGAGACGCTTGTTTCTGGCTTGGGTGCCGGCCAGTTGCTGCTGGATCTGCTCCAGGTGGAGGGCCAATTGATGCTGTCCATGCAACAGATGCTGGGCTTGATCCTTCAGATCCTGCTGGACGGCGTCCAATTGAACGCCCTGGCCGAGATGTTCGATAATCTGGAGAATTTTCTCCACCGCCTGCGAAAAATGATCGTTGTTTTTTTGGATGGATTGGATCTTATCGGTCACCTCGCTCTGCCCGGCAGGAGCGGGATGGGGGCGGGATGTCGCGTAAGTCCCGGTGGGCGGATCCCCGATAATTTGATCGGATGGCGGCGCGAGGGTGGGCAGCGGGCCGAGCGCGCGCAATTCATCCAAGCCGCGGTGTAAGGTTTCCAAATCCCTCAGGGAAGGGGAATAGGTCAGTAGTTTGTCCAAAAAAGCCAAGCGCTTCTGTACCGGCTCGTGCTGCAGCGCGGGAAGCAGGGACAATTGCTGCAGCAGGGTCCGAATGATATTGAGATAGTGGCGTTGATAGGACTGCTGCAGCTCGTCCAGTGTGCTTAGGCTGATTTGCAAATGCTCGATGAACAGGTGCTCCACGTCGTAATCGTCGAGTACCTCCAATTTCTGAAGCAGCTTTTTGATATCGCATGACAGGGTGTTCATGAAATGGTTTCGAGCAGCCTGGATTGATATTCTTCAACGCTATAGATTCTATCTTATTCTGGGTCGCTGGGAACTGAAAGGAATGCAATGATGCTATCCGTGGCGCCGATGTTGGATTGGACCGACCGGCATTTCCGATTTTTTTTGCGTCTGATCAGTCGCCGGATCTTGTTGTATTCGGAAATGATAGTCGCTGGTGCGGTGTTATATGGCGATCGAGATCGCATTTTGGGTTTCGACGTTCGGGAAAAGCCATTGATTCTGCAGTTGGGGGGGAGCGACCCGGCGCAGTTGGGACGATGTGCGGAGATCGCCGAGGCATACGGTTACGATGGGGTCAATCTTAATGTGGGTTGTCCCAGCGATCGGGTGCGGGCCGGCCGTTTCGGCGCCTGCTTGATGAAATCTCCGCAATTGGTCGCCGAATGCGTCGCCGCCATGCGGGCCTATACTTCCTTGCCGGTGAGCGTCAAGTGCCGCATCGGAGTCGATGATTTGGATACCTACGAATACCTCAGCGGTTTCGTGGCTACTGTGGCGGAAGCCGGTTGTCGCACCTTTATCGTCCATGCACGCAAAGCCTGGCTGAAGGGGCTTTCTCCCAAGGAGAATCGAACCGTTCCACCGCTGCGATATGCGGATGTTTATCGCCTTAAACGAGATTTTCCTGATTTGACCATCGTTCTCAACGGCGGCATTGCCGACCTGGATCAGGCGCGGCGTCAGATCGAGCAGGTGGATGGGGCGATGCTGGGGCGCGCGGTATACCATAATCCCTATCTATTGGCGCAAGCCGACGCGAGGTTTTACGGAGACGATCATCCCGTCCCCGATCGCGAACAGGTATTGAGCGCTTTTTTGCCTTATGCGGCCGCACAGCTGGATCAAGGCATCCGTTTGCATACCCTGACCCGTCATTTGCAGGGCCTCTATCACGGCCAGCCCGGGGCGCGTAACTGGCGGCGCCATCTAAGCGGTGCGTGTCGACCAGGTGCCGGTCTCGAGGTATTGGAGGCATGGCTGGAGAAAAGGCGGTCGGCGGCGTGATGAGCTACCGAGCGAGGCGAGAGATCCGGCAAACCGCGCATTTTTGCGTTCCCCCGAGTCTGGTAATATTAGAAAAGGTGGAAACGGTTA
The DNA here is from genome assembly GCF_000421465.1 of Methylohalobius crimeensis 10Ki. Lineage (NCBI taxonomy): Bacteria > Pseudomonadati > Pseudomonadota > Gammaproteobacteria > Methylococcales > Methylothermaceae > Methylohalobius > Methylohalobius crimeensis. The sequence goes on from NZ_ATXB01000001.1 coordinate 1,069,911, forward strand.
CTGACGGGGATTCGGGCGAGATGTGCCCGGGTCGTGTGGACCGAAAAATCGAGAGGAGAACGTGGAATGACGAAAGCGACTGTGTCAGTCACTGGAATGAAGTGCGATGCGTGTGAAAATCTAATCCACGACGCGCTCATGGAGCGAGAGGGCGTGGTCGAGGTTAAGGCGGATCATCAAGCCAAGTCCGTCGCAATCGATTACGACGAAAATAAGGCCGATCTGGATGCTCTCAAGCAGACCATCGTGAGCCAAGGATTCAAGGTGGTCGGTTTCGGCGAAGAAAGCCTGTTCGACAAGATCAAAGCCTATTTGGACAATCTGTTCAAATTCTTCAAAAGTTAGTGCCCGGCACTGACGATTCAGCTCCCGTGGGCCGCCGGATGCGACAATATGCCGCATCCGGCGGTTTGCTGCCGGCTAATATAATTAGAATTTCAGGTTGCAGGGAGTATCTAGGCGCAGAATGCGTCTAATAATAATTCTTTGGAAGAATCTAGTTTTTCATGCTTATGCGTCATGTGACATTCCGGGCCGAGGGAATGCATTGCACCAGTTGCGAGAAAGTCATCGAACTGGCCCTGAGCAAGCTTCCCGGCGTCGCGAAGGTCCGCTCCAATTTCGCTTCCCAGGTCGTTCGCGTGGCTTTCGATCCCGGTCGGATTTCCCTGGCGGAAATTCTCGATGTGGTGGAACGCAAGGGATACCGCGGTGTCCTGATCGACCGTTCCGCCCGGCGCAAGGATTTGTTTAACCGGGCCCTGGGCGTCATCTTGGGAGTTGCCGGGATCCTGCTGATCCTCTACGGCGGTTCCCGTTTCGTCGACCATTTTCAACTGCCCGATCTGAATGTCCAGCTGGGGTACTGGGCGGTTCTGGTGGTGGGGTTGCTCACCGGCTTTCATTGCGTGGGGATGTGCGGCGGATTCGTATTGAGTTATACCGCCAAGGGTGCCCAGGAAGGCCAAAAAACCTATTGGCTTCATACCCAATATGCGGTGGGCAAGCTGCTGTCGTATACGGTATTGGGCGCCGGTTTCGGGATGCTGGGGGCACTCATCAGCTTTACCCCCACGCTGCGCGGCATCGCCGCGATTCTCGCCGGGGCGTTTTTGATTTTGTACGGTTTCAATATGCTGCATGTGTTTTCGGCGGTTCGCGTCGGATTTACCATGCCGCGTTTTCTGTCGCGTTTTGTGCGCAAGGAAACTCACCGCACCACCCAACCGTTCGTCATCGGCCTGCTGAACGGCTTGATGATCGCCTGCGGCCCCTTGCAGGCGATGTACGTTATGGCGGCGGGCACCGGCAGCGCCCTGGAGGGAGCCAAGCTACTGTTTATATTCGGCTTGGGCACCTTGCCCTTGATGTTCGGCTTCGGCTTTCTGGCGAGCATCATTTCCCATCGGATGACCCATAAAATCCTCAATGCTTCCGGAATCCTGGTAATCAGCCTGGGGTTGATCATGCTCAACCGGGGGTTGGCGATGACCGGTTCCGGTTACGATTTCCATACGTTGCTGCAACGAAGCAAGGATTCCGCTCCGCAGCTCTTCGATTCCGTTTCCCGAGAGGGCAAGCCGGATAAGGATGTTTCCGAGCAGGTGATCCACATGCAGGCCTTGGCCCGGGGCTACGAGCCCAATCGCTTTGTCCTTCGGCGCGGCGTGCCGGTGAAATGGGTGATCGAAGGCAAGGAATTGACCGGTTGCAACCGGGTGATCCTGGTTCCCAAGCTGAATCTGGAAATTGAACTCAAGCCGGGGACCCAGACAGTCGAATTCACTCCCCGGGAGATCGGACGGATATCCTGGAGTTGCTGGATGGGGATGCTGCACGGCGAGTTTCAAGTATTCGATGGCGCGGAATCGACCGCTGAATCTCAAACCCGTCCCTGGATACGGCGCGGCCGGGTGCGCAGTTCGGCGGCATCCTTGCAGCGTTGCGAACAGTGTCTGCAGGAAGAATAGGCAGTGATCGGAAGTGAGTTCAGCCAAGCTCGCAGCGCCCTTTCCCGGAAGCCGGACGGGGAGAGGGTGGAATCAATTATTCTGGTTTGGAGTTTGATTTGCTCCGGGGTTTGCGTGAGAATTGAGCAATTACAATCAACGGTTTGATGAAGAGGATACCGATATGGCGGTAGCAGTGGAAAGAGAACAACCGGCGCAGGAAGAAGGTGAGCGCAATATTCGTTTGTCCATCCTGGGCATGCGCTGCGCGGGTTGCGTCAAGACGGTGGAAAACGCGCTCAAAGGCGTGACCGGCGTCAAAGCGGTCAATGTCAACTTCGCCGATCATTCGGCCGTGGTCGAAGGCGAGGTGGACACCGATCTATTGCGATCGGCGCTCCAGGAGGTAGGCTACGACGCGGCGGTGATGGAAAGCTTCGAGGATTTGGAAGCCCAGGAGCAAATGGAGGAAAATCGTTACCGTTCCCTGCTGCGTAAATCCGCGGTGGCGGCGGCCTGGGGGGTTCCCTTGATGGCTGGCGAATGGTTCGATTTATGGCCGCTGATCGGTACCGCCGAAGGGAGCACCTTCTGGTCGGTGGTGTCGCTGGTGACCTTCGGAGTCATGTATTATGCCGGCGGCCATTTCTTCAGCGGAGCGATCAAATCCTTGCGTGGCGGATCGGCCAACATGGACACTCTGATCGCCCTGGGTACCGGCGCGGCCTGGTTGTATTCCACCATCGTGATTGACTTCGCCGAGGTATTGCCGGCCGAAGCCCATCCCTATTTCGAGGCGGCGATCATCATCATCGCCTTCGTCACCTTGGGCGGCGCGTTGGAGACCCGGGCCCGAGGTAAAGCCTCTGCGGCGATTCGCAAGTTGATCGGACTGCAACCGAAAACCGCGCGGGTGGTCCGAAACGGGAAAGAGATGGACATTCCTATTCAGGAGGTGGGGGTCGAGGAGACCATCCGGGTGCGGCCGGGAGAGAAGATTCCGGTGGACGGGGTGATGATCGACGGTCACTCCAGCGTGGACGAATCCATGCTCACTGGCGAATCGATTCCGGTGGAGAAAAGCGTCGACGACGAAGTAATCGGCGGAACGGTCAATCTCCGCGGCAGCTTCCTGATGAAGGCGACCCGAATCGGCACCGACACCGTGTTGTCCCACATCATTGAATCGGTGCGGCGGGCCCAGGGGAGTAAGCCCGAGATCGGCCGTATGGTGGACCAGATCGCCTCGGTGTTCGTGCCGGTGGTGGTGGGAATCGCCGCGTTTACCTTCCTGAGCTGGTGGACTTTCGGTCCCGATCCGGCCCTTGGCTATGCGTTCGTCACCGCGATGACGGTGTTGGTGATCGCCTGTCCTTGCGCCTTGGGGCTGGCCACGCCTATTTCCATCATGGTCGCGGTGGGTCGGGCCGCCCAGATGGGTATTTTGATCCGCAACGGCGACGCACTTCAGACCGCTGGGCGTTTGACCACGGTGGTACTAGACAAAACCGGTACCGTGACCGAAGGCAAACCCCGGGTCACCGCCATCGAAGCGATGCCCGGCTGGACCGAGGATCTGGTCCTGCAATTGGCGGCCAGCATCGAGGCCGGCTCCGAACACCCCCTTGCCGGCGCGATCGTGGGAGAGTCCGAAAATCGCGAGTTTTCCTTGCGTTCGGTGACCGGATTCGAAGCGGTCACCGGAAAAGGGGTGCGCGCCAAGCTGGACGGCCAGAAGCTGCTCTTCGGCAATCCGGCCTTGATGGAAGCGGAAGGTGTCGACGCCGACGAGGTCGCTTCGCGGCTCGACCATTATTCCGAGCAGGGCCAGACCCCTATGATCCTGGCGGTAGACAAGAAAGTGGCCGGGATCATTGCGGTGGCCGATACCATCAAATCCGATTCCAAGGAATCCATTCGCCAGCTCAAGGAGTTGGGCATCAAGGTCTGGATGGTCACCGGCGACAACGAAAAAACCGCCCGTGCCATCGCCCGGGAAGCGGGCGTCGATGAGGTTCAGGCGCAAGTGCTGCCCGAAGACAAGGCCGAGGTCGTGCGCGAGCTGCAGTCGCGCGGAGAATCGGTGGGAATGGTCGGCGACGGCATCAACGACGCGCCCGCGTTGGCTCAAGCGAATGTGGGCTTTGCCATCGGCACCGGAACCGACATCGCTATCGAAAGCGGGGATGTGGTCATCATGCAGGGCTCGTTGCTGAAATTGCCGGCGGCCATCAAGCTGTCCCAGGGGACGGTCCGCAATATCAAGCAAAACCTATTGGGGGCTTTCATTTATAACGTCTCCGCCATTCCGGTGGCGGCAGGGCTGCTCTATCCCATCTTCGGCTTGCTGCTCAATCCCATGATCGCCGGGGCGGCCATGGCCATGTCGTCGGTCACGGTGGTGACCAACGCCAATCGCTTACGCTATATCCGATTGTAAGGATGAAAAAAGCCTCCTTCTCAGGGTTTGAGAGGGAGGCTTTTTAGTTTTTAGTTGGAATGGGATGATGTCATTCTAGGAACACGGTTCGGTTGGAACCATTTATTCCAAAAGTTTGGACCTTGCCTTTAAGATATCGGCCTCTTCCGGCTTCGGATAATCGGAACCGATGCTGATAATGAAGCTGGCGGCGTCCTCGATATCCATCTCCGATTTAACCACCTTCGATTCGGAAACCACGACGGTGAAACCGGAAGTGGGATTGGGCGAAGTCGGAACGAACAGGACGTACATACTACCCACTTTATTGGTCACGTAGGCGGGCACCCAAACATCTTCCTTCGGATATTCCACGTACACCACCTCTCTTTTCCTCACTTCGCTATCGACGGTGAATAGGGTGATCATTTTTTTGGTGACGCGGTAGATGGTATTGAGAAAGGGGATTTTTTCGATGACGGTATCGAAAGCAGAGATAATGATGGAACGCCGGTATTTGGCCAACGAATAGCCGATGTAAGTGAGCAGCGCGATGCTCAAGACCAATAGGGTCGTAGTGAAGGAATAACTGGCGGAATAACCGTACAGACTGACGATAATGTCCGTCAGGAGCTCCTTGGTGAACAGGACGATTTGAACGGTCAACAGCAGGGGGATAACCGCCAGCACCCCGAGCATGAAGTATTTGAAGCCTTGTTTGACGATCCTGAGCATAAAAAGATTCTCTTTGTCGGTTGATCCAAGTGGGTGATATTGTAAAAAAACCGGACTCAGGCGGGAAGTTCGATTTCCGGCGGTGGCGCAAAAAAGAAAACGCTTCGTCGGTGGACGAAGTTCAGGCGTGCGCTATTGACGCATGAACTAGCTGACGGGCATCCGTGCCCCGGGAGCCGGCTGTTTTCTTGCCGGAAGTTAGTCTTCGGTCGGAGGCCAGTTGATTTCAGGGCTGGCCTGATCCCGTTTTTGCAACTGGTATTCTTGAAAGGTGATCCGCCCGAATAGACGGGCCAGATTGGCTATGAGTTTGTCCTTGTTGTCCTCTTCCAAACTGCCGTAGTCGCCGTCTTCCACCGAGAGGATTTGAATGAGCGTTTGGCGACCGTCAGCCAAGGCGACCCGGGTAAATACCGGTTGGTCTTTGGCCGGGTGGGGTGCCTGAAAAATGGTGCGGGTGGCCTCCCGGAGTTCGGGAACGGGGGTGTCGCGAACCAGATCGGCCGTTTGAATTTCTGACTGAGTTTGCTCCGCGAGCGTTTCCAGTTGAATGCCCTGATTCAATTTGGAAAGCCATTTTTTGGCTTGATTTTCCACTTCTTGTCGCGCTTTTTGTTGGCGGAGTCGGGCGACGATTCGATCGCGGACCGCGTCGAAGGCGCGTTTTTGCGCGGGTGTATGTTCGTGCAGGCGCAAGACCGCCACTTCCCCCTCGTCCAGCTCGAGGGGTTCGCTGTTGTTACCGGCCAGCACCTCGTCGCTGAAGGCGGCGGTACGGATTTTGGGGTTGGCCGCAATGCCTTCCCCTCGGCTTCGCGTAAAGCGGTCGGTGGTTTGAATTTCCAGCTCCAAGGCCTCCGCGGCGGGGTCCAGGCTTCCGGGGTTTTCATAGGCAAGCCGGGCCAGTCGTTCTCTCAGTTCATAAAAGCGGCTTTCTGCTTGTTGGCGCTGAAATTCTTGCCGAATTTGTTCTTTCACCGTTTCAAAAGACTTGGGCTTGCCGGCTTTAATCTCGGTGACTTGGATGAGGTGGTAACCGAACGGCGTTTCCACCGGTTCGGAAATTTCCCCTTCCGATAAGGAAAATGCCGCTTCTTCGAAATTCCCCTCCAGCTCCCCGGGTTTGACGAAGCCCAGGTCGCCGCCTTTCGTTTTGGAACCGGGATCTTCGGAAAATTCCTCGGCCAGTGCCGCGAAATCCTCGCCTTGGTTCAGGCGCTGCTTGATTTCACGCGCTTGGGTCAACGCCTTTTGCTTGTCATCGGAAGAAGCCGTCGGCGGAACTGAGATAAGAATGTGTCGGATGCGGCGCTGTTCCGCCGGGGTCAATGCCGTGCGTTGCTCTTCATAGTAACGGCGCAGGTCTTCTCCTTCGGGTTCTATGTTCCGTCCGATGGCGTCGATGGATAAGGTGAGGTAATCGACCGAGGCCTGCTCGGGCGTTTGGAATCGATCTTGGTGTTGCTCGTAATAGGCTTTGGCTTCCGCATCATCCACCGTCATCTTTTCTTCGGGTAAGGGAAGAATCGCGTAGGCGATCTTACGGCGCTGGTTCTGGAGCCGGTAGAATCTTTGCGCTTCTTTCTCGATGGCGAAACTGGAAGCCTCCACGCTTTGTTCAATCTGTTGCAGGAGCAGGGAACGGCGCACTTGAGCGATGAATTGTTCCGAGCTCAATCCTTGGCTTGCCAATAGACGTTGATATTTTTCCTCATCGAAGCGCCCTTCCGTCTGAAAGAAAGGGAGACTTCGGACAAATTCAGCCGTTTGTCCATCGCTGGCCGCCAAGTCCTTGTCACGTGCCTCCTGAAAGAGTACTTCGTTATCGATCAGCTGATTCAGGGCATGCCGTTTCAGTTCCTGCTCACTGTATGGACTTTGCCCCAGAAGGTGAGCGAATTGTTGCTCGTAAAGCCGAATTAAATCGCGTTCGAAAAATTCCCGCTTGCCGACCACGGCGATGGGCTTTTCCTTGCCGGTGTCGAAATAGTTCCCGATCCCCCAGAGAGCGAAGGGCACGGTGATGATAATCAGAATGATCCAGGCAAAGATTCCTTGGGCACGATCTCGGATCGTTTGCAACATAGTGAAGTTCCCGAAAGACTACGAGCATAAAAAACCCCGCCAAGGCGGGGTTTCGGAATAATGGCGGAGTGGACGGGACTCGAACCCGCGACCCCCGGCGTGACAGGCCGGTATTCTAACCAACTGAACTACCACTCCTAATTGCTGGTGGGTGCTGCAGGGATTGAACCTGCGACCCTCGCCTTGTAAGGGCGATGCTCTCCCAGCTGAGCTAAGCACCCCCTCTCGAACTGAAGAGGTTATTGTACTGCATCTTTTAATGTTTTGCCAGCCTTAAATGCAGGAATTTTTGCCGCTTTAATCGTCATCGGTTCACCCGTACGAGGATTGCGACCTTGGCGTTCTTGCCGTTCCTTGACTGCAAAGGTGCCAAAACCGATCAAAGTGACCGCATTCCCCCCTTTCAACGTTTCCTCGACCGTATCGAGAAAGGCATCCAGCGCCCGCGCAGCATCGGCTTTAGTCAGGTCGGCCTTGTCGGCGATGGCATCGATTAATTCGGATTTATTCATGGATTCCCCCTTGAGTGTGTGGTTTTGGGCAAAAAGATTGTAAATCGTCCAATTTGGACACGCCGCCGATGCGTCGTGCAAATTTGACGGCTGTTATAACAGTCCCCTGAAAGACCTGTCAAGCTGCCAAGCCGCATGGAGCCTTACTTTTCGGGGACTGTGAGATTTCTTTCTCAGTGCGCGGTGACCGCTTTTCTTCCCCTGGCCGATTTTGCTCGAGGGGTGGTTACCTCCAACTGGGCGTCCAAGGGTTGGGGAGGGCGCTCCAGCGCGCGCTCCACCACCTCGTCGATCCAGCGAACCGCGAGGATCTCCAGGTTTTGCTTGATATTGGTCGGAATTTCCATCAGATCTTTCTCGTTTTCCTGGGGAATGATGACCGTGCGGATGCCTCCCCGGTGCGCGGCCAGAAGTTTTTCCTTGAGCCCTCCGATGGGAAGGACTTCGCCGCGAAGGGTGATTTCGCCCGTCATGGCCACGTCGCAGCGGACCGGAATTTCGGTCAAGGCCGAGATGAGGGCGATGCACATGCCGATGCCCGCGCTGGGGCCGTCTTTCGGGGTGGCACCTTCCGGCACGTGAATGTGCATGTCCTTGTTGTGGTAAAAGTCCGGATCGATGCCCAACACCTCGGATCGGCTGCGCACGACGGTCAGGGCTGCCTGGATGGATTCCTGCATCACTTCCCCCAGCTTGCCGGTGTAGACTTGCTTGCCCTTGCCGGGAACCGCCACCGATTCGATCGTCAACAGCTCGCCTCCCACTTCGGTCCACGCAAGCCCCGTTACTTGTCCAATTTGATTGGCCTCTTCGGCGCGGCCGTAGCGGAAGTGCGGGACCCCCAAATATTTCGCCAGATTCCGCGCACTGATCCGGACGGATCGGGAAGCCGCCTTGCTTTGCAGATGTTTGACCACCTTGCGGCAGATGCTGGCGATTTCCCGCTCCAGGTTGCGAACACCCGCTTCGCGGGTATAGCGTCGGATGATATCCCGAATCGCCCCGTCGCTTAAATGAATCTCGTTTTCTTTCAAGCCGTTGAACTTAACTTGCTTGGGAATCAGGTAGCGTTTGGCGATATTGACCTTTTCCTCTTCCGTGTATCCCGGCAGGCGGATTACCTCCATCCGGTCGAGCAGGGCCGGGGGAATGTTTAAAGTATTGGCGGTGGCGATGAACATGGTGTCCGAAAGATCGAAATCCACTTCCAAATAATGGTCGTTGAACGCCTTGTTCTGCTCCGGATCGAGTACCTCCAGCAGGGCCGAAGCCGGATCTCCGCGAAAATCCATCGCCATTTTATCGATCTCGTCCAACATGAAGACCGGATTGCGGGATTTGGCCTTGGCCAGATTCTGAACCACCTTGCCCGGCATCGATCCGATATAGGTACGCCGGTGTCCGCGGATTTCCGCTTCGTCGCGCACCCCGCCCAAGGCCATCCGCAAGTATTTGCGGTTGGTTGCCTTGGCGATGGATTGCCCCAATGAGGTTTTGCCCACTCCCGGCGGCCCGACCAGGCATAAAATGGGGCCTTGCATTTTTTTGACCCGCTGCTGCACGGCCAGATATTCGAGGATTCTTTCCTTGACCCGTTCCAGGCCGTAGTGATCGGTATCCAGAATCTCCTGGGCCTTTTTTAAATCGTTGCTGACTTTGGTCTGCTTTTTCCAGGGCACGCTGACCATCCAGTCGATATAGTTGCGCACCACCGTGGCCTCGGCGGACATGGGCGACATCATTTTCAGCTTGTTCAGTTCGCCCTCCACCTTTTCCCGGGTTCCCTTGGACATCCCGGCCTTGGCGATCTTCCGGGTCAGTTCCTCGATTTCGTTGGGCGCATCGTCCAATTCACCCAGTTCCTTCTGGATCGCCTTCATTTGCTCGTTGAGGTAGTACTCGCGCTGGTTCTTTTCCATCTGCTGTTTGACCCGGCCGCGGATGCGCTTCTCCAGTTCGAGAATGTCAACCTCGCCTTCCATCAGCAGGATCAACTTTTCCAACCGCGTGGCCACATCGCTCATTTCCAGAACGGTTTGTTTTTCGTCCAGCTTGAGGGTCATGTGAGCGGCGATGGTATCCGCCAGGCGGCCCGGCTCGTCGATGCCGTTCAAGGAGTTGAGTACCTCCGGCGGAATGCGTTTGTTCAGCTTGACGTAGTGATCGAAGGTATTCACTGCCGTGCGCATCAGAACGTCCAATTCTTGGTCGCTGCAGTGACATTGATCGGGCAGAGAAACGGGATCGGCAACCAGCGTGCCTTCGATTTCGGCAAAACCTTCCACCTGGCCGCGTTGGTTGCCTTCCACCAACACCTTGACGGTGCCGTCGGGCAGCTTGAGAAGTTGAAGAATGGTGGCGAGCGTGCCTACCCGGTAAATGTCATCGAAGCCGGGATCGTCTTGTTCGGCATCCTTCTGGGCGACCAGGAATATCTGCTTGTTGTCGCGCATGGCGGCATCCAGGGCCTCGATGGATTTTTTTCGTCCCACGAATAAGGGAATGACCATGTGGGGGTAGACCACTACGTCACGTAAGGGAAGGACGGGTACGAATTTTTCTGAGGTCATAGGTCAAATCCTGATGATTGAAAATGGATAGGATTTCGAAACTGAGGCTATTGTTAAATATGGGGGGTAAGTTCTGGAAATACAAGTTTTTGAGGACCGGAACGATAAAATGGTTCCTCGATTCGACGGTTCCGGCTCAAAAGGGCTTGTCAAAAGCAGATAAAATTGTATAATAATAAATTCTTCAGGCGCGTAGCTCAGTGGGAGAGCGCTGCCTTCACACGGCAGAGGTCGGCAGTTCAATCCTGCCCGCGCCTACCATCTTCATATCCCAAGCGGACGCCTCAATCCTTATCCGAAGAGATCGCCGTTCGCCGATGGCGAGTTTCCCGTCTTTTGTCGCGGGTTCCTATCTGCTGTGATTTTCAGAGCGGTGACTACAAGGATGCATCAACTTCGTCGACGCATCCTCGATTCGATTTTTTTCCCCATGAAGAATCCCTCGCCCGATGGGCGAGGGGTGTTTGCTTGACGCGAATCCGGTCCTAGGCGGTATAGGAATGGGCGCCGGTCCCTGCCAGCTTGCCGCCGTCGACGATCAGATACTCTTCCCGGATCGGCCGGCCTTCGAACCAGCACTCCAAAATTTCGCGCGTGCCGGCAGCGTAACGGGTTTGCGCTGATAAGGTGGTGCCCGACACATGCGGCGTCATGCCGTGATGGGGCATGGTCCGCCAGGGATGGTCCTTGGGTGCCGGTTGGGGGAACCAGACGTCGCCGGCATAGCCGGCAAGCTGTCCGCTTTCCAAAGCCCGGGCGACGGCATCCCGGTCGCAGATCTTGCCGCGCGCGGTGTTGATGAGATAGGCGCCGCGCTTCATTTTACCCAGGAGGTTGTCGTCGAACAGGTGCTCGGTCTCCGGATGCAAGGGGCAGTTGATCGTGACCACGTCGCAAACGCGAATCATGGATTCCACGTCCGGATGGAAGGTGAGATTCAGTTCCCGCTCCACTGCTTCCGGCAGGCGGTGCTTGTCGGTGTAATGCAATTGAACGTCGAACGGCTGCAACCGGCGCAGGACGGCAAGGCCGATTCGGCCCGCGGCCACCGTTCCCACTTCCATGCCTTCCAGATCGTAGGCCCGGCTGATGCAATCGGCGATGTTCCAGCCTTGTCCGCCGGTAGTGTCCCACAGGTTCTTGTTTACCACCCACTGATAGGAGGGCAGGTAATTGCGTACCAAGCCGAGAATCATCATCACCACGTGTTCGGCCACGCTGATGCTGTTGGAATAGGTGACTTCGGCCACGGTCACGCCGTGCTCGATGGCCGCCTTGAGATCGACGTGGTCCGAACCGATGCCGGCGGTAATCGCCAACTTCAGCTTGGGTGCTTTCGCGATCCTTTCGGCGGTGAGATAGGCAGGCCAAAACGGTTGTGAGATGACAATGTCGGCATCCACGAGTTCCCGCTCGAACGCGCTGTCGGGACCTTCCTTGTCGCTGATGACGACCAGGGTATGACCCAGCCCTTCCAAATATTTCCGCAGTCCCAGTTCACCGGAAACGCTGCCCAGCATTGCGCCGGGTTGGAAGTCCAGTCCCTTGGGCGTTGGCAGGGTCTGTCCATCCGGATAACGGTCCATTTTGGGGAGATCGTCGCGGGGATAGGTTTCGGGATAGCCGGTAACGGGGTCGGGATACAAGACGCAAAGTATTTTCGCCATTTTTCTCACCTCGTTCTGAGTCGATAAGGATTGACAGCCACTTAAAGGCTGGACGAGATGAGTGTACTTAAACTGGCGGCTAGCGATCCAATCGTGATCCTGAATGGACTAATAGATCGTTTTTATTAAAGCGTCGAAGCGGGACTGTAAGTCGAGTTGGTCAAGGAGCGACCAGGCGGCATCGATTACCGGAGGCCAGGGTTCACGCTTGGGTGCAATGGCACCGATCATGCGGGTGAGGGGAGGGTGCAAGCGAATCGCGGAGACTTCCTGGCGGATTTCAAAAAGACACAGAAGGCTGTGGGGGACGATGCTGAACAATCCGCCGTACCGGATTTGAGCATACAAAGTGAAGATGGAATCGGTTTCCACCCGGACGTGTGGGATAATTCCGGCTTCCCGAAAGGCGGCATTCACAATTCGCCGATTTTGCATATTGGGTGGTAGAAGACACAAAGGCAAATCGCCGATCTCCGACCACCGTAACTCGGTTCTATCGCCGAAAGCGGAAGTATCGCGGGCGAGCAGGACGTAGTGTTCTTCGTACAGAGGTTGAACTTTGAATCCCTTGAGTCTGGGGTCTTCCAAATAGGTGATCCCCAGATCGAGTGTGAAGTTATCGAGCCGATGAATGATCGTCTCCGCGCTGAGCGAATGAATCATCGGCTTAACCCGAGGGTGATCGGCGATATAGGGGGAAGTGATCAGGGGGACGGCGGGCAGGGAGGTAGGGATGGCGCCGATACGCAGCTCCCCGGTCAATTCTCTGCGGGCGACCCCGGCCTCTTGCCGTAGTCCCTCCCAGTCGGCCAGTATACGGCGAGCCCAGACGAGCAAATGTTTGCCCTCGGAGGTAAAACCGACGAAGCGGTGGTGTCGGCGCTGAACCAGGGTCACACCCAATTCATTTTCCAGATGTTGGATGCCGGAAGAAAGCGTCGGTTGGGAGATCTCGCATATCTCCGCCGCTCGGCCGAAATGTTCGGTTTCAGCTAGGGCCGCTAGATATTTGAGGTGACGTAGGAACACGCGTGTCGATTCCCCGCTTTATTTGTACCACCCCACTCCTCAGCAAGTTGTGCGGCCGCCCGGGCGGTACCCTCTAACCCCAAGTTTAAGCAAAAGTCTTGGTTAAGAGGCTTTTTGTTGCTTCTGCTCGGTTTCGAGCCGTTGAAGGGCTTCCGTGGCCAAGTCGCAGAGACCAGGGCCGTCGGATTGAAGATGGGCGATGATCTGCTGGCGCATTCTGGGGTCCCAAAAGCGCTTGATGTGATTGTAAACACCGTCCACGGCAGTTTGGTGGTCGGGTTCGGCGTTGAAAAAGGCGGCGATGTCGTTGGCCATTTTGACCAGTTGCTCAACGTTCATATTAGATCCTTCTCCTTTGAATGAACCAGGCGGTGGGCGTGAGTGTAGACGACATATTTGTCGCCGCGGGCAAAGCCTATCAGGGTAAGGCCGGTTTCTTCGGCCAACCGGATCGCCAACGCGGTGGGGGCGGAAATGGCCGCCATCAGAGTAATGCCCATGGTGGCGCACTTTTGAACCATTTCATAGCTGGCGCGGCTAGTGACCAGGACGTATCCACGGTCAAAATCGGTGCCCGTCCGGGAAAGAACCCCGATCAGTTTATCCAAAGCATTATGCCGCCCCACGTCTTCCCTCACTTTTTGAATACCATTTTCCGGCAACACCCAGGCGGCGGCGTGGACGGCCCCGGTGAGGCGGTTCAGGGTTTGATGGTCGCGAAGCCTTGCCAAGTTTTCCTGAAGCTCCCGGGCGGAAGCGTAAACCCCTTGCCCCACCGGCGAAGGGTGGCGCACCGCTTGGCGCAGGCTTTGGGCGCCGCACAGCCCGCAACCGGTGCGGCCGGTGAGATTGCGCCCCTTGCCGGTGAGACATGCGGCCCGCGCCTCAGGGATGCGCAGACGTACCTCAATGCCTTCGGTGCGCTGGTAAACTCTGATCGAGCCGATTTCCGCGGCGTCGGCGATGATCCCCTCGGTGAGGGAAAAGCCGAGGGCAAAATCCTCCAGATCCAGGGGCGTGGCCAACATAACCACATGGGGAACGTCGTTGTAGATCAGGGAGACCGGTACTTCCTCGGCGACAAAATCTTGCTGCCGGGTCTGTACCGCCCCCTGCCATCGCTCGACGGTGTTTTCCCGATAGCCGGGCCAGCCCAATTCTTGAGGAATCGCGTCCATAGCGCGTATCTTACTCGGCGGTCGTCACCTTGCGATTTTCAAGCAAGTCGAGCTGCTTCTCGGTGAATTCCTGATAACGCTTCTGCCACTCCGAGGGCTGGGACACCGGGGTCACCTGCACCGCGGTCACCTTGTACTCGGGACAGTTGGTGGCCCAGTCGGAGTTATCGGTGGTGATGACGTTGGCTCCCGATTCCGGGAAATGGAAGGTGGTGTAAACCACGCCCGGCTGTACCCGGTCGGTGATGCGGGCGCGCAGCACGGTTTCCCCGGAACGACTCTGGATGCCGACCCAGTCACCGTCCTGGATGCCCCGGTCTTCGGCGTCGTGGGGATGGATTTCCAGGCGGTCTTCCTCGTGCCAGACCACGTTTTGGGTACGCCGGGTTTGGGCGCCCACGTTGTATTGGGTAAGAATGCGGCCAGTAGTGAGGATGAGCGGGAAGCGGCTGTTGACGCGCTCGTGGGTGGCCACGTATTCGGTGAGCATGAAGCGTCCCTTGCCACGAACGAAAGTATCGGCGTGCATTACCGGCGTGCCTTCCGGCGTATTTTCGTTGCAGGGCCATTGGAGGCTACCGTAATGATCGAGTTTTTCGTAACTCACGCCGGTAAAGGTGGGGGTGAGTCTTGCGATTTCGTCCATGATTTCCGACGGATGCCGGTAGTTCATGGGGTATCCCAAGGCATTAGCCAAATCCTGGGTCACCTCCCAGTCGGATTTGCCGGCCAAGGGCGGCATCACCTTGCGCACCGGCGAGATGCGGCGCTCGGCGTTGGTGAACGTGCCGTCCTTTTCCAGGAACGAGGAGCCCGGCAGGAATACATGCGCGAACTTGGCGGTTTCGTTGAGGAAAAGATCCTGAACCACAATGCACTCCATGGAGCGCAGTGCATCGAGCACGTGCTGGGTGTCGGGATCCGACTGGGCGATGTCCTCGCCCTGCACGTAAAGCCCCTTGAAGCTGCCGTCGAGGGCGGCCGAGAACATATTGGGGATGCGCAGGCCGGGTTCCGATTGCAGCGACACGCCCCACGTGCTTTCGAACAGATGTCGGGTGGAATCGTCGCTGACGTGGCGATAGCCGGGCAGTTCGTGGGGGAAGGAACCCATGTCGCAGGAACCCTGCACATTGTTTTGACCGCGCAGCGGATTGACGCCGACCCCTTTGCGGCCGATATTGCCGGTGGCCATGGCCAGGTTGGCGATGCCGATGACGGTGGTGGAGCCCTGGCTGTGCTCGGTCACCCCGAGTCCGTAGTAGATGGCCGCGTTGCCGCCGGTGGCGTAGAGGCGGGCCGCTTTGCGGAGATCGGCGGCGGGTACGCCGGTGACCGATTCGGTGGCTTCCGGGGCGTGGCGGGGATCGGCGATGAATTGCCGCCATTTCTCGAACGAATCGGTTTCGCAGCGGGAAGCGACGAAGGATTCGTCCACCAGGCCCTCGGTGACGACCACGTGAGCCAGTGCGTTGAGCAGGGCGACGTTGGCCCCGGGGCGCAATTTCAAATGGTAATCCGCCTGAACGTGGGGGGATTTGACCAGATCGATCCGGCGCGGGTCGATGACGATCAATTTGGCGCCCTGGCGCAGACGGCGCTTCATTTGCGAGCCGAACACCGGGTGGCCGTCGGTGGGGTTGGCGCCCATCACCAGAATCACGTCGGAGTCCATCACCGAATCGAAATCCTGGGTGCCGGCGGATTCGCCGAAGGTCTGCTTGAGGCCGTAGCCGGTGGGCGAATGACAGACCCGGGCGCAGGTATCCACGTTGTTGTTGCCGAAGCCCGCACGCACCAGTTTCTGCACCAGATAAGTCTCTTCGTTGGTGCAGCGGCTGGAAGTGATGCCGCCGATGGAATCTTGGCCGTATTTAGCCTGGAGGCGTTTGAATTCCGAAGCCGCATAGTTGATCGCTTCTTCCCAGGTGACCTCTTGCCAGGGATCGCTGATGCTTTTTCGGATCATCGGCTGGGTGATGCGATCGGAGTGGGTGGCGTAGCCGAAAGCGAACCGGCCCTTGACGCAGGAGTGGCCGTGGTTGGCGCGGCCGTTTTTGTCCGGCACCATGCGGACGACTTCGGATCCTTTCATCTCCGCCCGGAAAGAGCAGCCCACGCCGCAATAGGCGCAGGTGGTGACGATGCTGTGCTCGGGCACGCCGCGGTCGATGATCGATTTTTCCATCAAAGTGGCGGTGGGGCAGGCTTGGACGCAGGCGCCGCAGGAGACGCATTCGGAGTCGAGAAAATCCTCCATTTGCCCCGGCGATACCTTGGAGTCGAAGCCGCGGCTGTCGATGGTCAGGGCGAAGGTGCCCTGGGTTTCTTCGCAGGCGCGCACGCAGCGGGAGCAAACGATGCACTTGCTGGGATCGAAACTGAAGTAGGGATTGCTGTGGTCGGTTTCCGCCTGCAGATGGTTTTTGCCCTCGAAGCCGTAACGGACTTCGCGCAGTCCCACCTCGCCGGCCATGTCCTGCAATTCGCAGTCGCCGTTGGCCGAGCAGGTGAGGCAATCGAGGGGATGGTCGGAGATATACAGCTCCATGACCCCGCGGCGAATGTCCGCCAGCTTGTCGTTTTGGGTGCATACTTTCATCCCTTCGCCCACTGGCGTGGTGCAGGAAGCCGGATAACCGCGCCCGCCTTCGATTTGCACCAGGCAGAGTCGACAGGAACCGAAGGGCTCGAGGCTGTCGGTGGCGCACAGTTTGGGGATGTCGATCCCGGCCGCCGCCGCCGCCCGCATGATCGACGTGCCCTCGGGCACGGTGACCTGGAAACCGTCGATTTCCAAAGTGACATGTTTTTCGGCGCTTTTGGCCGGGGTGCCGTAATCTTTATCGCGCATCAGGGACATGGCTGTTTTCCTCCATAGCTATGCAGCATGGGTTTTGGTTGCACCGAAATCTTCGGGGAAATGTTCGAGGGCGCTCAGAACCGGAAAGGGGATCATCCCGCCCAGGGCGCAGAGGGAGCCGTTCAGGAGGGTGTCGCACAGATCGCGCAGCAATTCCTCATTCCGTCCGCGCTGTTTTCCTTCGATAATGCGGTCGATCACCTCGACGCCGCGGGTCGATCCGATGCGGCAGGGGGTGCATTTGCCGCAGGATTCGATGGCGCAGAATTCCATGGCGTAGCGAGCCATTTTTGCCATGTCCACGGTGTCGTCGAAAACCACTACGCCGCCGTGGCCCAAGGCTGCCGAGATGGCGGAAAAGGCTTCGTAATCCAAGGGGGTATCGAATTGAGACTCGGGTAGATATGCCCCCAATGGGCCGCCTACCTGGACCGCCCGGATGGGCCGTCCCGAGGCGGAGCCGCCGCCGTAGTCGTAGAGCAGTTCCCGCAAAGAGATCCCGAATGCCTTTTCCACCAGACCCGGGCGCTTGATGTTGCCGGCGAGCTGGATCGGCAGGGTGCCGCGGGAGCGGCCCATGCCGAAATCCCGGTAGTAGGCGCCCCCCTTGTCCAGAATAATGGGCACCGACGCCAGCGAGACGACGTTGTTGACCACGGTGGGTTTGCCGAAAAGTCCTTCGATCGCCGGCAAGGGCGGTTTGAATCGGACCAGCCCGCGCTTGCCCTCGAGGCTCTCCAGAAGCGAGGTTTCCTCGCCGCACACGTAGGCTCCGGCACCCAGGCGCACTTCCAGGTGGAAGGACTTGCCGCTGCCGAGGATGTCGTCGCCGAGGTAGCCCGCGGCATAGGCCGCTTCGATGGCTTGATTGAGGTGGCGGTGGGCGACCGGGTACTCCACGCGCAGATAGATGTAGCCCCAGGTGGCGCCGACGGCCAATCCGGCGATGGTCATGCCTTCGATGAGGACGAAGGGGTCTCCCTCCATGGCCATACGGTCGGAGAAGGTACCCGAGTCGCCTTCGTCGGCGTTGCAGACGATGTATTTTTGGTCTGCCTTGCAGTCGTGCACCGTTTTCCATTTGATGCCGGTGGGAAAGGCGGCGCCGCCGCGGCCGCGCAGGCCGGAGTCGGTGACTTCCTGGACGATGTCGATGGGTTGCATTTCCAGCGCCCGACGGAGTCCGCGATAACCCTCATGGGCGATGTAGTCGTCGAGGCTCACCGGGTCGGTGATGCCGACGCGGGCGTTGGTGAGGCGCTCCTGATTTTTCAGGTAGCCGATCTCGTCGGTGGGGCCGATGAAAAGAGGGCTTTGCGAGCCTTTCAGAAAACCTTCGTCGAAAAGGGTCGGAACGTCCGCTGGACGCACCGGTCCGTAGCTCACCCGCCCCTGGGGCGTTTCCACTTCCACCATGGGTTCGAGCCAGAACAGGCCGCGGGAGCCGTTGCGGATCAATTCGATGTCGGCGCCGCGCTTGGCCGCCTCCGCGCCGATCACTTCGGCGACTCGGTTGGCCCCCAGCGCTTGGGCGCTGGAATCGCAGGGGACATACACCTTGGTGCTCATGCTTCCTCCTTCACGGCTTCCACAATTTCGTCGAAACGTTCCGGCGTAACGCGGCCGTAGACCTCTTCGTCCACCATGATGGCGGGGGAGCAGGCGCATTGCCCCAGACAGTAAACCGGTTCGAGGCTGAACGTTTTATCATCGCTGGTTTGGTGATAATCGATGCCGAGGCGTTTTTTTGCGTGGGCTTCAAGCGCTTCCGCGTTCATGGACTGGCAGGATTCGGCGCGGCATAGATAGATAGTGTGCTTGCCCGGTGGGGTTTGCCGGAAATAGTGGTAGAAACTGATGACACCGTGTACTTCGGCGCGGGAAAGATTCAGCTCGCTTGCGATGGCGGGAACGGCTTCCGAAGGGATGTAACCGAGGTCGTCCTGGATCCCGTGAAGAATCGGCAGCAACGCACCGGGTTTATCCTTCAAGGATTCGATCACCGCTTGGATGCGCTGCTCGCGGGTCATGTTTTCTGTCATTGCCACCTCTATCTATGCCGGCATACAAATTCTTTGAGTCGGTTATCTAAGTAAAGTTTCGGAGCGGCCGGTTGCCTGGTTGGGAATTGGAAGGGGTCGCTCTCGATTCAAATTATACAGTTTATAACATGCCTTGATTATGTCTCACCATTCTAGTCAACAAATGAAATTTAATAAAGATGAAATAATGGGCCGGTCATAACGGCCACAGCCAAAGGATGGCCAGGACGCTCGCGATTCCCACCAGGATGTTCATGGGCAGACCGAATTTGAGGAAATCGGTAAATCGATAACCTCCGGGTCCATAGACCATGAGGTTGGTTTGGTAGCCCAAAGGGGTGGCGAAGCTGGCGGAAGCCGAAATCATCAGGGCCAGCAAAAACGGTTTGGGATCAACCCCCAATTGGACGGCCAATGCCATCACGATGGGGAATAAAATAACCGCCACGGCGTTGTTGGTGATAATTTCGGTCAAGATCGAGCCGCTGGCGTAAGTAAAGGCCAGGGTCAACCATGGCGTGCCGTCGGCCAAGCGGAGGAATTGATCGGCGAGGTACGCAGCGGCGCCGGTGACTTCCAGTCCCCTGCCGATCCCGAAAGAGGCGGCGATGCAGAGCAGAACCTGCCCGTCCAGGCTCTTGCGGGCGCTGCTCAGAGAGCAGCAGCCGGTGGCCAGCATCAACCCGGCCCCCAGGAGGGTCGCCTTGAACATGCTTAATAGGCCGGTGCCGCCGCATACGATCACCGCGCCCAAAATCAGCCATGCGAGCCAGGCGCGATCGTGGCGGACGGGGAGATACTCGGAGACGGGGCTGATCAGCAGGAAATCTCCGGAGTTGCGATGGCGTTCCAAAAAAGGAGGGCGTACGTCCAGGAGCAGGGCGTCGCCGGCCTGGAGGCGGATGTCCCCGATCTTGCCTTGAATCCGATGCCCCGCGCGGGCGGCGGCAATCACCGAGCCGCCGTAGGTCATCCGGAATCTGCCTTCTCGGATGGTTTTGCCCACCAAGGCGCAGCGCGGCGAAACCACCGCCTCCACCAACACCCTCTCCCGGTGTTTGCGGTCCTGGAGGGTAAAGGTCTGGTCGGCGCAAGGGCGAAGTCCCCGGAAGCGCTGTAATTCCACCACTGCGTCCACGACGCCGGCGAACACCAGCCGGTCGCCGCCTTGCAGGCGCTCGTAAGGTCCCACCGCGGCGAGAATTTCCCCGTCCCGGACGATTTCCACCAGATAGAGACCGGGCAAATGACGGAGGCCCGCCTGTTCCACCGATTTGCCGACGAGGGAGCCGTTCTCCTCCACCGTCATTTCCACCGTGTATTCTTTGGGATTGTCGAATACATCGTGAACCGGTACTCGGGCGGGCAGTCGGCGGGGAGCAAGCCAAATCAGATACAAGCTGCCTACCGTCAAAGCCACCAGGCCCACGCCGGTTAGATCGAACAAGGAAAACCCCGGGTTTCCCCGGCTCAGCAACAAACCATTGACGGCGAGATTGGTGCTGGTGCCGATCAGGGTCAAAGTGCCGCCCAGGATCGCGCTATAACTTAATGGAATGAGTAGCTTGGAAGGAGAGATGCGAAGGCGTTTGGACCAATCCATGACGGCCGGGACGAGGGCCGCCACCACGGGCGTGTTGTTGAGAAACGCGCTTACCCCCGCCACCGGGAATAACATTCGCACGATGGCCCCGCGTTCGGTGCGGGGGCGTCCCAGTACATGATGGATGAGAAAATCGATCGCGCCTGTTTCCCGCAAGCCTGCGGCCAAGACGTACATAAGGGCGACTGTGATCATCCCTTCGTTGGCCAGTCCCGCCAAGGCTTGCTCCGGGGTTAAGATGCCCCCCAACAAAAGCACCCCGACACCTCCTACCAAAATCAGTTCGGGGGCGATGCGGGTGAAAACAAAGCCGGCGAAGCAAGCGGCGGCCACACCAACGGCAATCCAGGCTTGAGGAGACATGATGCTTGGTTCCATCCGAGAAAAAGCCAATCTGAACGAAGAAGATTGTAAAAGTCGTTAGAAATAATTTAAAAGAATTTAAAATATGTTTTATATTCCATAAATGAATAACAAGTTCGAAAGGCAGAGGTGACGGCCTTAATCGGGCGGGAGGATTTGCGAGACGGGATCGGTCATGTGGACTCTATTCGGTGCACATGCAATTCGGCGCCTTGCTGTTGATAGGCACGGTATTTTTGCCGGCCCGCCGTCCGGGTGGCAGCGTCCTGGGTGAGGATTTCGGCAATCCGCTCGAAGCGATGCCAATCGGTGGGGGGGTCCGGATTCAGGTTGATCAGCAATTGGTGAAAGACTTCCGGTGGCTCGTCGGCGCCGATTGCCGCCGGTACCAGCGGATCGCTGACCCGATTTTCGGCCAACGTGTGAGGGACGAAGCTGCCTTGGCGGAAGGTCCAAAGCAGATCGTCCAGTACCCGGGACTCCTCGGAGTCGGCGGTACGCAGAAAAACGTTGTGTTCCATCCGGTAGGCTTTTTCCGTCAGTCGGCAGGCGAACAGATGCCGGGCTCGGGAATCCCGGCCCGGCAATAAATAGAAATCGACCCGCGTCATTCCGGCCGTTGGTCGAGCAAAAACTGACTCAAAAGCGGGACGGGACGGCCGGTGGCGCCTTTATTTTGCCCCGTGTTCCAGGCGGTGCCGGCGATATCCAGGTGGGCCCAGGTGAATTTTTCGGTGAATCGGGACAGGAAGCAAGCGGCGGTAATGGTCCCCCCCTCACGGCCGCCGATGTTGGGCAGGTCTGCGAAGTTGGATTTGAGTTGTTCCTGAAACTCGTCCCACAACGGCAGTTGCCAGGCCCGGTCGAGAGCGGCTTCGCCGGCCTTGATCAAGGTGTGGGCCAAATCCTCCTCGTTGGCGAGCAAGCCGGTGGCGTGTCTGCCCAGGGCTACCAGGCAAGCGCCGGTCAAGGTGGCGATATCGATGACCCGTTTCGGTTCGAAGCGCTCCGTGTAGGTGAGCGCGTCGCACAGAATTAGCCGGCCTTCGGCGTCGGTATTGAGGATTTCGACGGTCTTTCCGGCCATGGTCTTGACGATGTCGCCGGGTTTGATGGCATTGCCGTCGGGCAAATTTTCGGAAGCCGGAATCACTCCCACCACATTCAAGGGTAGATCCAGTTCCGCCGTGGTCAACAAGGTTCCCAGCACGCTGGCGCCGCCGCACATGTCGTATTTCATTTCATCCATGCTTTCGGACGGTTTCAAGGAGATACCGCCGGCGTCAAAGGTCAGTCCCTTGCCCACCAAGGCGGTGGGTCGATCTTTGGCTTTGCCCCCTTGGTATTCCAGAACGATCAGCTTGGCCGGTTGGCGGCTGCCGCGGGAGACGGCCAAGAGCGCGCCCATCCCCAGCTTTTCCATTTCCGCCTCTTCCAGAACGGTCACTTTGAGCTTGCGGTAGCGGTCGGCCAGTTGTTGGGCCCGGTCGGCCAGGTAGGCGGGTGTGCAGATGTTGCCGGGCAGGTTGGCCAGATCCTTGGTCAGCTTCATTCCGGCGGCAATGGCGTGACCTTCCCGGGCGCCGCGGACGGCGGTTTCGCTTTCTTCTTTATCTCGGCAATGGAGATCCAAGTGAGCGAGGACCGGCAAAGCGTTGGGCTCGCTTTTGAGTTCGGTAAATCGGTAGCATCCGTCCGCGAAGGCGAGGGCGATTTGGCGTGCTTTCCAACGAGAATCGCACCCCGGCACCGGGGCTTCCAGCAAAGCGCACAGCGTCCGTTTGGCGGGGATGCCGGCGATCGTTTGGATGGCGGCGTCCAGCGCTTTGCGGTAAATCTTGTCGGTCAGTGTCTTTTTCTTGCCCAAACCCACAAGCAAAATCCGGTCTGCCCGACACCCCGGCAACTGATGAAGCAGCAAAGTGTCTCCGGCTTGGCCTTTAAAATTTTCTCGCTTGAGAAGCTTGCTCAAGGTGCCGTCTGCAGCCTGGTCGATTTTTTCCGCGCTCGAGGTCAGTTTGTATTTTTCGTAGGCACCGAGAATCAAGCAATCGGTGCGTTTTTTTTCGATGGTTCCGGTATGGGGGCTAAAATCCATAAGAAATGTCTACTCCGTCGATTTTCGGGACCGCTTGGCGATTATCACGATTTTTCAGCGGTTTGGGGCGCGGCGGAATCGGCCTCTCCCTCCTTTTTCTCCGTGGCGGCGAAACGGGCTCCGAAAAGCATGGCGATATAAATCTCTACCGCCAAGATGAGCATATAGAGGATGCCGGGAAGGCGGGCGAAGCTTAAGGTGAAAAACAACACCACAAAAATGGAGGTGAGAGCGGGGTGGGCCAGAAACTCGTCGTATCTGATCCGAATCTTAAAATCTTCGATGTTTAGCATGGATGACTTCCTCTCGCTAGGTAAACGGTTCGTTGGTTGACCCGGTTGATACAAAATCCAACTGAAATTTACTTGGCATCTAACCAATAACTATTATAAGGGATGCGACGGTCGTCGACGACCGATGTTTTGCGAGTGTAGGGTTTTCCGCCATGTGATAGGATTTGCTCCTTCGATGAGTTTGGAGTATCGCATGAAGCCCGAGGAAAGTAAGCAGAAACTTGAAGAAGGTCTGTCGCGGCTGCGTTCGGAATTGGAAAACGCCGATGGCGCGACCCGGAAGCGGCTGGAACCCCTGGTTGAACGGATGGAGCGGCAGTTGGCCGCAAGTGAGGGAGAAGCGCCTCCTCACGGCTTGCTTCAGGAAATGGAAGACGAAATCATGCATTTTGAAGTGGAGTACCCCCGTTTGACCGCGATCATAAACGACATCATGGTCGCGTTGAGCAACATGGGAATCTGATTTGATTGGCCTAACCTCGCGTTTTTGAATCTTGCCTTTTTTGAATTTCGTCAAAAAAATTCTGAAACCGGGTGTGTCGTCGTTGAAACCGGCTCAACCCAGGGTTTACGCACGCCCGGAGCATACCATCTCCCGCGCCCAGATCAGCCCCAACGCGCTCAAGGTGCTGTACCGCTTGAAGAAAGCGGGATTTCGCGCGTGCCTGGTGGGCGGTTGCGTGCGCGATTTGCTTTTGGGGCGCGAACCCAAGGATTTCGACGTGGCCACGGACGCCCATCCCGAGCAAGTGCGGGAACTGTTTCGCAATTGCCGCTTGGTGGGGCGACGGTTTCGCTTGGCGCATATCCGTTTCGGGCGGGAAATCATCGAAGTGGCCACTTTTCGTGGCGTAGCGGCTCTGGGGCGGGAAGGCGATTGGGCCCAGGAGGAAACCGGCCGTCTATTACGCGATAACGTATTCGGGACGATCGAGGAAGACGCATGGCGGCGCGATTTTACCGTCAACGCCTTGTATTACGACATCGCCGATTTTTCGGTCATCGATTACGTCGGCGGGATGGAGGATTTGCGTCAAGGCGTTTTGCGCTTGATCGGTGACCCCGAGCGGCGTTACCGGGAGGACCCCGTGAGAATGCTGCGCGCGGTTCGCTTCATGACCAAGCTCGGTTTCACGCTGGATGCCGCCTGTGAGCGGCCTTTATCGCGGTTGACGCCTTTGTTGGCCGATATTCCTCCCGCACGCCTCTACGAGGAAGTACTGAAATTATTTTTGTCCGGTTGCGCGGTGCAGACTTTTGAACGATTGCGCCAATACGGGCTGTTCGCCTATCTTTTTCCCGCCACCGACGAAGCGCTGGCGCAAGAACACCATGGCTTTCCGCTGACTTTTCTGGTTCGGGTGCTGGACAACACCGACCGCCGCCTCAATGAAGGCAAGGCGGTGACCCCCTATTTTCTCTACGCCGCGCTGCTTTGGGAACCGGTTCGTTTGGAAGCCCAGCGACGTCAGGAGGTCGGTTCGGCCCCGGTGGTGGCGATGCAGGAAGCGGCCAGCGAAATATTGAGCGTACAGATCCGACACGTGGCTATTCCTCGGCGAATATCCCTCCCCATGCGCGAAGTCTGGACCTTGCAGCCCCGGTTCGAACGCCGCCAGGGGGGGCGCCCCTTCCGCTTGTTGAGTCACCCCCGTTTCCGGGCGGCCTACGATTTTCTCTTGTTACGCAGCGAAGCGGGAGAAGCGGAACCGGCGTTGGCCGATTGGTGGACGCGATTCCAGCAGGCGGATGAAAACGAGCGCAGGAAAATGCTGGAAAAGCCCCGGCGCAAGCGCCGTCGACGCCCCAGGCAGCGTAAGGGGGCCAAGCAAACTTCGGTGTCGACATGACGAAAGCCGGCGGATTGGTCTATATCGGGATGGGTAGTAACCTGGACCATCCCGTCGCCCAAGTCAAGCAAGCCCGGCGAGAGGTCGCGGCGCTGGATGGCGTTCGGGAAGAGGAGTTTTCCAGCTTGTACCGGAGTTTTCCCATGGGGCCGCCGGATCAGCCCGCCTACATCAATGCGGTCATGGCGGTCGATACCGAACGCCCACCCCATGACTTGTTAACCGCCTTGCAAAACATCGAATTGGCCCACGGTCGGCTACGAACGGGAGAACGTTGGGGGCCGCGGACCTTGGATCTCGATTTATTGCTGTACGGACGTTGCTGCATGCGCAGCGAAACCTTGACCCTTCCCCATTACGGTTTGCCGGATCGCCCTTTCGTGCTCTATCCCTTGGCGGAGATTGCCCCTCTCGATCTGTTGATCCCCGGGCGTGGCACCTTGGGGGAATTGTTGCGACGCTGTCCCCGGGATGGCTTGGAGTGCTTGGAGGTGGACGATGACTGATGTGCTATCGGTGCCGGAATTGCGCGCCTTTAAAGAGCGCGGCGAAAAAATCGCTTCTTTGACCGCCTACGATGCCACCTTTGCCCGGGTGTTGGAAGCGGCCGGCGTGGAAGTCTTGCTGGTGGGGGATTCCCTGGGTGTCGTGGTCCAGGGACATCTCACCACGGTGCCGGTTGGCTTGGAGGATATGGTCTATCACACTCGCTGTGTCAGCCGGGTCGTCAGGCGGCCGTTGGTGGTCGCGGATCTGCCTTTCGCTTCCTACGCCGAGCCGATGCAGGCGCTTCGTAGCGCCGCCCGCCTGCTGCAAGAAGGCGGAGCGCAGATGGTGAAACTGGAAGGCGGGCGTCAGCGAATGGAAGTGATGCGGTTGTTGGTAAGGGAAGGCATTCCCGTCTGCGGACATTTGGGGCTGTTGCCGCAATCCATTCATCGCCTGGGGCGGTACCGGGTGCAAGGGCGCGAAGCTCAGTCCGCACAGCATTTGATCGAAGACGCGTGCCTATTGGAGGAGGCCGGTGCCGAATTGTTGGTATTGGAGTGTGTGCCCGCTACCTTGGCCGAGACGGTGACCGCCGAAGTGACGATTCCTACCATCGGTATCGGGGCGGGTTCCGGCTGCGACGGTCAGGTGCTGGTGCTTCACGACATGCTGGGAATGACGCCCGATAAGCCGCCTCGCTTCGTGCAGGATTTTCTCCCCGGGGCGGGCAGCATTGAAGCAGCCGTGACCGCCTACGTGACGGCGGTCAAGGCCGGTCGCTTTCCGGGCCCGCAACACGTTTATCGCTAGGAGGCGGCGTCCAGGATCGGCCCTCACCTGGATTGTTTTTCCCATGGGCGGTTTAGCTTCGTATTTATTGAGTCGTTCCTACCCCATCCCCGGATACTTTGAAGATGCAGATTGTTCACTCGATAGCGCATTTGCGAGGCCGCCTCACCGATTTACGTGAGGGGGGCGCTGCGATCGCCTTGGTCCCGACTATGGGAAACTTGCACGCCGGTCACTTACGGTTGGTGGAAGCGGCTCGGCAGCGGGCCCGCTCTGTGGTGGCGAGCATTTTCGTGAACCCCCTCCAGTTCGGCCCTGGCGAGGATTTCGAGCGCTATCCCCGGACCCTAAAAGAGGATGCCGGGAAGCTGGCCGAATCGGGAGTGGACCTGCTGTTCGCGCCGCCGGTGGATGTCATGTACCCTGAACAGCGGAAAAACACGGCGTTCGTGGAGGTGCCGGGGATTTCCGATGGGTTATGCGGCGCTTTCAGGCCGGGACATTTCCGAGGGGTAGCCACGGTGGTCGCCAAGTTGTTCAATTTGGTTCAGCCGGATCTGGCGGTGTTCGGAGAAAAGGATTACCAGCAGCTGTTGGTGATCCGAAAGATGGTGGCGGATCTGAATTTCCCGGTGGAAATCTTGGGCGTGCCCATCGTGCGGGAAGTCGATGGCTTGGCGATGAGCTCGCGTAATTGCTATCTTTCCCCCGGCGAGCGCGCCAGGGCGACCCGCTTATACGAGGAATTATGCGCTGCCCGGCGGGCGATTCTCGAAGGAGAACGGGATTTTTCAGCACTCGCTGAACGGGCCATGAGCCGTTTGAAAGAAGCCGGCTTCGAACCCGATTATTTTGAAATCCGAAGCGCTTCGGATTTGTCCCCGCCCGTTCCGGATAGGCGGCCGCTGCGTATTTTGGCGGCCGCCCGTTTGGGGCGGACCCGTTTGATCGACAATTTGGAGGTGGCATGACCCTGGAACCAGAATTCGAACAGCGTGCCCGGGAGTTGGTGGCCGCCGGGCAAGTGTTGTACGGTCGCGGTTGGGTGCCTGCCACCAGCGGCAATTTTTCTTCCCGGCTGTCGGACGGGAGCCTCGCCATCACGGTTTCCGGAAGGCATAAAGGCTGCCTGACCGAAAATGATATTATGCGACTGGATTCCGAGGGGCGACCGCTGGATGGGCGCAAACCTTCGGCGGAGGCGGCTTTGCACGTGGCCTTGTACCGCCGTTATCCCCACGCCGGGACGATTCTTCATCCCCATTCGCCCGGGGCGATTCTCGCTTCCCGCCTGTTCCAGGATGAAATCGTGCTCACCGATCACGAGCTGTTGAAGGCCCTGGAGGGAATCGAGACCCATGCCCACCGGTTGGCGGTGCCGATTTTTCCCAACGATCAAAATATCGAGCGACTTGCCCGCCGGGTGGATGCGTACCTTGATCGCTACGGAGATATTCATGCCTATATCATCGCCGGCCACGGTTTCTATACCTGGGGGCACCGCGTCGAGGCCGCCCTGACGGCTGTGGAGGCCTTGGAATTTATGTTCGATTGTGAAGTCAGACTATACGGAGTTCAACACCGATGAGTATTCTCACCATTCACTCCGAAAGCGGTTTCGAACCGTTCGAATATTATGCCGATCCGATCGAAATCGCCACCCGTCTGAAGCGGATCGGCGTCCTGTTCGAGCGCTGGCAGGCGGACCGGCCATTGGCCCGGGATGCCGATCAGGACGCTATCCTCAATGCCTATGCCGATTCCATCGAGCGATTGAAAGAGGAATACGGCTTTGAAGCAGCGGATGTCATCAACGTGACGGCGGATCATCCCGACCGCGAGGCGCTGCGGCAAAAATTTCTCTCCGAACACACCCACAGCGATTTCGAAGTGCGCTTTTTCGTCGACGGTCGTGGTTTGTTTTATCTCCACGCCGACGACAAGGTCTATGTGGTGCTGTGCGAGGCCGGCGACCTGATCAGCGTTCCGGCCGGGACCAAGCACTGGTTCGATCTGGGAGAGCAGCCCAATCTGAAGGTGGTTCGGCTGTTCACCACCTCTGAGGGTTGGGTGGCCCGGTATTCCGGCAGCGACATTGCTGAACGGTTTCCCGAGCTGGAGGTGTATTTGGAGCATTTGAAATGATTCGAGCCGTCGTCACCGACATCGAGGGCACCACATCGTCTTTGCAATTCGTCAAAGATGTGCTGTTTCCCTACGCCCGCGAGCGATTGGCGAATTACGTCCGAGTCCATCAGGATGACCCCCAAGTGGTGCCGCTGTTGGAGGAGGTAAGACGGCTCGCGGGTCAAAGCCTGGGCTTGGAGGAAATCATCGGCCAACTCTTGGCCTGGAGCGATGCGGATGAAAAAGTCCCGCCTCTCAAAGCATTGCAGGGCCTGATTTGGGAAACGGGTTACCGGCAAGGGGATTTTCAGGGGCATGTCTATCCCGATGCGGTGGCACAACTGAAGGCTTGGCATGATGCCGGAATTTGCTTGTACGTTTTTTCTTCCGGTTCGGTGGCGGCGCAGAAACTCCTGTTCGGGCATACCCGCTGGGGAGATTTGACGCCTTTGTTCTCCGGTTTTTTCGATACCCGTATCGGTCCCAAGCGAGATCCGGAAAGCTACCGTAAAATCGCCGCCGAGATTGACTTGAAATCGCAGCAAATCCTGTTTTTATCGGATGTGAAACAAGAATTGGAGGCGGCGGACGTGGCGGGAATGAAACCTATTTGGCTGGTGCGCGAAGGACATCTCGAATCGGACGGCGGGTATCGAAAGATCGGGGATTTTTCCGAAATCGATCTGGTCCGAGTGTCATGAGAAGTTGATAACCCATGAAATTATCAGGAAAGGAAGATAAATGAGGTACGGAATGAAATTATGCTTGGCGGCCGGCTTGGCGGCGCTGGGCTTGGCGGGATGTGCCACCCAGGCCCAGGATTCGGCTATGCCCGAGACGAGGGTACAGGCGGTAGTTAACGACTTTCCCACCCAGGCGCGGGTGGAGTATGTGTTCGAATGCATGGAGCGGCTCGGCGGCCAGAACTACGACAATTTGTACCATTGCAGTTGTATGATGGACGAGATAGCCAAGCGCCTTCCCTATCAGGAATATTCCGAAGCGGTGGTGTTCACCAAGCTGCGTTCGACGCCCGGCGAAGCGGGCGGGGTATTCCGCGATCCGCCCCAGGCCAAGAGTCTGCGGGAAAAACTCCAGTCAGCGGAAAGCGAGGCCGAGTCGATTTGTTTCATAAATTGAAACTCGATATGGTGATCAAGCCTTATGCAAGGGCGGGTCGAAAGGTTTTCGAGACGTGGGGGGGCGTTTTGACATTGAGTAAATCCAGGATTTATCGGGAGTCGGAGAGCGCGCCGTGGCTCCCCCTGGCAAATGTCAACAGCCATCCAGATGCCGAGATCCCGGAGTTCATCTGCTGTGTGATCCGCTTGCGGTTTGGTGGCGAATGGGGACGTGGATTGATGGATGCAAGACGCGGTTTCCGTGTTTAAACTGGCTGTCTTGCCGAACGGCAAGGTTGACTTTTTGGCTAAAATCCTTCAATTTACCGAGCTAAGGAACGGCCGGGAAAACCTCCCGGACTCCTTGGGAAGCTTTCCCGGCCGTCCTGCAGATTTTCAACCCGACATACCTTCTAAAAACAACGAGGAGGATCCTATGAAACAACCCTTCAAGAACGGCCTGATTGCAGCTGCCGTGGCATCGGCGCTGGTGGCCGGTGGGGCGCAAGCGAACCAGGAAGTCGTCAAGCTGTCACAAAACCCCGCCAACTGGCCCACCTGGGGCGGTAACTATTGGGGTACTCGTTACAGCGAGCTGGATCAAATCAACAACCGCAACGCCGACAAACTGCAAGCCGCTTGGACCTTCTCTACTGGCGTGCTGCGCGGCCATGAAGGCGGTCCCTTGTTCATCAACGGGGTGCTGTACGTGCACACGCCGTTCCCCAACCGCGTGTACGCCATCAACCCCAAAGATCAAAGCATCATCTGGAAGCACGAGCCGACTCAGGATCCCGACGAAACCATTCCGGTGATGTGCTGCGATACCGTCAACCGCGGCTTGGCCTATGGCGACGGTAAAATCATCCTGCAGCAAGCCGACACCACCTTGACCGCGCTGGACGCCAAGACCGGGAAAGTGGTCTGGCAAGTCAAGAACGGCGATCCCAAACTGGGGATGACCAACACCAATGCGCCGTTGGTGGTCAAGGACAAGGTTCTGACCGGTATTTCCGGCGGTGAATTCGGCGTGCGAGGCTTCATCGCCGCTTACAATCTGAAAGACGGCAAGCTGGCTTGGAAAGCCTACAGCACCGGTCCGGACGATGAAATCAAGGTCGATCCCGAAAAGACCATGACCTGGATGGGTAAGGACAAGGGTCTGCAGCCGGTGGACAAGGACTCTTCCCTGAAAACCTGGGAAGGCGACCAGTGGAAGATCGGCGGCGGCACCACTTGGGGCTGGTACAGCTACGATCCCAAGCTGAATCTGGTCTACTACGGCTCCGGCAACCCCAGCACCTGGAACCCGGTTCAGCGCCCCGGCGACAACAAATGGTCCATGACCATCTGGGCGCGCGATGCCGATACCGGGGTGGCCAAGTGGGTCTATCAGATGACTCCCCACGACGAGTGGGACTACGACGGCATCAACGAAATGGTGCTGGCCGACCAGAAGATCAACGGTAAAGAGCGCAAGACCCTGGTGCACTTCGACCGTAACGGCTTCGGTTATACCCTGGATCGCGAAACCGGCGAATTGCTGGTGGCCGAAAAGTTCGACAAGGCGGTCAACTGGGCCACGCATATCGACATGAAAACCGGCCGTCCGGTGGTCAATTCTGAATACAGCACTGAAGAAGGCGGTGAAGACTGGACCACCGAGGACATTTGTCCGGCGGCCCTGGGTTCCAAGAACCAAGGCCCGGTCGCCTATTCGCCGCGTACCGGTTTGTTCTACGTGAACGGTAACCACGTTTGCATGAACTACGAGCCGTTCGAAGTGGAATATACGCCGGGACAGCCTTATGTGGGCGCCACCGTGAGCATGTTCCCGGCAGGCAAAGACGCCGAAACCGGCAAGAAGGACGGTTCCATGAATCTGGGGCAATTCACCGCTTGGGACGCCAAGACCGGTAAAATTGCCTGGACTTACAAAGAACCGTTCTCGGTTTGGAGCGGCGTCTTGGCCACCAAGGGTGATGTGGTCGTCCACGGTACCTTGGAAGGCTACCTGAAGGTGCGTGATGCCAAGTCCGGCAAGGAATTGTACAAATTCAAGACTCCGTCCGGCATCATCGGCAACCCCAATACCTGGATGTTCGAGGGCAAGCAGTATATCGGCGTCTTGTCCGGTCTCGGCGGTTGGGCCGGTATTGGCATGGCCGCAGGGCTGGAAGGTGACACCGAAGGTCTGGGTGCGGTGGGTGCCTACCGCTCCTTGGACAAATTCACCCAATTGGGCGGTGTGCTGAGCGTCTTCGCTTTGCCGGATTCCGCGGTCAAATAACGATCGTTCGGATCCGAGTTCACTCGATTGCAAAACCCCGTCCGGGCGTGAGCCCGGACGGGGTTTTGCTTTATACTGGCCCGAAATACAAATCAATAAAGGAGGCACCGTGAGGGAATTCGCTGCGTTCATCATGGCCAGTCGTTGGCGGGCGATGGCGGTAGCCGGGGTGTTCGGGGTCCTGGGTATTTTTTTCGTACCCCTTATTTTGCTCAGTGCGGCGGCCGTCGGTTTGGTGACGCTGCGTCGGGGAGGTTGGGAAGGCATTTTGGCGATTGTCGGCGGTGCGGTGATCGTGGGCGGGATATTTCCGTTTTTGCCCCCTAAGCCGGGTTTTCCGTTTCCCCTGGTGGCGGCTTTGTGGCCGCCGGTATGGATCGGCGGTTTGGTATTGCGGCAAACTTTCTCCCAGGGATGGGCCCTATCCGCGATCGGCGGTATGATGATTCTGTATGTGCTGGGCATGCACGCGCTTACCGGCGGTCAGGTGGAGGGGTTCTGGGAGGCGTGGCTGCAGCGCTCGATTGCCAATGTGCCGGGCGCTACGGTGGAGGGCTTCAGACGGGACGGCACTTTGCACTTGATGAACGGTCTGGTAGCCATGGGATATGGCGCCAGTATCGTGCTGTCTTTGCTGTTGGCGCGCTGGTGGCAGGCGATACTCTATCATCCGGGCGGTTTCGGAGAGGAATTTCGCCAGCTTAGATTACCTCGCTGGTTGTTGGTGCTCCTGGTGGGGGGGATGTGGCTGGCGGGATATTGGAACAAGGTGCTGCTATCCGATCTCTTGATCGCCTCCATGACGATCTATTTGTTTCAAGGATTGGCGGCATTGCATGGCATTGTCGCGCAGCGAAACCTGAGCGGTTTCTGGTTGGTGCCGGCCTACGGATTGCTCCTGTTGATGCCCCAATACGGGGTGATGGGGCTGTCTTTCATGGGGGCGGTGGACAGTCTGGTCAATTTCCGCGATCGCACCGATAGCGACGAGAACGCATGATACCGTTTCAGGACACCATCCCTTGTCGTTTCACCCCGTGGATGACTTGGGTGCTGATGGGGACGTTTTTTTCCGCGTTCTTGTTTATCTGGCTGCTGCCCGACGAGGTGCGTACCCAAATATTTTTCCTCTACGGTTTGGTGCCGGCCCGCTATACCCATCCCGAATGGGCGGGCTGGGTAGGGTTGGATTCCCACAATTATCTGCCCTTTCTGACCAACCTTTTCCTCCATAGCGGTTGGCTCCATCTGGTTCTCAATCTTTGGTTGCTTTGGATATTCGGCGACAATGTGGAAGATCGCATGGGACCGTGGCGGTTCCTGCTGTTCTTTCTGCTCTGCGGGCTCTTGGCCAACGGTGTCCATGCGACGATCAGCCGGAATGCCATCACCCCCGCGGTTGGCGCCTCGGGAGCGATCGCCGGTGTGCTGGCGGCTTATTTTTACTTGTTCCCCAATGCCAAAGTCATCCTATGGGCTTTCCCGTTGCCGTTATTCATCCGGGTTCCCGCGATCGTATTTTTGGGGCTGTGGGTCATTCTGCAGGCGTATCAGGCCACCACCGCCATGATGGCGAACGAACCCTTCGAAAACGTTGCCTGGTGGGGACATCTGGGAGGATTCGCCGCCGGTTTCCTGTTGTTTCGTCTGTTTCTACGCAAAAATTGGGAAAACTCAGCGGAGAACCATGTCGACCGCTAAACAGGCGTTGGTCCGGTCCCTCAGAAAAATCCTGCCGGAAGATGCGATTCTGACCGAAGCGGAAGAGCTTCAACCTTACGAGTGCGACGGTTTGTCCGCTTACCGCTGTCGGCCTTGGTTGGTGGTGATGCCGTGGACGCCGGAACAAGTCCGGGCAGTGCTGGCTCTTTGTCATGAGGGGGGCATACCGGTGGTGGCGAGAGGCGGGGGGACCGGTCTTTCCGGCGGTGCACTGCCGCTGGAAAACGGTGTGCTATTGAGCCTCGCCCGATTAAACCGAATTCTGGCCATCGACCCCGAGAATCGCATTGCCCGCGTTCAACCGGGGGTGCGTAATCTGGCCGTGAGCGAAGCGGCGCAACCTTACGGTCTGTATTACGCTCCCGACCCTTCTTCCCAAATCGCCTGCACGGTGGGGGGGAATGTGGCCGAGAACGCCGGGGGCGTACACTGTCTCAAATACGGCTTGACGGTGCATAATGTGCTCGGACTCAGCTTTTTAACCGTGGCCGGCGAGGAGGTCAGCGTCGGAAGCGGCGGCTTGGATGGACCGGGATTGGACATTCTCGCTCTGATGCACGGCTCGGAAGGGCTTCTGGGAGTGGTGACGGAAGTGACCGTGCGTCTGTTGCCGTTTCCTGAAAGCGTTCAAGTATTGATGGCCGCTTTCGACGATGTCACCTGGGCGGCGGAGGCGGTGGCGGGAGTGATCCGGGCCGGTCTGGTGCCTGCCGGCTTGGAAATGATGGACCGGGTGGCCATCGAAGTGGTGGAGGATTTCGTCCATGCGGGCTATCCGGTGGGGGCCGAAGCGGTGCTCTTGTGCGAGTTGGACGGTCCGGTGACCGCAGTGGAAGAAGAATCGGCCCGGGCGGCGGCTTTGCTCAGGCAATGCGGTGCCTACGATGTTCGGGTCGCCCGCGACGAAGCCGAAAGGCGGCGATTTTGGGCCGGCCGCAAGGCCGCCTTTCCGGCGGTCGGTAAAATCACGCCGGATTATTATTGCATGGACGGGACCATTCCCCGCCATCGTTTAGCGGAGGTTCTGACGGGCATTGAAAGATTGAGCAGGCGATACGGACTCGAGGTGGCCAACGTTTTTCACGCCGGGGACGGCAATCTCCATCCTTTGATCATGTACGATGCCAGCGTGTCCGGGGAACTGCAGCGAGTGGAACGCCTGGGGGACGAGATTCTGGCGCTCTGCGTGGCCGTCGGAGGGACCATTACCGGGGAACACGGGGTCGGTGTGGAGAAGTTGGACGGTATGTGCCATCAATTCGATCCGCAAGCTTTGGAACAATTCCACGCCGTCAAGCGTGCCTTCGACCCCGAGGGGCTGCTCAATCCCGGCAAGGCGGTTCCCACCCTGACCCGCTGCGCCGAATTGGGCGGCATGCACGTCCATCACGGCAACTTACCTCATTCGGAATTGGAGCGTTTGTGAACATGGACCGGACTTCGGAACTCAAGGAAACGATCGAGGCGGCGATTGCTTCCCGTCGCCCTTTGTGTATCGTCGGCGGCGGGAGCAAAAATTTCTACGGCCGCCGGTCTCAAGGCGACCCGCTTTCGATAGCCGGCCACCGGGGGGTGGTCGAATATGCTCCCAGCGAGTTGGTGATCACGGCGCGTGCGGGGACGCCCCTGGCGGATCTGGAGCAGGCGCTGGCCGCCGAAGGCCAAATGCTTCCGTTCGAACCGCCCCGCTTCGGTCCCGCCACCGTCGGCGGAGCGATCGCGGCGGGTCTGTCCGGTCCCAGGCGGCCCTTTACCGGAGCGGTACGCGATTTCGTCCTGGGGGTGAAACTGTTGACCGGCCGCGGCGAGGTGCTGTCTTTCGGCGGCCAGGTTATGAAGAACGTGGCCGGTTTCGACCTGAGTCGTTTACTGGCCGGTTCCCTGGGCACCTTGGGTGTCATCCTGGAAGTTTCCCTGAAAGTCCTTCCCCGGCCGGCGGTGGAGCTGACCCTAAGCCGGGAAGTTGCAATCGACCGGGCTCTGGACACCATGGCCGATTGGATGGGCCAATCCCTTCCCTTAAGCGCGCTGGCATACGAAGAACCGCTGTTATATGTTCGTTTGAGCGGTACCGAGCGGGCGGTGGCCTCGGCCGCCGATCGCCTGGGAGGGGAGCGGTTGGCGGAAGGAGAACGATTTTGGGAGAGTCTACGGGAACAACAACGTCCCTTTTTCACCGAAGGGAACGCGGATCTGTGGCGTCTTTCCCTGCCCCCTGCGGCGCCTGCACCGGATTTGCCGGGACGGATGCTGTTGGATTGGGCGGGCGCACAACGCTGGCTGCGCAGTTTGGAAGACGCGCAAAAAATTTTCCGGGCGGCCGCCGATTTAGGCGGACATGCCACGCTGTTCCGGAGCCGGGGAGCGCGGCACGAGGTGTTTCAACCCTTGCCGGAATCTTTGGCCAAGCTCCATCGGGCTCTGAAGGAAGCGTTCGATCCTCATCGGATTCTCAATCCAGGACGCATGTACGCGGAATTATAGATGCACATACAACCGGCCTCTTGGTTGCAAAACCATCCGGATGCGAAAATCGCCCGCGACATTATCCGGGCGTGCGTCCACTGCGGTTTTTGTAACGCCACCTGTCCCACTTATCAACTGCTGGGGGACGAGCTGGACGGGCCGCGCGGGCGTATTTATCAGATCAAATCCCTGTGGGAGGGGGCGCCGCCCACGGCTCGCGTTCAAACCCATCTGGACCGCTGTCTGACTTGCCGCGCGTGCGAGACCACCTGTCCCTCCGGCGTGCGTTACGGACGCTTGCTCGACATCAGCCGGGGCATCGTGGAGCGCCAAGTGAAACGTCCCTGGCATCAACGTTTGCTGCGCCGGCTGCTGAGGCTCTGCTTGCCTTATCCCCGGCGGCTCAGACCTTGCTATCGTTTGGCGCAAACGGTGCGCCCGTTGATGCCGGCATCGCTCAAGGCCTATGTGGGGACCGACCGAACGCCGGTTTGGCCGGCTGCGCGGCATGCGCGCCGGATGCTGGTTTTGGACGGCTGCGTCCAGTCCGTGGTGGCGCCCGATATCAATGCCGCCGCCGCTCGAGTTCTCGACCGTCTGGGGATTTCTTTGATTCGAGCTCACCGGGCCGGTTGCTGCGGTGCGATGAGCGATCACTTGGGCGCCCATGACGAAGGCTTGGCGTTCATGCGCCGCAACATCGATGCTTGGTGGCCGTGGGTGGAGGCGGGCGTGGAAGCCATCGTCATGACCGCCTCGGGCTGCGGCGTGACGGTCAAGGAGTACGGTGAATTGCTGGCCCATGATCCGGATTACGCCGCCAAGGCGGCGACCGTTTCGGCGTTGGCCAAGGATTTGAGCGAAGTGCTGGCGGAACAAGCGGGGCTGGAAGCGCTGCAGCCCAAGCCGGTCAAAGTGGCCTTCCAAGCGCCCTGTACCTTGCAGCACGGCTTGGGTTTGGCAGGCAAAGTGGAAAACCTTTTGAGACGCTTCGGGTTCGAGCTGACGCCCGTCGCCGATCCCCATCTCTGCTGCGGATCGGCCGGCACCTATTCGATCCTGCAGCCCAAGCTCGCCCGCCGGTTGCGCCGCAATAAGATCGCCGCTTTGAAAAGCGGCGATCCGGACGTCATCGCCACCGCCAATATCGGCTGTCTGCTGCATTTGCGCCCGGCCGCATCCCGGCCGGTGGTGCATTGGATCGAGTTATTGGATCAGGGCAGCGGGGCGGGTCGGGTGAAGACGTAATCGGTTTTCGCCGCGGTTTGGTGGCACTCGAAGCAGGACTTGCCACCTTGGTTGTTGAGTGGTTCCAGCTTCATACCCACCCAGCGGGCGAATCCCCAGCCGCCGGTCGCTTTGTACTTTTTACGGTCCTTGATCATGAATTCGATGTGGGAGAGTTCCCCCGGAACCAGGGCCGGTTGCCAGAGCGGGTGGCGACTGTCCTTCCACACCAGCTTGCCGAGGACGGTCCCATCCGGCCAGGGATCGGTTTTTCCCGCCCGCACCGCTTGCATGGCGATGGCGTTGCCGGTGATGGCGCGCAAGGAGTCGTTGTCGTCGCGGTGGGAAACGCCGATGACGCGCCAGTTTTTATAGGTCTCCGGCAGTTCGATGCCATTGGAGGGGGGAGGCGCGGCTTGGACGGTGAGGCAGAACAGGCCGATCGCTGAAGTCAGCAGGTGTTTTTTTAGCATTATTTCCTCCTTTCGGTTAGGAGGAATTATTGTCCTTGATCCAACGATAGATTTCCACGCTGTCGGGCGGACACAAGCGGCACCCGCCGCCGCACAGCGTCCCGGCAGGCAGCCGTTCCACCTGGCCTTTGCGGATCAGGCGCTCGAGCATGGGACAGGCGGTTTCAGGGGCGATGCCCAACTCCGCGGCCAGTTCCCCCAAGGGAATCTGCTGGTGCCGGCGGAGCAGGTCGCGAAGCTCCAGGATCATTTGCAGCAGCTGCGTTGAAACATCCCGGGGCCATTTCCGGTTTGGGTGACCGCTCCCGGTGGAGGGGACAGGGTTCTGCCCCGGAGTTTGAGCAAACCGTACAGCAGGAGGATCGCCACCAATATCGAACCGATATAGATCTGCGACTGCTTGGGATGCTGCGTGAAAGTGACGGTTTGATAATAGAGCGTGGCGGCGGCGTAGGCCAAGCCGGTGGTCCAGCTCACTGCGAACAACATCCAGCGCCACCCGGTTTCGCGGCGAATGGTGGCGGTGGCGGCGACGCAGGGGAAATACAGCAGGACGAACAGCAGATAGGCGAACGCGCCGTGTTGTCCGTCGAAGCGCCTGACCATGGCGCCGAAGGTGGAGGTATGGGCTTCCAGTTCCTCGGCCGCCCGATCGAGATTGCCGCCGCTGTCCAGGACCCGGAATCCCAAGGGGTCGGTGAGCAGGGCGAGACTTTCTTTGAGGTTCGCCGGGATGGTGGCGGCCGCTTCTTGGAGCGCTTCGGGAAGACTGAAATCGGAGTCGGCTTCCACCTGGTCGGTCGCTTGGTCCAGGCGCGAGTAGAGGGCGTCCAAGGTGCCCACCACGACTTCCTTGGCCAACACGCCGCTCAAGATCCCGACGATGGCGGGCCAATTGTCCTCCTCGATGCCCAGAGGCCGGAAAGCCGGGGTAATGGTCCTGGCCACGCTGGAGAGCCGGGAGGTTTCCGGCGGCACGTCCGGGCCGAACCGACCATCCGTGCTCCAGGCGTTGAGGACGTTGACCACCATCACCATGACCACGATGTATTTGCCGGCGTCGGTGACGAAGCCTTTCAGGCGTAGCCAAGTGTGGAGAAGCAGATTGCGCCCACTGGGCCATTGATAGGCGGGCAGTTCCATCAACAACGGTTCCGGTTCCCCCGGCAACAGGGTGGCTTTGAGCAACAAGGCGGTGAGCATCGCCGCGAGAATCCCCACCAGATAAAGGACGAAGACGATGTTCTGGCCGTTTTGGGGGAAAAATGCGGCGGCGAAAAGCGCATAGACCGCCAGTCTCGCGCCGCAGGACATGAACGGCGCCATCATCACCGTCAGGATGCGTTCCCGCTCCCGCTCCAGGGTGCGCGCCGCCATGATCGCCGGGACGTTGCAGCCGAAGCCGACGATCAGGGGGACGAAGGCTTTTCCCGGCAAGCCCAGCCGTTCCATCAGGCGATCCATCACCAGCGCCGCGCGGGCCATGTAGCCGGAGTCTTCGAGGAAGGTGAGAAACAGATAGAGGAAGCCGATGATGGGGATGAAGGTCGCGACGACTTGAAGTCCGCCGCCGATGCCGTCGGCCAAAAGCACTTGGAGCCAGTCCGGCGCTCCCCAGCTTTGCAGAAGCACCCGGAAACCGTCCACCAGCAATGCCGCCGCAGCCAAGTCGAAGAAATCGATGAAGGCGCCGCCGATGTTGATGGTGAAGGTGAACATCAAATACATCGCCAGGAGGAATATGGGGCCGCCCAGCCAGCGGTTGAGGACGACCGCATCGATTCGGTCGGAAGGGGAGGTGGACTTGAGCTCCCCGTGTTTTCTCACGCCTTGGGCGATCCGCCGAGCGTGTTGATAACGGGCATCGGCGATTAAAAGATCCATTTCCTCGCCCAAGTTTTGTTCCACGTGGGAGCGCAGTTCAGAGGCGCGGTTCGTAATTTTCTCCGGAATTTCCTGGCGGGAAGGATAACCGGATAGAAGATCCAGCGCCTGCCAGCGAGCCGGCAACTCAGGCGCCGCCGCGGCGAGTTCTACGGCCACGGTATCGATGGCTTCCGCCAAAGGGGCAGGATACACCACGGAATGGCCGGCATGAGGTCGGCGGGCCTGCCGGGCAACGGTTTGTTTGAGTACTTCCACGCCCTTGCCCTGGCGCGCTACCAGCGGGACCACCGGAACCCCCAACGCTTCGCTCAAGGCATTGAGATCCAAATGGATGCCTTGACGCTCCGCCAAATCCATCATATTGAGCGCCAGGACTTGGGGGATTCCGGTTTCGATGAGCTGCAAGGTCAAATAGAGCGCCCGCTCCAGATGGGTGGCGTCGGCGATGTTGACGATCACCTCGGCCTGATGGGAGAGAATGAATTCCCGCGCGAGGCGTTCGTCGGCGGAAGATTCTCCCGGATCCAGCGAGTAGGTGCCGGGCAGGTCGATGAGAACGAATTGATCGTCGCCGTGACGGCACCGGCCTTCTTTGCGCTCCACCGTGACCCCCGGCCAGTTGCCGGTGCGCTGGCGAGCGCCGGTGAGGGCGTTGAAGAGAGAGGTTTTACCCGAATTGGGGTTGCCGATGAGAGCGATAGTGTGTGTCGTCATGATGCGCTTACCGGTTCGACCAGAATTTGTTCGGCGAAGCCCCGACCGATGGCCATCCGGTCGCCGTCTCGGCCGACGATGACCGCGCCGGCCCGGTTCCACAGCACGGTGAGGGTCGTGCCGGGGGCAAACCCCAGGCTTAGAAGACGTATGCGGACCCGCTTGCCGGGAACGTCCACGATTCGAATCCGTTGTCCGGGCGAAACCATGCTTAAAATTCGAGCATTCATGGGGCGCCTCTTAAATACTAATGATAATGATTATACTTTTTCCAATAAAATTGTCCAGCGGATGGGACATTCGGTTTCCGATTCAGTTGCAAAAACTTTAAGATAGGGGTTTTGTGGGGAAATTCTCACGTTATTCGGACAATCACGTCAGTGAGTAGCTTTGAAAATGGCCGATCAAGATCAAGCCAAGAAAAAAAAACGACCTAAGAAACCTAAAAAAACCCGCTCCTATCGGGGCAAGGCACTTCTCTGGATTTTCGTGCTGTTGGTGAGCGATGAAGTCACGCCGGGGATCCCGTTCGCCGAAGTATTGATGCTTTCCATCTTGATTTTTTTGCCGCGTTGGTTCCTGAATATGGTCCATCGGGTTTACGAATACGTTCCTCGGAGCCAAGCCTGGCGTTCGGTGGGGGATATCTGCCAGCGTCAAGTGGTGACGGTTCCGCCCGACACGCCGGTGATCGATGTGGCTCGGTTGATGCGCGACGAACACGTTAGAAGCTTGGTGGTCGTGGAAAAACGCGAATATCTCCCCACCCCGGAAGAAGTCGCCTCCGAGACAATCAAAAAGAAAGGCGGAAAGGGTAAACGCGCACAAGAAAAAGCGGTCAGCCCCGGCCAACCCCGGGCCGAGACGATCCTGGTTCCAGTCGGAATCCTGACCGATCGGGATATCGCCCTCCGGGTTGAAGCGGAAGGTCTGTCCTGGAGCGCGACCACGGTGGCCGAAGTCATGACCACCAATTTGGCGGTAGCGGTCGAAACAGAGGATGTCCATTCGGTGGTGGAGAAAATGGGCGAGGTCGGCGCGCGGCAGCTTCCGGTGGTGGATCGGCGCGGGGAAATCGTAGGCACCCTCAGCCTGGATGAAACCATCGCCATGCTTTCCGACAGTTTGGACGATATGGTGGAGCTGCTCCAACGGGAAATCCAAAGGGAAGCCGAAGTCAACGCTTGATTACGGAAGGTTTCACACGCGTCTGGACACAATTTTAGATCCGTTTGGTGAATCAGGAAAATTCTAAGATGGCCGATCAAGAACAAGCGCAGAAGAAAAAACCTAAAAAGGAGCGTTCCTATAAAGCCAAGGTAATCATTTGGACGATTGTGCTTTTGGTAATCGATGAAGTGACGATCGGGGTTCCCGAAGCCGATCTTTTGTTGATTTTCGTGGTGCTGTTCCGTCCCCAATGGTTTCTGAACATGATGCACCGACTTTACAAGTATGTTCCCCATAAGCGGGCCTGGCGTCCGGTGGGAGAGGTATGTCGACGCGAAGTGGTGACGATTTCGCCGGACACGATGGTGGCCGATGCCGCTCGATTAATGCGCGATCGACACGAGCGGGGTCTTTTGGTGGTGGAAGAACGCGAATACTTTCCCTCCTTGGAAAGAGATAAGCGTAAGAAGAAAAAATGGTGGGGCAGACGGAGCAAGAAAAAATCGATCGAGTCGCCTCCGCCTGAAGCCGAGACGATTATAGTGCCGGTCGGCATTCTGATCGATCGGGACATCATTCTGCGGATCGGTGCGGAGGATCTTTCGGGGGCTACGATACCGGTGGCCGAGGTCATGACGACGGAATTGGAGGTCACGCTCGAATCGGAAGACGTGCATTCGGCCGTGGAAAAAATGCGTGAGGCCGGTATGCGGCGCTTGCCGGTGGTGGATCACCGGGGAAGTCTGGTGGGTATCTTGAGTCTGGACGACACCATCGCCATGCTTTCCGACGGATTGAATGATATGTCCTCGTTGCTGCAACGGGAAATGCAAAAGGAAGCTGCAGTCGAAACCCAGGGCGCCGGGTAATATTAGAGCGTTATCCGTCTGCCGGATCCAACCGCAGATCGCTCCATTGAAGCACCTTGACCGCGTCCCGATTCACGGGGCTGGAAATAAAGATGCGTTGTTTATGCGAATCGAAGCGCTGAATCAGTCCCAATCCCAATGGTTTTTGGTGGGCATCAGCCAGACCGCACAAGAGATTTGCGCTTAAAAGCGTCTCCAAAGGGGGGCGTCCCCGCGTCGGAAGACGTTGTAGATTCACAACATTTCTATTGAGGGCAAATGCCTTGGCGCGACGGAAGTAACGACGGAACGCGGCCTGCCTGCGCTCGAAGCGGAATTGCGGTGATTTGAGGCGGGCGTGAGAAGAAGGATGTAAACGTAAAATTCGAAAATGACGGTGGGCCGTCAGGATGGCATTCAGTTCCCGTCCTCGCGCCAAGGCGACGATGGCATCCGGCTGGAGACTGTCAATCTGATACGCTTTCAATATTTCCCCGACGCCTTGTATCAGGCCGCTGGTGTTGATGATCACGAAGGGGGCATTTGTCCGATCCAGAAGCTGGCGGGTGCCCACGATCATGGGTAAAAAATGCGCCACCGGCGTCACCGCCCCCACGAAATAGATGCCGGCCGGCTGCAGACGGGAGAGCGGTTGGTTCAAATCTGGATAACCCAGCGTCACGGTGGCCGGAGGCCCGATATCTTTCTGTCCCACATCGGCGTCGATGATCGCCGGCTGCATACCTTGTCGCAACAAATACCACGCCAGGTAAGTGCAGAAAGTGCTTTTGCCCCGATCGGAAGCCCCCAATACCAGGATCTTTCGAAGCCCGCGGCCAAATATAGATTGGGCCGCGTTTTTCCAGTCTTCCGGAACGTGCATGGTTTCCATAAGGGTGGAGAAGCATCAATGGATGCTGCATCGTAACGATCGGGATAATATTTGCAAACCAAAAGCTGTTTTGCTGGGGATCGACGTCGCTGCTATGGGAGAAATAAGGTGTTGAAATTTATCGTCCGGACGCTGCTGCGTTTATTTTACCGAGTAGAGCTGCACGGCTTGGAACAATATCGGAACGCCGACGGGAGGCTCTTGGTCGTCGCCAATCATTTGTCCTTCCTGGACCCGGTATTGTTGTGGGCGTTTTTGCCCGGCCCGTTGACTTTCGCCGTCAATACCCATATCGCCCGTCTTGTTTGGGTTCGCCCGTTTCTGCGGTTTGCCCGCGTATTTCTTTTGGATCCCCACCAGTCCGGTGCATTGAAAGGTTTGATTCAACATTTGCGCGGCGGCCACCGCACGGTCATTTTTCCCGAGGGGCGGATCACGGTTACTGGCACCTTGATGAAGATTTACGACGGTACCGGCATGGTGGCGGATCGGGCCGGGGCCCGGGTGCTGCCGGTACGGATCGACGGCGCGCAATTCACGCCGTTTTCCCGGCTCAAGGGGCGGGTGCGGCGTCGCTGGTTTCCTAAAATCACCCTGCACGTGCTTGCCCCCCGCGACATTTGCCCGCCAGCCGAAATCAAGGGGGCGGAACGGCGCAAGCTGGCCGGCGTCAAGTTGGCGGATTTGATGACCGAAATGCTCCAGGTGACCGCCTCGAGCGATAGAACCTTATTCGCGACGCTGTTGGACGCCCGCCGTTTGCACGGCGGCGGGAAGCGGATCTTGGAGGATGTGGAACGCCGTCCATTGACCTATCGAAAGTTGATGACCCGCGTTTTGGTTCTGGCCCGGCTGGTCGACCGTCACACCGAATGCGGGAGCAACGTGGGCTTGTTGCTGCCCAGCACTTCCAATACCGTTGCCTTGATGTTTGCGGTCCAGGTGACCGACCGTTTGCCCGCGATGTTGAACTATACCGCCGGCGTGAAGGGGTTACTGGGCGCCTGTGCCACCGGCCGCATCGAAAGGGTGATCACCTCGCGCCGGTTCGTGGAGATGGCCGATTTGGAGCCCGCCTTGAAGGCATTGATCGAGAAGGGCGTGCGTCTCTTCTTTCTGGAGGATTGGGTCGATGAGGTGACGCCTCGGCTTAAGCTTGGCGCGCTTTGGCGTGCCTGGACCGCTTCCTGGTGGTACCGACCGAATTCGGAGGCAAGTCGACTGCCTGCGGTGATGCTGTTCACTTCCGGCTCGGAAGGCGCGCCCAAGGCAGTGCTTTTGTCTCACCGCAATATTCTCAGCAATTGTATTCAACTGGGGACGGTGGTGGATTTCGGTCCCACCGACGTGGTGCTCAATGTGCTGCCGCTTTTTCATGTGTTCGGTCTGAGCGCCGGGCTGATTCTGCCTCTCACTTCCGGCATAGACACTTTTCTGTATCCCA
This sequence comes from Methylohalobius crimeensis 10Ki, assembly GCF_000421465.1. Lineage (NCBI taxonomy): Bacteria > Pseudomonadati > Pseudomonadota > Gammaproteobacteria > Methylococcales > Methylothermaceae > Methylohalobius > Methylohalobius crimeensis. The sequence goes on from NZ_ATXB01000001.1 coordinate 1,114,826, forward strand.
ACCCGCTGCACTATAAAGTGGTGCCGGAGTTGGCCTACGAAATCAACGCCACCGTGCTGTTCGGCACCAATACTTTCCTGGCGGGATATGCGCGAAACGCTCATCCTTACGACTTCTACAGCGTGCGGTACGTGTTCGCCGGGGCGGAAAAGCTGCAAGCCGATGTCCGGCGATTGTGGATGGACAAATTCGGCATCCGGATTTTGGAAGGCTACGGCGCCACCGAAACCAGTCCGGTGGTGGCGGTCAATACGCCCATGTATTATCGGGCCGGCACCGTAGGCAGGTTTTTGCCGGGTATCCGGTGGCGCTTGGAGCCGGTGGAAGGTTTGACCGAAGGCGGGCGTTTGTTCGTGCGGGGCCCCAATGTCATGCTGGGCTATTATTTGCCCGAACACCCGGGCGAGCTGGTTCCGCCGGTCTCCCACTTTGGCGAGGGATGGTACGATACCGGCGACGTGGTTCGTATCGACGAAGAAGGTTTCGTCACCATCTGCGGCCGCCTAAAGCGGTTCGCCAAGGTGGGCAGTGAAATGGTGTCTCTGACCGAAGTGGAGTCGCTGGCCTCCCGTATTTGGCCGGGCTATCGCCATGCCGCGGTGACCGTCCCCGACGCCCGAAAGGGGGAGGCGATCGTTCTGGTCTCCGAGTGTCCCCAGGTGGATCTGGAACATCTGCGTGGCCTTGCCCGTGACGAAGGTGTCCCCGAACTTTGGTTGCCGCGCCGGGTCGTTACGACAACCGAATTGCCGCTGCTGGGAAGCGGCAAGGTGGATTGCTTTAGACTCCAAGTACGGATTCGGGAAAGCCTATCGGAGATGTAAAGGCGATAACCGATCAGCCTCCCATGTCACTGCTTTCTTTAGTCTCCGCCGATTCATGCTGCCGATGATCGCCAGACTGTTTTGCCGGTATCTGCTTCTCGAAGTAATTGCCGGGAACCTCGTAAATCTGCCGTAGTCGTTGTTTGAACTCGTTGGTAATTCCATAGACATCGCCGCGGCTTTGAACGACCCGGGGGGTTAGCAGAACCACCAACTCGGTGCGATTGAACCTTTCGTTAGTGCTGCCAAACAGGGGGCCGATCAGCGGTAACGAGTGCAAGAAGGGAATGCCCTGCTCGTCTTGACTCCTCCTGTCCCTGATTAAACCGCCGAGGACCAGGGTATCCCCGTCTTTGACGGCGACGGTGCTCTTGATTTCGCGCTTGAGGATGGTGGGGTTCCCACTGTTGTCCTGTTGAGCCCCCACATCGTCCACGGTTTGCTCCAATTCCATGATCACCAAGCCGCCGGCATTGACTCGGGGCTTGATGGTCAGCTGGACGCCGGTGTCGCGCTGCTGGAAAGTTTCCGCAACCCCGCTGCTGCTCGCGGTGTTCACAAACGAACCGGTGCGCAGGGAAATCTGATCGCCCACCACGATATTGGCTTCGTGATTGTTGAGGACCATCAGGGAAGGGGCGGAAATGACATTGAGCTTGTTGTCGCTTGCCAGCGCTTGCAGGATGACGCCGATATCTCGCGAACTATTTAGAAAAGTATAAGAGAAGCCGGAGGAGAAGGTACTCAGTAGGGCCTCCTTGGCGGCATCGGTTAGATTGATTCCGTTTTCGGTCAGGCCTATCGAGCTATTAGTTTTGGGAAGCTTGTTTTGCACGAACCATTGCAGCCCATATTGCAGCTGGTCTTCCAGGGTGACTTCGATAATGGATGCGTCGATAAAGACTTGCAGGGGCATGATGTCCAATCGGTTGATTACCCGTTCGATGGCTCGGTAATCCTCTTGATCGGCAATGACGATCAAGGCGTTGTTGGATTCGTCGGCAATGATCCGAACTTCTCCCTTGGTGGAAACAGCCGAACCGCTACTGGAAGCCCTGGGGCGGCTGTTGGAGGAGGATGAGCTGCCGGAAGTTGTGCCGCTCACCGTTTCCTTTTTCAAACCCGGGGCCAGCGAGGCTTCGGGCGGTTTACTGCTGCGGCCGGTGAAGATCTGATTCAGGGTGTCGGCCAGTTCGACCGCATCCACGTTTTGCACCCGGTAGACGTGTACGCCCCCCGAAGTCTCGGAAGTGGTCCGATCCAGTCGTTCGATCCAGGTTTCCGCCATCTCCAGGTAGTCCGGTTGGCTGGAGATGACCATCAGGGCATTGAGGCGTTTGATCGGAAAAACGCGCAGAAGGGAGCTCTCTTCGCCGAAGACCTTATCTCCCAAGACGTTTTTCAGGTCTTGGGCCAGCGTGTCGACATCCACGTTGTCGAGGGGAAACAGTCCCACCGACATGCCTTCGAGGTAATTCACGTCGAAAGCCTGGACGGTGTCTTCCAGGGGAGCCAACTCCGAAGCACTGCCCGCCACCACCATCAGGTTGCGGATATTATCGGTGTAGAGAATGGCGTTGGGCGGAAGAATCGGCTTCAGGATTTTCTCCATGGATTCGACGCTGACATAACGCAAGGGGAAAATGCGAATCTGGAATCCCGGTGGCAATTTTTGTTGCACCAATCCGATCGGCGCGCCGACGGTCGCCTCGTTGGCCGGCCCGATCCAATAAAAGCCGTTTTTCAGGGTCAAAGCCAAGCCGTTCATCCGCAGCGCCATTTCCAGGGCAGGCATCACTTCATCTTTGCGGAGGGGACGGGTGGTCTGAAGGGTGATCTTACCCCCTGCTTTGGGACTCATCGTATAGTTGACCTGGAGGATATCCCCCAAGATGACTTTAGCCACCTCTCCCAGGTCGGCATCGTCGAAATTCAAGGTGTACTGGCCGGCTTCCTTCTTGGGGTGAGGCGTCGGCACGGGGCGCATAAACTGTTTGGTGCCCGGGTAGATTTCGGTTTTTTCCAAGCCGGGCTGTGCTTCCTCCTGGGACAGGGGAATTTCGCCCTCGGGTTCCTCGGGCGGCGGTTCTATGGCGGTTACCGAATCGAGCGGGATTTTTTCGCGCAAGTTGGTGTCCAGGTATTCGCAGCTTGCCAATCCTGTGGTGATCAATATCGCCCAAGTGAGTCGTTTTGCAAGGTGCCACTGCATCTAAGCTTCCCTATTGGTTGTTTTTTCTTCGCGCCGCGCGAGCAAATGGGTTGTCGTGGGGGGGAGGTCGCTTCTGATTCTTTTCGGCTTTCGCTTGGCCAGGACGGGGTTTGATTAACTTGAGGATGTGATGTTCGCCGTCCTGATCTAAAACGACTTGATCGGTTTCCGGTTCCGTGACCTGCCAACCGTCGATGACATCCCCCGGTTTAAAGCGCAAGGTTTTGCCCTCGGGGTCCTGTACCAGAATGATTTGTCCGGCTTCGGGGGTATCCAGGATGCCGGTGAGGCGGAGATCCGGCGGCGGCTTTTTTTCCGCTTCGGCTTCCTCGGTCTCGGCATCGGAGGTTTGCGATTCCTCGGGTAGGGGTTGACGGCCTTCGATAAATAGCGGGTTCACGATGAGAGCGGTAAACGTGTCGATGGGTGGCAGTTCCGCTGCATTCTCCGGTATGGCTGCCGGAATTCGCGCTTCCTTGGAGGGTGCCGGCGGAGGCTGCAAAGCATCGGCGATCTGGCGTTGCAGCAGACGGTATTCGATACCGACGCCCAAGGCGGCCAGAAGGCAGCCTGCTATCAGCAACCAAGTTCCCGGATGGCGCATCAGTTCCTTCATGTTGTCGGCGTGGGCATATAGCCGACCACTTCCATGTCCATGTTCAAGCGATCGGAAGGGAGCGGTTGGCGAGTCTTGGGATCGCGGCGTCCGGGTAAAGGCCGGATATTGAGATTGTCCACGATCAACAGGGGGCGATTGGATTCGATGCTATGCAAAACCTCGCGCAACACCTCCAAATTGCCCAATAAGCGTATCCGTACGGCGATGCGGGTGAATTCTTCTTCCTGGTGTTGGGGGTGGACTTGAGTGCTGGTCAGTTCGCCGCCGGCGGTGCGGATGATTTCCCCCAAACGCCTTTGCAATTCGGCCGAAGCGAGGGCGGGCGTCTCTCCGCTGAGATAATGCTCATCCTGATTATGGCGGGTTTGCAGGCTCTTGAGACGTTTGCGCCAACTCGGCTCTTCGGCGGCACTACGGGAGAGTCGTTCCAGTTGGAATTGGAGTTCGGAGATGCGTTCCTGGTTGGAACGCACCCAGCTGACATAAGGCGCCACCAACAGAAAATAAAACAGCAGCACGGGTATCAGTGTCAAGCTCCACGCCGCCAGACGCTGTTGGGATTCAGTCAGGTTTGTCATCATGCTCGTAGCCGACATTCATGCTGATTTGAAATCGCTCCAGTCCCGTGCGGCGATCCTGGGTGATGGGAGAGACGAAATGTATGTCGCTCAGGAAGGGAGAAGCCTCCAGAATCTCGATCAGTTTGGAGGCGGCGGGGGAGTGGCCGTTGATCCGCAGTTCTCCCTCTCGGTAATTGAAACCGTTCAGCCAAGTGTCCAGGGGAAGTCTTTGGGAAAGATCATTCATGACCTCAACGATGGGTGGGATGGCGCGTTTACGGGTCAGCACGAAGCGGGCTTTTTGTTCCAATTCGGTGACCTGCTTCTTCAGTTTATTGGTGATTTGAGCCGTCCGCCGGGTTTGGTCGACCTGATCTTCCAGCGCCTCCAGGATATTGCTTTGGGTAGCGATAGGGAGGGCCAGGGCCAAACCGATCAGCAAAACCAAAATTCCCCCCAAGGTCCAGTTCACGAAGTGTCGCCAGTGACTCTCGGTGGTGCGCCAGCGGGGGGGCAGCAGGTCGAATTTCAACGGGACAGGGTAATGGTTTTCCCAGACGGCGGCATCCACATGCCGGGGTTTTAGGCCGGCTTGATGAAAGTATGCGAGTTGATCGTCCAAAAACTCGCGCGGGGTGAGGGCGATTTCGACTTTCAGTTGCCGTTTCCCGGCGAGGCGCTCGATCACCCGGCTGCTAAAATACACCTGATCGGCGCTGAACGGGGTTTGGCGATCCAGTTCGAAACCGATTACCTGGCGCAGGTTCTCTTGGGCGGCCAGGGGTAAATAGATCTGCTTGTGAAGGTACTGGCCGGGTAACAGCAAGAGCGTGAACGTGGCGTCTTCTTCCGCTTGCCAAGCACGCCATGAATCGGGACCTGCTTTTTGCTCCAACTCGGTCACGGCATTTTCTTTCCGGCGCCAGAATCGGACTTCCCCCTCACTCGGTAAAGCAAGCAGGATATGGGTATGATGGAAGAACCAGCGCTTGCATGCCTCAGGTATGGATTTGATCAGCTGGTCTTGCCACCAATGCCAAAATTGCCGCCACGCCGGAGGCAGAGAGAGTTGGTCGATGCGAATGGCCATTTAGGGTTGGACGTGGGGGATGGTTGCTGCGCCCGATCTGAAAACCATGGAGAAAAATGACAAAACTATCATTCGATCAATTATATCAACTTAAATCGGGAGTGTTTCATGGGAAAGGGTAACCACCTCACAATAGCCATGCTTGTGGCAATCGTGGGTGCCGTCGTGGTGGGGGTGGGCGCCCCCGGGATGGCGCTGCATCTGGAGATCGGTGGTGAAGTATTTCTGCGTCTTTTGAAAATGTTGGTGGTGCCCCTGGTCATGTCGAGCGTGATGAGCGGCATCATCGGTCTAGGGGATGTGCGAAAGCTTCGCCGGCCCGGTGCGGTCGCGATCGCGTACTATCTTACCACGACCTTGCTGGCGGTTATTGTGGGAGTTTTGCTGGTCAATTGGATCGAACCCGGCGGGCGGATTCAGGGAGAGGCCTTGGCCGGACTGGCCAAAGATGAAAGCATCGCTGCAACCGCCGATGCGAGCATCGCTACCATTTTGGAGAATCTGGTGTTGATGCTGTTCACCGACAATCTGATCGGCGCCATGGCCGACACCCAATTGTTGCCTTTGATCGTGTTTTCCATCCTGTTTGCCGGCATCCTGTCCGTCCTTGGGGAGCGGGTCGGCCGGGTGACCGAGTTCATCGTCCAGCTCAACGAGGCCTTGATGGCGTTCATTCTGATGATCATGAAAATCGCCCCGCTGGGAGTCTTTTGTCTGGTGGCGGCGCGCTTCGGAGAAGCTCAGGCTCAGGGCGCTTTTCTGGAAACTTTGCAGCAAATCGGATGGTACGTGTTGACCGTTCTGCTGGGATTGGGGGTCCATGCCTTCGTCGTTCTGCCGGTCATTTTGTGGGTGTTTTCCCGCCGCCGTCCTGGCCGCTTTCTGGGACGCATGTCGCCGGCACTCTTGACCGCCTTTTCCACCGCCAGTTCTTCCGCCACCTTGCCGGTGACGATGGAATCGGCGGTGGATCGGGCCGGGGTGGCGCGCGAATCGGTGGAATTCGTGCTCCCCCTGGGAGCCACCATCAACATGGACGGGACCGCGCTCTACGAGGCGGTGGCGGCGATTTTCATCGCTCAAGTGTTGGGCATCGAGTTGAGCTTGCTGCAGCAAGCGACGGTGGCGATTACCGCCACCCTGGCCGCGATCGGCGCGGCCGGCATTCCCGAAGCGGGCTTGGTGACCATGGTCATCGTGCTCAACGCGGTGGGCCTGCCGGTGGAATACATCGGCATTCTGCTGTCGGTGGACTGGCTGTTGGATCGGTTTCGCACCGCCGTGAACGTTTGGGGGGACAGCGTGGGATCGGCGGTGGTGGAAAAAGTGATGCCCTTTTCGGTTCAGCCGGACAGCAAGAACCCTTCGTAGCCAATCAAGCCGGCATAGAAAAAGAACAGGATCGGCAGGATGTGGCGCACCGGGATTCCCAATACCTTGAAATTGACGTGGAGAAGAATGAACAGGATCGCGCCGGCGGTAAGTGCATATTTTCCATAGAAGAAGGCCGGCACGCTGATTCCCAGGAGAAACGCCATCACCGGATTGAGCTCCAGTCCGCCGCGCTGCAAGATCTGCAGGGTGAAAAAGGCGTCGAGTACGCAAAACCCGATGATTCCCGCCGACCAGATCAGTAAGCGAATATCCTCGTAGATGTCGACGTAATGAGGCGCTTGGCACTCCTCGATTCGGCGGGGTCCGCGGCGCCGACCACGGGTCAAGGCACAGACCAGGGTCCGCCAGCTCAGGCGTCGGCGGTCGGCGAGGCGGCGTTTGTCAGTGGTCATCGTCAATCCAGGGGTCGGGCAACTAAAATGACAAGACTGCGCTCAGTCAATTGTAGATGCTTGCGATCGGGTAAAGGGGGTTCGGCGCCGATTTCGTGAATGTCGTCGGGTGACGCCGCGGCGGTGTCGATTGCGACACACCAATGGTGGTCGGCGGAAAGGAACGGCAAATCGAACTGCACCGGTTCGTGTCCGGCATTGAACAATAGACACAAATCATGGCCTTCGGAGGTGTCCGGATGGATGTGAGTGCCCAGTGCGTGGCCCTCGCTCCAATCCGGCGGGGCTTTGTCCGGTCCGAACCATTCGATGTCTCCCTCCTTGTAAAAGGCCTCCCGGCTCAATATGGAATGGGCCCGGCGGAAGCGGATCAATTGCTGGACGAACCGGACCAGGTGAATATTCTTTTTCACCAGGCTCCAGTCGTACCAGGAGATCTCGTTGTCTTGACAGTAGGCGTTATTGTTGCCCTGTTGGGTGCGGCGGAATTCATCGCCGCCCAAGAGCATGGGAATGCCGCGGGAGACGAACAGGGTGGTGAGGAAGTTTTTGATCTGGCGCAACCGGACGGCTTCGATCGCCGGGTTGTCGGCGGGCCCTTCGACGCCATGATTGCAGCTGTAATTGTCGTTGCTGCCGTCGCGGTTGTTTTCCCCGTTGGATTCGTTGTGTTTGTGTTCGTAGGAAACCAGGTCGTTGAGGGTGAAACCGTCGTGGCTGGTGATGAAGTTGATGCTGTTGACCGGGGTTTTGCCGCTGTGCTGGTACAGGTCGGCGCTGCCGCACAGGCGAGTGGCGAAGGGGCCCAGCATGCCGTGGTCGCCGCGCCAGAAACGGCGCACGTCGTCGCGGTATTGGCCGTTCCATTCGGACCAGCGCTCGCCCGGGAATAGCCCCACCTGATAGGCGCCGCCGGCGTCCCAGGCTTCGGCGATGAGTTTGACTTCGCGCAGGATGGGATCCTCGGCGATGGATTCAAGAAGCGGGGGGTTGGGAATCAATTGGCCGGACTGATCGCGCCCCAGAATCGAAGCCAGGTCGAAGCGGAAGCCGTCCACGTGCATCTCGGTGGCCCAGTAACGGAGGCACTCCAAAATATAATGCCGCACCACCGGGTGATTGCAATTGAGGGTATTGCCGCAACCGGAGTGGTTGACGTATCGGGATCGGTCGCTTTCTTCGAGGATGTAATAGATGGAGTTGTCCAGCCCCCGGAAATTGAGGGTGGGGCCGTGCCTGTTGCCTTCGGCGGTGTGATTGAAGACCACATCCAAAAGCACTTCGATCCCCGCTTCGTGCAGGGCTTTCACCATCGCCTTGAATTCGGTCAGTTGCCCTCCCAGCTTGTGGCCGCTGCTGTATTGGGCATGGGGAGAGAAAAAGGCGACGGTGCTGTAGCCCCAGTAATTGACCAACTGCTCGCCGGTGAGTGGGTTGTGGCGATCCAGTTCGCGGGGATTGAATTGATGCACCGGCATCAGCTCCAATGCGGTGACGCCCAATTCCTTAAAATAAGGAATTTTCTCGATCACCCCCAAAAAGGTGCCGGGACGCAGGGCGGCAGAGGAAGGGTGGATGGTCAAGCCGCGCACATGGGTTTCGTAAACCACGGTTTTCGGCCAGGGCGTGCGCAAGGGGCGATCGTCGCCCCAGTCGAAATCGTCCTCCTGAGGGATCAGCCCCTTGATGCGATATTGATGTTTGGGGATCGGCTCGTCGGGGTGCTCCAGCAGCCAATCGTCGCGAAGAATGGCGAAGTCCCAGTGCTCCACCTCCACCAATGCCTGGGCGTAGGGGTCGAGCAGGGCGCGGCGAGCGTTGAAATGGTGTCCTTCGCGGGGCGAGGACGGACCGTCCGCCTGGAATACATAGCTCAAGCCCGGATGGGCGCCCTGGACGTATACATGCCAGATGTCCCCGGTGCGATGGTGGACGGGGTCCAGCTCGATCCACCATTTCGGGTCCAGCGCCTCGGGATCGTCGAACAACAGAAGCCACAGACGGGTGGCGTGGCGGCTGAACACCGCGAAATTGATTCCGCCGTCGAAGGCGTGTATCCCCAAGGGCAGGGGGTGGCCGCGGGTGATTGTCAATGCCTGTTCCATAATCTTTCACCGGAGTGGAGTGTTTTTATACTTTATCACCAATGTAAGAAGAAAATGACGGAAGGAGTTGCGTTAAAATGGTATGTTTTGAAGAATTTGGACAGGATTGAACCGCCCTATGCAAGCTTCCGTTCGCAGAATACTGGTTACCAGCGCTTTGCCCTACGCCAACGGCCCGATTCATCTGGGGCACCTGGTGGAATACATCCAGACCGATATTTGGGTCCGATTCCAAAAGCTGCGCGGCGCCAACTGCTGGTATGTGTGCGCCGATGACACCCACGGCACGCCGATCATGCTCCGGGCACGGCAGGAGGGGGTTGCGCCGGAAGCCTTGATCGAGCGGATGGAACAAGCGCATCGAGCCGATTTCGCCGGGTTCGATATCGATTTCGATTGCTACTACAGCACCCATTCGGCGGAGAACCGGGAACTGGCCGATTTGATCTACCGGCGTCTCCGGGATGCCGGTCATATCCAGGCCAAAACCATCGAGCAATTCTACGACCCGGTCCGGGAAATGTTTTTGCCCGACCGCTTCATCAAAGGCGAATGTCCGCGTTGCGGCGCCCGCGACCAGTATGGAGACAGCTGCGAGGCATGCGGAGCGACCTATGCCCCCACCGACTTGAAAAACCCGATCTCGGCGGTGTCCGGCGCGCAGCCGGTGAAAAAGGAGACCTTGCACTATTTCTTCCAATTGTCGGATTTCGCCGATTTTCTCAAACAATGGGTGCACCGGTCGGGGCATTTGCAGCCGGAAGTGGCGCACAAAGTGAACGAATGGCTGCAGTCCGGTCTCAGGGACTGGGATATCACCCGGGACGCGCCCTATTTCGGCTTCGAGATTCCCGACGCCCCGGGCAAGTATTTTTATGTCTGGCTGGATGCGCCCATCGGCTACATGGCCAGCTTTAAACATTTGTGCGAGGAGAAGGGGCTGGATTTCGACGCCTATTGGAACCCGGATCCGGATGCCGAGTTGTACCACTTCATCGGCAAGGACATCGTCTATTTCCACGCCTTGTTTTGGCCGGCCATGCTGCATGGGGCGGGTTTCCGGACCCCCACCGCCATTTCCGCCCACGGCTTTCTCACCGTCGGCGGGGAGAAGATGTCCAAATCCCGCGGCACCTTCATCAACGCCCGGACGTATTTGGATCACCTCGATCCCCAGTATCTGCGCTACTACTTCGCCGCCAAGCTGGGAGCGGGGGTGGAAGACATCGATCTCAACTTCGACGATTTCTGCCAGCGGGTCAATGCCGACCTGGTGGGCAAGGTGGTCAACATCGCCAGCCGCTTGAGCGGTTTTCTCAAGAAGCGGTTCGACAACACCTTGGCCGGAACTTTGCCCGACGCGGACCTTTACCAAAGCTTCGTGGCGGCCGGCGAGGAGATCGCAAAGGCTTACGAGACGCGCGAGTTCGGCAAAGCGATGCGCCGGATCATGGCATTGGCGGATGCGGCCAATCAATACATCGACGAGCACAAGCCCTGGATCATGGCCAAGGACCCGGCGCTGGACAAGGAATTGCGAGCGGTATGCACCCAGGGGATCAATCTGTATCGGATTTTGGTGGGTTATCTCAAGCCGGTGCTGCCCCGCCTTGCGGCCGATTCGGAAAGCTTTTTGAACCTCTCCGAGCAATCCTGGCCGGACATTTCCACACCCCCGTTGTTGAACCATCGGATCGAACCCTTCAAGCCGCTCTTGAGCCGGGTCGACCCGGACCGAGTCGCCGCCATGGTGGAAGCCTCCAAAGAAGACTTGAAACCCGCCGCTCAACCTTCCAAGGAAAAAACCGATCCCTCGGCGACGATCGATTACGAAGATTTCGCCCGGGTGGATCTGCGCATCGCCCGCATTCAGAAGGCGGAGGCGGTGGAAGGCGCGGACAAGCTCTTGAGGCTGACGCTGGATTTGGGTGGAGAGACCCGCAACGTATTTGCCGGGATCAAAGCCGCCTACGATCCGAAGGATCTGGAAGGCCGGCTGACGGTGATGGTGGCCAACCTCAAGCCGCGCAAGATGCGTTTCGGTGTTTCCGAAGGAATGGTTTTGGCCGCCGGCCCCGGGGGCGAAGAGTTGTTTCTATTGTCGCCGGATGAGGGTGCCGAGCCCGGTATGAAAGTCAAATAGTTGATGGTTCCACACCGTTGCAGCGCCGGGTGGAGGCTTGCCGGACACGCCGTGAACCCCTCCGTGGGGGCTCGATGGCGTCCGTCCGGGGCGCCAACGGTCCGGCAAGCCTCCACCCGGCGCCTCGGATAGTTCGCCAGATATTAGTTATATATAATGGGCAAAGCAACGTTTACCCAGGTTGCCAAAATTGACGAATCGCGGTGCATCGGCTGCGCCCGTTGCCTGGAGGCTTGCCCGGTGGATGCCATCGTGGGGGCGGCGAACCTGATGCATACCGTGATTGCCGCCGAATGCATCGGTTGCCGGTTGTGCCTTGATCCGTGTCCGGTGGATTGCATCGATATGATTCCCACCCCGGATTATCTGCGTCCGCGGACCGAAGAAGCAAGAAAACAGCGAGCCGAGTTGGCCAAGCGCAGACATCGGGCCCGCAGGCGGCGTTTGATGGAGGCGGCGGCGGAAAGACGGGCGAAGCTGGAAGCCAAAAAGGCGGCATTGAAAAGGAAGCGGGCGTTATGAACCATCCGGTTGATCTGGATGCGGGCGCGTGTTCGAAGCGTTCCCTGGCAAGCAAGGCTCGCCTGATCTTCGAGCGCTTGAGCGAAACCATTTCCAATCCCACCACCGAACTCGATTACCGGTCATCCTTCGAGTTGCTGGTGGCGGTGGTGTTGTCGGCTCAGGCCACCGACAAAAGCGTCAACAAGGCCACCGCCGAGTTGTTCCGGGTGGCCAATACGCCCGCGCAGATACTGGCATTGGGCGAGGCGGGACTGAAGCGCTACATCCGCCATATCGGTTTGTATAACACCAAGGCCCGGAATCTCGTTGCCCTGTGTCGGCAATTATTACAGGCGCACGGCGGCGAGGTGCCCCGCACTCGCAAAGCACTGGAAGCCTTGCCGGGCGTGGGACGCAAAACCGCCAACGTGGTCCTCAACACCGCTTTCGGGGAGCCCACCATCGCGGTCGATACCCATATCTTTCGGGTCTGCAATCGGACCGGTCTGGCGCCGGGCGCCAATGTGCGTCAAGTGGAGGAAAAGCTGGACCGGCTCGCGCCCCCCGAGTTCAAACGCGACGCCCACCATTTGTTGATCCTTCACGGCCGCTATGTTTGCTTGGCCCGAAGTCCCAAATGCAGCCAATGCGTGATCCGAGATCTTTGCGACTATCCCCATAAGCGTCTGTAAGGGACTGTTTGCAAAGTTACCTGAACTGATCCGAAGTAGGGCCCTTCGGTCAAGCCGCCGGCTCCTGCTGAAAATGTCAACATAACCTAAGGGCTTTGAAGACAGACAGTTTGCGATTCGATTTGATATGATTTCAAAAGGCCCGAGCGGCGAGTCTCGGCCACAGAGGGAGACAAGGTACCCAGGGAGATGTAGCGATAACACAAACGACGGTGTAAAAGAGGAGGATACTTCATGGCGCGCACAGAAACCCCCATTTGCGAGTTTGGCAAACCCTGCCCGGATTTCACTCTGCCGGGCGTGGACGGTAAGGACTGGACCCGGGACGAATGCCGAGGGCCCAACGGGTTGCTGGTGATTTTCATGTGCAATCACTGTCCCTATGTGAAGGCTGTTCTGGACCGGATCATCCGCGATGCCAAGGAACTGCAGAAATTCGGTATCGGTTGCGTGGCGATCAGCGCCAACGATGCCGAGAAATATCCGGATGACTCGTTCGAAAAAATGCAACAACTGGCCCAGGAAAAAAAGTTTCCGTTTCCTTACTTGTATGACGAGTCCCAGGAAGTGGCCAAGGCTTTCGATGCGGTTTGCACTCCGGATTTCTTCGGCTACAACGCGCATTTGGAGCTCCAATACCGCGGCCGGATCGATGAAAGCGGCAAAGAACCGGCGGCCGATGCCCGGCGCGATTTGTTCGAGGCGATGAAAAAGGTCGCGATTACCGGCAACGGACCCCAAGACCAAATTGCCAGCATGGGTTGTTCCATCAAGTGGAAAGAGCAAGAACCGGAAGCTTCCCAGGCCGGCTGAAACCTTAATCATTCAGGAGGGAAAATGACCATCGAAAAAATGACCGATTTGGATTTACAGGGCAAGCGGGTGTTGATCCGGGCGGATCTGAACGTGCCCGTCAAGGAGGGTAAGGTGACGTCCGACACCCGGATCCGCGCCAGTGTTCCAACCATTCGGCGGGCGCTGGAGCAAGGAGCGGCCTGTGTGATGGTCATGTCCCACCTGGGTCGTCCCAAGGAAGGGGTTTATGAAGAACAATATTCCCTGGCACCGGTGGGGGATCGTTTGGCGGAGCTTCTGGGGCAGCCAGTGACATTGGCCAAGGACTGGGTCGATGGCATTCAATCCCCCGCCTCCGGAGCGGTGGTTCTGATGGAGAACGTCCGTTTCAATCAAGGCGAGAAGGCCAACGATCCGGAATTGGGCAAGAAAATGGCCGCGCTGTGCGATGTTTTTGTCATGGATGCGTTCGGCACCGCCCACCGGGCCCAGGCCTCCACGCATGCGGTGGCCCAATTCGCCCCGCAAGCGGCGGCAGGGTTGCTCCTGGCGCAGGAATTGGAAGCGCTGGGGAAAGCGCTGGAACATCCGGATCGCCCCCTGTTGGCCATCGTCGGCGGTTCCAAAGTATCCACCAAATTGACGGTGTTGGAAACTTTGTCCCAAAAAGTGGATCAATTGATTGTGGGCGGGGGAATCGCCAACACCTTCATCGCCGCGGCCGGTTACGGCGTGGGCAAATCCCTGCACGAGCCCGACTTGGTCCCGGAGGCCAAGCGGTTGATGGAGCAGGCCAAGGCGCGTGGGGCGGAGATTCCCGTTCCGGTGGATGTGGTAGTGGCGACGGAATTTTCCGAAACCGCCGAAGCGGTGGTCAAATCCATCGATCAGGTCGCGGACGAGGAGATGATTCTGGACATCGGTCCGCAAACCGCCGAACAGTATGCGGAGAGGCTAAACCGTGCCGGCACCGTCGTCTGGAACGGTCCGGTGGGGGTATTCGAAATCGATCAATTCGGCGAAGGAACCCGCAAGATCGCCCAGGCCATCGCCGAAAGTTCCGCCTTTTCCATCGCCGGCGGCGGCGATACCCTGGCGGCGATCGAAAAGTATGCCGTGGGGGACCGGATTTCTTATCAGTCCACCGGTGGCGGCGCTTTTCTGGAGTTTCTGGAAGGTAAAAAATTGCCCGCGGTGGAAATTCTGGCGCAACGCTGCAGCTGATTAGTTGTTTGCGCAACAAATTTTTTATATGGTTACAACAAGCTATTTACGAAATCATAAAGGATTGATATGGCACGAGTGACGGTTGAAGATTGTCTGGAACACGCCGAGAATCGGTTTGAACTGGTGCTGCTGGCAGCCAAGCGCTCCCGCCAGTTGCTGGGTGGCGCGGAACCTTTGTTGACCGAAAAAAACGACAAAGCGACGGTGTTGGCTTTGCGGGAAATCGCATCCGGAAAGCTCGATATCCACAAACTTCAAGATTTGGATATGGACGGCGGCGTCGCCGCGGCCAGGGAAGAGGTACCGGAAAAACCCATGAGCTAGAGAAATTATTATGGCGGAGCCGGCCTTGATCGATCGGCAGGGCAGCCGATTGCACCGAACCAAGCACCCCCCGAAGGGGGGTTCGAGCAGTCCAACCGAGCGTCCTCAGGATGCTCTGGCAGAATCCCTAATCGAATCGATCGCCGGCTATTCCGAACCGAAACAGATCGAAGCGGTTCGGCAAGCTTTTCGATTCGCCGATGCCGCCCATGCCGATCAATTTCGCCTGAGCGGCGAGCCGTATATCTGTCACCCCTTGGAAGTGGCGTTGATCCTGGCCAAGGAAATGCGCATGGACGTGGCCGGCATCATCGCCGCCATCCTGCATGACGTCATCGAAGATACGCAGGTCACCAAGGAAGAATTGAGCGATTTGTTCGGCCAGGAGGTGGCCGAATTGGTGGATGGCGTCACCAAGCTCACCCAGTTGGACAGCAAGTCCAAACAGGAGGTCCAGGCCGACTCTCTGCGCAAGATGATTTTGGCCATGGCCAAGGATTTGCGGGTGATTCTGGTCAAGCTGGCCGACCGTCTCCACAACATGCGCACCCTGGGGCCGATGGCGATGGACCGGCGCCGTCGTTTCGCCCGCGAGACCCAGGACATCTATGCACCCTTGGCCGATCGTCTGGGAATGCACCGGAAGCGCCTGGAGCTGGAGGAATTGGCGATGCAGGCCATTTATCCGATGCGCTACCGGGTGTTGAAAAAGGCGATCAAGCGGGCCCGGGGCAATCGCAAGGAAGTCATCGGCACCACCGAGCAGGCCATCTGTGAACGCTTACGCGAAGCGGATCTTCGCTGCGAGATTTCCAGTCGCGAGAAGCACATCTACAGCATTTATAAAAAAATGTGCGTCAAGGGATTATCCTTCCGCCGGGTTTACGATGTCTATGCGGTGCGTGTCCTGGCGTGCGATCCGGATGAATGCTATCGTGCCCTGGGCGTGATGCACGGCCTATACAAGCCCATTCCCGGCCGCTTCAAGGATTATATCGCCCTGCCCAAGGATAACGGCTATCAATCCCTTCACACGGTGGTGGTGGGGCCTTACGGGGTGCCGGTGGAGGTTCAGATTCGCACCCGGGACATGCATCGAATCGCCGAAAACGGCATCGCCGCCCATTGGCTGTACAAGAAGGAGATCGACCAAAGCGACGCCGCCAAGGCCCGCGCCTATGCCTGGATCAACGAATTCCTCGAGCATCAGAAGAACGAAGGGGGGTCGCTGGAATTCCTGGACAACTTGAAAGTCGATCTTTTCCCTTCCGAGATTTACGTTTTCACCCCTCAAGGCGATATCATCAAACTTCCGCGCGGCGCCACCGCCCTGGATTTCGCTTACGCCGTGCATACCGAGATCGGCGATACCTGCGTCGGCGCGCGTATCAACGGCCAGATGGTTCCCTTGCATACGGTGCTTTCCAACGGCCAGACGGTGGAGGCGGTCACCCAAAATTGGGCGCGGCCGGATCCCTCCTGGCTCAATTACGTGGTCACCGCCAAAGCGCGCAGCGCCATCCGCAATTATTTGCGCAATCTCAAAACCCAGGAGGCGGTCAGGTTGGGCCGCCGCATGTTGGAAGCGGAATTGCGCAAGCTGAATTTGAGTCTGGAGGTTTTGCCTGCGGAACAAATCGACAGCAGGCTCCAGGCCATGGGTTTCGAGCGGTTGGATGATTTGCTCGAGGCCATCGGCTTGGGCGATCGCATGGCCCTTTTGGTGGCGAGGCAGCTGACCTCGGATAGGGAAGGCGTGGACGTGGCGTTGGACGAAGGACCGGGGAGCGGGACGCCGTTGCTCATCCAGGGGACCGAGGGCATGGTGGTGAACCTGGCTCGCTGTTGCCGGCCGATTCCGGGGGACGCCATCGTGGGCTTTTTCAACCCCGGCAAGGGGCTGGTGGTGCATCGCAGCGAATGCAAGAACGCCCTCGAGTTTCAGAAGAAGCAAATCACCTGGGTTCGGGCGGAATGGGACAGCCAGGCGAAGGGGGATTTTCCCGTGGAACTGCGGGTGGTTCTGTGGGATCGCCGCGGAACCTTGGCCGAAGTGGCCTCGGCCATCGCCGAAAAAGGCGCCAACATTGAAAACTTCCAAGTGACCCAGCAGGACAGCCATACCAGTACCGACGTCATCACCCTGACGGTCAAGGACCGCGTTCATTTGGCCCGTATCATCCGCAGATTACGCAAAATTCCGGTGGTGTTGCGTATTCAGCGAACCAAAGCCTGAATGGCGGCGAGTGCCGCTGCCATCCCTTCGGTTGTAACCCTTCAAGGCGTCGGCCCGGCGTTGGCGACCAAGCTGCAGCGGCTTGGCGTTTGCGATGTGCGCGATCTGCTCCTGCATGCCCCCTCGCGCTACGAAGATAGAAGACAGGTGATGCCCATTGCCGCCGCTCGCCGCGATAAAGTCTTGATCGAAGGGGAAGCGGTCTCCACGACTATCGTCGGACGCCGCCGACCGATCTTGCTATGTCGCTTGCGGGATGACAGCGGCGAGCTGGATCTATGCTTTTTTCATTTCCATGCCGGCTTGTGCCATCGCCTCACTCCCGGCAGCCGTTGGCGCTGTTACGGAGAAGTGCGGCCGTCGAGGTACGGCCAGAACGCGAGGGACGAGGGGTTCGAAATGGTGCATCCGGAATTGGAACCGGCCGATCGCGCGACCGCCGGCATCTTGCCGATCTATCCCACCACCCCGGGAATCAGTCAAAACCATCTGCGCCGCCTGATAACTCAAGCCTTGGCGTCGCTCGATGCCGGCGATTGGCTGCCTACCTTGCCCCCCGCGTGTTTGCCGGCCTGGGGGAAGACATCCTTGGAGACCGCCTTGGCGAAAATGCACCGACCGCTTTCGGAGGATCGATGGGACGGCGGCGAAGGGGCTCGGCGCCGATTGGGATGGGAGGAGTTGCTGGCCCATCAGTTGGCGTTCCGCAGGCAGGGCCGATCGCGCCGGGAAAATAAGGCGCCGCCGCTGGTGGCGGACCCGGAAAAAATCCGAATTTTACGACGATCGTTACCGTTTCGCCTGACCTCGGCGCAGGAGCGGGTGATTGCCGAAATTCAAGCCGATTTGTCCCGCAATCGACCCATGGGGCGATTGTTGCAGGGGGATGTGGGGTCGGGCAAAACCGTGGTGGCGGCCCATGCCGCCCTGGCGGCGGTCAGCGCCGGCTGGCAAACCGCCTTGATGGCGCCGACCGAACTCTTGGCCGAGCAGCACTATCGGACCTGGGAGCGTTGGTTGAGCCCGCTGGGTATTGCCACCCAATTGTTGACCGCCCGCCAGGGCGGCTCGGAGCGGAAGGAGACCCTGGAGGGCGTGGCGGCGGGTGAGGTGGATGTCTTGCTTGGAACCCACGCCTTGTTTCAGCGGGATGTTCGCTTCTCCCGTCTGGGGTTGGTGATCGTGGATGAACAGCACCGTTTCGGCGTGGACCAGCGTTTGGCCCTCAAAGCCAAGGCGGATGGGCCATCTCCCCACTACTTGGTGATGACCGCCACGCCCATTCCCCGAACCTTGGCCTTGCTCCGCTATGCCGATTTGGAAGTATCGGCGATCGACGAGCTTCCTCCCGGGCGCGAGCCGGTGCAAACCCGTGTGATGGGCGAAGATAAGCGAAGCGAGTTGATCGAGCGTCTCCGGGCTTGGATCGGCGGGGGGCGGCAAGCATACTGGGTTTGCACCTTGATCGAGGAGTCCGAGGTGCTGGCCGGTGAAGCGGCGGAGAAGACCGCCGAAAACCTGCATCTGCAACTGCCCGAAGTCCGGGTCGGCCTGGTCCACGGCCGAATGAAGGCGGAGGTCAAGGATCGAACCATGGCGGCCTTCAAGGCGGGCGAAATCGATTTGCTGGTGGCGACCACCGTGATCGAAGTGGGGGTGGATGTGCCCAATGCCGGCCTGATGGTGATCGAAAACGCCGAGCGTTTGGGGCTGGCCCAATTGCACCAATTGCGCGGCCGGGTCGGACGGGGGCCGGGTCGCAGTTACTGTATTCTTCTCTATAAACCCCCTTTGGCGGAAAGTGCCCGTCGCCGCTTGGCCTACTTGCGCGAGTGCTACGACGGTTTCGCCCTGGCGGAGAGGGATCTGGCGCTGCGCGGACCCGGCGAAGTACTGGGCACTCGCCAAAGCGGGGCGCTACGGTTTAGAATAGCCGATCCCCTGCGCGACCGCGATCTATTGCCCGATGTACGCCGGGCGGCCGAATGGCTGGAGCGGCACGCGCCTCAAGCGGTCGATTCCTTGCTCACTTTCTGGGTCGAGGAAGGCGATCGTTACGCCAATATTTGAAATCTCAGCGGTCGCGCGGGCTCCGGCGGTTTGCCTTCCGGGACGCCGTGAACCCGTCCCTGGGGGCTTCCCCCCTCCCTTGCCCTCCCCCAACGGGGGGAGGGCAAGGGAGGGGGGAAGCGAACGCCCTCCAGGCAAACCGCCGGAGCCCTTTCAATCCGAGAGCGTTGGATTTGTAACGAGCTTTTAAAATTTTATTGTAAAGTGCACTTGAGCCGACATTCCCGTAGTTTTGTATTGGCCGCCGAACCGGCTTGGTTTCCGATTCGCTCGCCACGCGCCCGCCGCGTCCCTTCCCGAGTGCAAACCTGGCTGGCCGAATCCGGCTCCCTGACCGCGAGGCTGCAAGCGACCACGGGTTCCATTCGGGTCCGACGGTTGTATGAAGGGTGGGGGCGCCCGTTTTTGACTGAAGCCCGCGGGCTTAAGATGCCCTGGGGACGTTTGGTTTGGGTGCGGGAGGTTTGTCTGGAAGGGCCCGGCGGACCGCTCCTGATGGCCCGCAGTGTGGCTTCCGCGGCGACCTTGACCGGTCCCGGTATCGGTGTCGCCCGTTTGGGCAACCGTCCCCTGGGCGCGTTCCTTTTCACTCACCCCGGCGTGGAACGATTGAGCATGGAGTGGGCGCGCTTGAACGATGCGGTTTGCCGGCCCTATCGGGCGGAGGTATTTCCCCGCTGGGGGCGGCGCGCTTTGTATCGAATCGGCCGCGATCGCCCTTTGCTGGTCAACGAGTTTTTTTTGCCCGCGGTTTTCGCTTTGGAGGAGGACGATGGATTGGCGTGAGCGTTTGACCCAATACTGGCATTTGATGCGATTCCACCGTCCCATCGGCATGCTGTTGCTGTTGTGGCCGGCGCTGTGGGCCCTATGGATCGCCGGGGAGGGGAGTCCCGACGGCAAAATCGTATTGGTGTTCGTGTTGGGGGTGGCGCTGATGCGCGCGGCCGGCTGCGTGATCAACGATTTTGCCGATCGCAGGATCGATCCCCATGTGACCCGCACCCGCGATCGGCCCCTCGCCGCCGGTCGGGTGACTTCCAAGGAAGCGCTGGCATTGTTTGCAGGGCTGTGTCTGATGGCATTCTTGTTGGTATTGCAGCTCAATCGCTTGACCGTCGCCTTGTCGGTGGTCGCCTTGTTTCTGGCCGCTTCCTATCCGTTCACGAAGCGTTATACCCACCTGCCCCAGGCGTATTTGGGGTTGGCTTTCGGCTGGGCGATCCCCATGGCGTTCACGGCACAAACCGGAACGCTCCCGGGCGTGGCTTGGTGGTTGCTGCTTTCCGCGGTGTTATGGGCGGTGATCTACGACACCATGTACGCCATGGTGGATCGGGACGACGATTTGAAAATCGGCGTCAAGTCCAGCGCCATCCTGTTCGGGCGTTACGATCGATTGATCGTCGGCCTTATCCAAGGGGCGATGCTGGGCGTACTGATTTGGGTGGGCTATCTGCAGAACCTGGGCGGGGGCTATTGGCTGGGACTTTTGGCGGCGGCGGGGATGGCCGCCTATCAGCAGTTTTTGATTCGCGACCGAAATCGGAGCGAGTGTTTCCAGGCGTTTCTGAACAACAATTGGTTCGGGGGGGTGATTTTTTTAGGCATCGCCTTGGATTATTGGATCTGACGGTCGGCCCGCGCCAAGATCCAGACTTCCACACGGCTCGCCCCGGCGCGTTTCAAAGCGGCGGCCACTTCATGGGCGGTGGTGCCGGTAGTCATCACGTCGTCCACGACCGCGATCCGGCAACCGTCGACTGCTTTCGAGGCCTGAAACGCACCGCGCAAGTTTTTTCGGCGTCCCTGGGCGTCCCGGGTATATTGGGGCGGCGTGAACCGGGTCCGGCGGCATAGGCGGGGGGTTAAGGGAAGCCCAAGCTGTTTGGTAAGCGGACGGGCGATTTCCAACGCCTGATTGAACCCGCGCTCCCGGTAGCGCGCCGGATGCAAGGGAACCGGCAGCAGACAGTCGGGCGGAAGAAGCGTGCCTAACTGTTCGGCCATGATCTCTCCCAGCAGCCGAGCGCACTCCAACCGTCCTTGGAATTTGAGCGCATGAATCAACCCCGGTACCGGCGGTCGGTAGTGCCAGAGCGGATAGGTCCGGTCGAAGGCCGGCGGTTTTTTGAGGCAAGCGCCGCAGATCAGGCCGGGTCGGTATGGGTCCCTTTCTGCGTCATCCAAGCGCCGGGGGGGACGGTCCGGGACACGCTGTGAATACCTCCGTGTACGCTCGGATCGCAGCATCCCTGCTGCGAACGGCCCCGGACCGTCCCCCCCGGCGCTTAGCCCGTGAGTGTCAATCGTGCTTGCTTCGGGGCTGCTCAAGGGCAGGCCGCATTGGCGGCAGAAATGCGCCAACCACGGCAGCATCGCCCGGCAGGGTCGGCACAAATCCAGTCCGGCGTGTCCCGGCTCGCCGCACAACAGGCAGCGGGGAGGATAGAATAGCCGTTGTAGAAAATTTAGCCAGTGGTTAACCTTGTCTGCTCCCCGAGGTTGACAGCGCCCCGTTTTTCTCTATGATCGCCGTATTCACTTTAGTTTAGAAAACGACAAGGAGTTGCGACATGGCGGTTTCCCGCGCCGAAGTTTTCCCGGACGATCTACGTCACGATTGGACTCAGGAGGAAGTATCGGCTTTGTTCGAGCTTCCCTTTAGCGATCTTATCCATCAAGCTCAGACCGCCCATCGGCGCTATTTCGATCCCAACGAGGTTCAAGTCAGCACCCTCTTGTCCATCAAGACCGGGGGGTGTCCCGAGGATTGCGGCTATTGTCCCCAAAGCGCCCGTTACGACACCGGTCTCGAGCGCGAACGATTGATGCCGTTGGAGGACGTCCTCGCCGCGGCTGAAGCGGCCAAAGCCAAAGGCTCGAGTCGTTTTTGCATGGGGGCCGCTTGGCGGTCGCCCAAGGATCGCGACATCGAACAAGTGGCGGAAATGGTGACGGCGGTCAAGGATTTGGGGATGGAAACCTGCATGACTTTGGGAATGCTCACCGATACCCAGGCCCGGCGTCTCAAAGAAGCGGGACTCGACTACTATAACCACAACTTGGATACTTCGCCCGAGTTCTATCCCCGGATCATCACCACCCGTACCTACGAAGACCGTCTCGATACCCTGAATCACGTGCGCGGGGCCGGCATTCACGTGTGCTGCGGCGGCATCGTGGGCATGGGGGAGGGTCGCGCCGACCGGGCCGGGCTGCTGCGGGAATTGGCGAATATGCCGCAACATCCCGAAAGCGTGCCGATCAATTTGCTGGTCCAAGTGGAAGGCACGCCCTTGCATGGCAGCGATTCCCTCGACCCGTTCGAGTTCGTCCGCACCGTGGCGGCGGCCCGAATCCTGATGCCCGCGTCCCGAGTGCGTCTTTCCGCCGGTCGCACGGACATGAACGACGAAATGCAGGCGCTCTGCTTTTTGGCCGGGGCCAATTCGGTGTTCTACGGCGAGAAGCTTTTGACCACCGACAACCCGGAAAGCGAGGCCGACCGGCATTTGTTCGAGCGCTTGGGGATTCGTACCGCCGGGTGCGATGCCCACTGATCTGGAGAAGGGGCTCGAGGAAGCACTGGCCCGGCGGCAAGCGGACGGGCTATACCGTCGCCGCGTCACGTTGGAATCTCCGCAGGGCGCGGAGGTCGTGGTGGCGGGCCGCAAGCGGGTCAATTTCTGCAGTAACGACTATCTGGGCCTGGCCGCCCATCCCGAGGTCGTTCGGGCCTGGCAGCGGGGCGCGGAGCGCTATGGCGTGGGCAGCGGCGCTTCCCACTTGGTTTGCGGGCATATGACGCCCCACCGCGCCCTGGAAGAAGAATTGGCCGAATTCACCGGGCGTCCGCGGGCGCTGCTTTTCTCCAGCGGTTATCAAGCCAATCTGGGGGTGGTGACGGCGCTCGCCGGGCGTGGCGATTGGGTGTTGGAAGACCGCCTCAACCATGCCTCTCTTCTGGACGGGGCCCGCCTCGCCGGCGCTCGGCTCAAGCGTTTCCCTCACGGCGATGCAGCGGCTTTGGAAACCCTGCCACACCGCGCCCGCCTGATCGCCACCGACGGGGTTTTCAGCATGGACGGCGATTTGGCGCCGCTGCCTCAATTGGCGCAACGTTGCCGGGATCATGCCTGCTGGCTGTATGTGGACGATGCCCACGGCTTCGGCGTGCTGGGGGAGAAGGGGGCCGGAATTTTGGAACACTTTCGTCTCGGCCGGAGCGATGTGCCGATCCTGATGGCCACCCTGGGCAAGGCGCTGGGGGTGTGCGGGGCATTCGTCGCCGGAGGGGACGCGTTGATCGAAACCTTGATTCAACAGGCGCGCACTTACATCTATACCACCGCCCTGCCGCCGGCGGCGGCGGAGGCGATTCGAGCCAGCCTGCGCCTGGTGCGGAAAGAAAAATGGCGGCGCGAACATCTGGAGGCGCTGATCGCCCGTTTTCGCGCCGGAGCCGATGCGCTGGGGTTTTCTCTCTCGCCGTCCCAAACCCCCATTCAACCGCTGATTTTGGGAAGCAGCCGGCGCGCCTGGGAAGTGAGCCGGAAGCTCCGGGAGCGAGGCTTTTGGGTGGCGGCGATCCGCCCGCCGACGGTGCCCGCGGGTACCGCTCGTTTGCGCATCACCCTGACCGCCGCCCACACCGAAACCCAGGTGGATGGTTTGCTGGACGCGCTGGCACGCAGTCTATGAATACGCTTTACACGGAAACCTTCGGTTGCGGTCCGCGGTTGGTTTTGGTTCATGGTTGGGCGATGCACTCGGGTGTCTGGCGGGAGATGGCCGAATCTCTGGCGGCGGATTTTCAAGTTACCTGCGTGGATCTTCCCGGACACGGTCGCAGCCCGGCTTGGGACGAGTGGACTTTGGCCGATACCGCCGCGGCGTTGGCGGAATTGGAAATGGGCCCGGCCTTGTGGCTGGGCTGGTCGCTCGGAGGACAGGTGGTATTGGAGTTGGCTCGACGCTATCCGGATCAAGTTTCAGGTCTCATTTTGCTGGCCGCCAATCCCCGTTTCGTTGCCGGGGGGGATTGGCCCGGCATGTCCCCGACCGGGTTCGAATCCTTCGTGGAAGGTGTCGAAAGTGATGCGGGCAAAGCATTGAATCGTTTTTTGGCCTTGGCTTGCCGAGGAGCGGTCGATCCCAAGAAATGCTTGCGCCGTTTGCAGTCCGGCTGGACGAAATATCCACCGCCTTCCTTGACCACCCTCCGGCAGGGCTTGGCGATTCTGCGGCAAGCGGATCTTCGCGGCGATTTGAATGCAATCGCCTGCCCGGCTGCGGTGGTCGCCGGGCGGGAGGATTGCTTGGTTCCCTTTGCAGCCGCCGAGCGTTTGGCGAAAGGGCTGCCGCAGTCCCGTTTGTCGGTTTGGGATGACGCCGGTCATGCCCCCTTCCTTAGCCAGCCGGAAAGGTTGGTCAAACTGGTGCGGGCATTCGGCTTATGAGTTGGGACAAGAACTGGATGCGGCGATCCTTCGATCGCGCCGCCAAAAGCTACGACCGTTTGGCCGGATTGCAAAGACAAATCGGCGAGCGCCTCCTGGGAAATCTGCCGCAGACAGTCGCTCCGGGGTGGCTTTTGGATATCGGCGCGGGCACCGGTTGGTGTGCGCATCAATTGAGTCGCCGCTACCCGGGTCGACCTTTGATGCTGGTGGATATCGCCGAAGGCATGTTGCAGCGGGCACGCCGCCGGCAATGGGGGAGAGCCGCCGGTTTTGTCGTGGGTGATGCTGAAACACTGCCTTTGGCCGATGATTGCTGCGGACTGATCGTGTCCAATCTCGCCCTCCAGTGGTGTCTCAAGCCCGAGCAGGCCTTTGCCGAGATGGGCCGGATTCTCCCACCCGGCGGCGTCTTGCTGTTCAGCACTTTCGCCGCGGGAACCCTGGAAGAATTGCGCCAGGCGTGGCGCCAGGTGGACGACTATAGCCATGTCAATCCATTCGTCGAACCCGAGCGTTTGATTCAATGCCTGTCCCGGGCCGGATTCAGCCATTGGCGTTTGGAGCGCGAGTCGATCTCGCTGCCGTACGCTTCGGTGCGGGCATTGCTGCATGAGATCAAGGGCATCGGTGCCCACAACGTCACCCTCGACCGGCCCCGGCATTTGCTGGGCAAGGGCGCGCTCGAATCCCTGGAAAATGCTTATCCAGGCCGATCGGACGGGATACGCGCCAGCTTCGTACCTGTATATGGCGTGGCGGTCAAATGACGGCGGTTGCTCTGTCGGGCGAGTTCACCGCGTCCCGGTAGGCAAACTGCCGGAATCCGACGCCATAGATTCTAAGCTGGCATGATTCCGTTCTTCTTGGTGCAGCCAGAGCAAGAAGATGACCGCCGTCCCGACGACACCCATCATCGCTCCCGGTCCCCAGATGAGGATACCGCCCAGTTGTTGGTCCATCAATCGGTCGATGTGCCAGCTTCCCTCCAAGACGTCGTAAACCTGATAGAGGGGAAACTTGTTGAGGGTGATATAGGCCCCCAACAGGGTATTGGGGATTGTGACCAGCCATAGCACGATCAACCGCATCCCGTAGGACAAGCGCGCTTGGGGGCGCGGATCGGCGATCAGCCACCAGAAGAAAAAGCCGGTCACAATCATGCTTAAATGCATGGCGTCATGAAGTCCGGGATCGCGTACCGCGAGGTCATGCAATGCGGGAATTTGCCAGACGATCAGGGTGGCGATGAACAAGAAGGGTGCGATGATCGGGTGACTGAGAAAGCCGTACAGAGCTTGCATCACCCGGCTGCGAATCAAGGGAACCAGGAGGTAACGGCGCGAGGTTCTGGGAAGCCCCTGGATCATCGGTCCCAACGGCAGGCCGAGGATGGTGAGCAGCGGCCCGAACACTCTAAGCAATAGGTGTTCGATTTGATGGATGAAAAGGAAATGGTCGGATAGGGGTTCGATGGGAGATTGCAGCCCCACCCAAAAGCATCCCACACCCGTTAAAAAGACCAAGGTACGTGCCCGGGATACGGGCTTTTTTTGCCGGCAGCGTTTCCACCAACCGCGGAAGTAAACAGCCAACGTGAGAAGAAGCGGCAAGGCGATGGCCGGGGTGAATTGCCACATGGACCAGAAATGGTCTTTTTCCTGAAATTCACCATGGGCGATTGCCGGTCCGGCAACCCAATACCCCAAAAACATGAGGGTAACGCCTAACGACAGGGAAATACGTGAACGATCGGGCATCGGAACAAAAGTTTGATCCAGGTTAAAGTCGACGCCGGATTCGGCAATGCTGCTTGCGGCGGGTAATCTCATAGGGTACATTAAATCGGGTTTATTAGTGCGTTTTGCGGCTTTGAAATCGACCGTCAGCCACCCCCGTCAGGCATGATTCGGCATCGGCAGGGCGAACAGCCCCGCGAATATCAGTGGATATTGCGGCCCAACGCGTCTTTGAACCGGCGCCAGGCAAAAATGTTGATCGGTGTGATGGGTTTGGGGATGGCGGCAATTGGGACGGGATTTGCGCTGGCGGGTGCATGGCCTGTTCTACCGTTCTCCGGGGCCGAACTTTGGTTGCTTGGATATGGTCTGACTCGCAGTATGCGGGAAAGTGCCATCCGCGAGATTATCACCCTCGATCGGGAAAAGCTTCGAATCGAGCGCGCCGTACCCGACGTTGAACGATTTCATGAATTCTTGCGGGCTTGGGTACGGATTGAATGGTCCGGTCCGACGCGCTTAAACGAATGTGGACGGCTATATGTCGGTTCCCATGGCAAGCAGGTAGAGATCGGCGCCTTTTTGATCGAAGAGGAAAAGCAGGCGCTGGCACAATCATTACAACAAGCCTTGTCATCCGAATTTTAATTTGTGTGGTTGATCAACATGAGGGGAGTTTTCCGTGATCCTATTTAATCTCAGCCGGTTGTTTCTCGCGGTAGCCCTAAGTTTGGGGGCGGCGGCTGCATGGGCCGATTACCATGTCAACATCCCCGTGGGGCCGACGGAAACCAGCCGTATGATCTACGGCTTCCACATGTACGCCATCTGGGTGTGTGTGGGAATCGGGGTCGTGGTGTTCGGGGTGATGTTTTACTCGATCATCAACCACCGCAAGTCCAAGAACCCCGTGCCGGCCAGTTTTCACGAAAACACCAAGCTCGAAATCATTTGGACGGTTATTCCGGTGCTGATTCTGATCAGCCTGGCGATACCGGCCACCAAAGCCTTGATCAAGATCGAAGATACCAGCGGCTCGGATATGACGATCAAGGTGACCGGCTATCAATGGAAGTGGCACTACGAGTACCCCGAAGAAGGCATCAAATTTTTCAGCAGCCTGGACGAGGAAAGCAACCGGGCGCGCCAAATGAATTCCGGTATGGATCCGGAAAAAGTACCCAATTACTTGTTGAACGTCGATCATCCCTTGGTGGTGCCGATCAACAAGAAAATACGTTTTATGATCACGGCGGCGGATGTTCTTCACGCCTGGTGGGTACCGGCATTCGGTTGGAAGAAAGACGCGATCCCGGGGTACATCACCGCCGCTTGGGCCACCATTGAAAAGCCGGGTCTCTACCGCGGTCAATGCGCCGAACTGTGCGGCCGCGATCACGGTTATATGCCTATTGTGGTCAAGGCGGTGACTCAGGAGGAATACGATGCTTGGGTTGCCCAGTGGAAGCAAAGTCGCGGGGCTGCGGAAGCAGAAGGATCGTGGGGCATGGACCAGGCCATGAACATGGGTAAGTCCGCTTACAACACCCATTGCGCCAGCTGTCATAAGGCCGACGGCAGCGGCATTCAGGGTACTTTTCCCGCCTTGGCGGACAGCCCCGTAGCGACGGGGGATGTCGACCAAATGCTGGCGGTTGTCCTGGAAGGCAAGGGGATGATGCCCGCTTTTGGCCAGGATGAAAATATCAGCGATGAAAGTCTGGCCGCGGTGATCACCTATGTCCGCAATGCTTTCGGAAACGAGAGCGGGGATCTGGTGAAACCGGAAGCAATCGCCGAGCTTCGCTGAACGAATTGACTGAAAACTACGAGAGGTAAGTGGCATGGCAACGGTAGCGGATACGCATGACGCGCATCATGAACACGGTCCCGCCAAAGGTTGGCTGCGGTGGATAACCACCACGAATCATAAAGACATCGGAACCCTCTATCTGGTCTTCGCGATGCTTATGTTCCTGGTGGGCGGAGCGATGGCGTTGATCATCCGGGTGGAGTTGTATCAGCCCGGCTTGCAATGGGTCGATCCCCATTTTTTCAATCAGATGACGACGCTGCACGCTTTGATCATGGTGTTCGGGGCGGTGATGCCGGCGTTCGCCGGTTTTGCCAACTGGATGATCCCGCCGATGATCGGCGCGCCGGATATGGCCTTGCCGCGCATGAACAACTGGAGTTTCTGGTTGCTGCCGTTCGCGGGCGCGCTGTTGAGCTCGACCCTGTTCATGGACGGCGGCGCGGTGGCTGCCGGCTGGACCTTGTATCCGCCGCTGGTGCTGCAGATGGGCAATTCTTTGCCCTTCACCATCTTCAGCGTGCATTTGCTGGGGATGTCCTCGATCATGGCGGCGATCAACATCATCGTCACCATTTTCAATTTGCGTGCCCCGGGCATCACTATGATGAAGATGCCGATGTTTTGTTGGGCATGGTTGATCACCGCCTTTTTGCTGATTCTGGTAATGCCGGTGCTGGCGGGCGCGGTGACCATGCTGCTGACCGACAAATATTTCGACACCAGTTTCTTCAATCCGGCCGGCGGTGGGGATCCGGTGCTGTTCCAGCATTTGTTCTGGTTCTTCGGGCATCCGGAAGTGTACATCATCATTCTGCCGGCCTTCGGGATCGTCTCCCAGGTGATTCCCACTTTCTCCCGCAAGCCGTTGTTCGGTAAAAACTCCATGGTGTACGCCACCGCGGTAATCGGTTTCCTGTCTTTCATCGTTTGGTCCCATCACCAGTTTACGGTGGGAATGCCGGTGCCGGCGGAATTGTACTTCATGTACGCCACCATGCTGATCGCGGTCCCCACCGGGGTGAAGGTGTTCAACTGGCTGGCCACCATGTGGAAGGGGGCCTTGACCTTCGAGACTCCGATGCTGCATGCCTTGGGGTTCCTGGTGCTGTTCGTCTTGGCCGGTTTCACCGGGATCATGATGTCCCAGGCACCGGCGGATCTGTATTATCACGATAACTATTTCATCGTTGCCCATTTTCACTACGCGCTGGTGGGCGGCGGGGTCTTCGGTATTTTCGCCGGCTTCTTCTACTGGCTGCCCAAATGGACCGGGGTCAAGTACGACGAGCGATTGGGCAAGTTCCATTTTTGGCTTTCCTTCCTGGGCTTCAACATATTGTTCATGCCTCAGCATTTTCTCGGATTGGCGGGGATGCCGCGGCGGATTCCGGATTACGCGGTTCAGTTCACCGAGTTCAATCAGATGTCCACGGTAGGCGCCTTCATTTTCGGATTCACGCAATTGCTTCTGGTCTACATCGCCTATAAAGCGATCAAGGGAGAAGGTGAAAAAGCCGGCGACGAGGTGTGGGAAGGTGCGAAACACCACGGCTTGGAATGGAATCTTCCGTCACCGATGCCCTATCATCATTCCTTCGAGAAGGTCAATATTTCCAAGGCCATTGAATGGGAGTAAGTATCGTTACGCCCCTCTCTCCGGAGAGGGGCGATGCGGAGATCTAATGGGTAGTCGTAAGAGAAACCTGATTATTGCCGTGGGGTTGGGGCTGCTGGCGATTGCGCTTTATGTTCTAACCATTTTGAATGTTTTCGGCCGCGCGCTGTGAAATCGAGCCGGTCAAGGGTTTGATATAGAAAAACGAAGGGGAGAGTTATGTCGTCTGCAAGCGATAGCTATTATTTGCCTCACAAGGCGAAATGGCCGATTTGGGGCTCCTTGGGCCTGTTCATCTTTATGAGCGGCTTTTCCGCCAAACTGATCGGTTCCGGCGCCGGCGGTTTTTTCATGGTGCTCGGTCTTCTCATTATTCTCGGAATGATGTTCGGTTGGTTCGGGGAAGTCGTCCATGAAAGCGTGGCCCGGTTGTACAACGAGCAGGTGGAGCGGTCCTTCCGCTGGGGAATGATTTGGTTCATCGCCTCGGAAGTGATGTTCTTCGCCGCTTTTTTCGGCACCTTGTTTTATGTGCGCATGTATGCCGTGCCCTGGCTGGGGGGGGAAGGCGCCTCCGGCGTGGGCGAATATACCCATCTGCTCTGGCCGGAGTTCGTCTCGGAATGGCCCACCAACGGTCCCGCCGAGGTGGGGGGCGAGTTCGAACCCATGGGAGCTTGGGGCATTCCAGCGTTGAATACCTTGATTCTGTTGACCAGCGGCGCGACGGTGACTTGGGCCCATTGGGGACTGTTGAAGGACGAGCGTTCCCAGTTCATCAAGGGCTTGATCGCCACGATCGCTTTGGGGTTCGCCTTCGTGCTTTTGCAGGGCTACGAGTATTATCACGCCTATACCGAGATCGGCTTGACCCTGGGTGCGGGGATTTACGGTTCCACCTTCTTCATGCTGACCGGATTTCACGGTATGCATGTGACCATCGGGGCGATATTCTTGACGGTCGTGCTGCTTCGCGCCATGCGCGGCCATTTCGATTCGAGCCACCACTTCGCTTTTGAAGCGGCTGCCTGGTATTGGCACTTTGTGGACGTGGTCTGGTTGGGACTATTTATCTTTGTATACTGGTTCTAAGAAAGGCTTTTCCCGATTCAAGGCGCTACCCGGTAGCGCCTTTTTTTTGGCTGTCTAGAAGTCCGCCTTGAATTCCGTGGGGTTTGATCCACCCTTGGCTGGCGGCGAACAATAGGAACAAAAACAAGACCAAGGACAAGATGATTCGAATGGTCAGCGCTTTCACCGTTCCTTGAGACAGATTTTCGTGCTTGAGGAGATGATAAAGCGCCGAGCCCAGGCTTAGGACAATCCCCAGGAACGCAAGGATAACGAGTAATTTGATCCACATAATGGGTGGGTATGAGTGAGATAAAGATTGAGGATGGTAAAGAGTAGAAGGGGCTATTTCAAACCCAAATGGACATTGACCGCTTTGACTGTCGTGGCGGTGGGGTTGTTCCTTTTGCTGGCGCGCTGGCAGGTGCATCGGGCGGAGGAAAAACAAAGCCTGCTGGATATGAATGAACGCAGGAGGCAGGCGTCGGCGATGGTTTTATCCGGCGACGAGCAGTTGACGCGAAACCGCCTGCGATATCGAAAGGTGATTGTCAGCGGCGTTTGGGATTCCGCTCATCAAATCCTGTTGGACAACCGTACCCGGGGAGGTCGGGTCGGCTACGAAGTATTGACGCCCCTGAAAATCGAAGACTCCCGTCAAACGGTGCTGGTGAATCGAGGGTGGGTCCCCCTGCGCCGGGATCGCAGCCAATTGCCGGATGTATCCTTGGCCAATGAACCAGTGACGGTGCGGGGAATGGCGGATCATTTTTCCAAGCCCGGGATGTCTCTCGAAGGCATGGAAACGCCCACCGAAGGTTGGCCGGCCGTCGTGCAACACATCAACCCCGAGATCATTGCCGAACGACTGGGCCAACCGATATTGGATTTTCAAATTAAAATGGCCCCCGAATTGCCGGACGGCTATTTGCGGGAATGGCGCCTCGACCATATCCGTCCCCATACCAGTTGGGGCTACGCCGTGCAATGGGCGGCATTCGCCCTGATTGTATTGGGTTTATGGATTCGGCACGGCCTTAAACGGGCGCGTGATATGCAAGCAGAAGGTAGCAAGTGACTAAGAAAGCGAAACGAAGCGTCAGCAATGGGTTGATATTTTGGGCGGTCGTCTTGATCGGCGTGTTGCCGATGGTGGCGGCCTGGTATTTGGTTAACCATCCGGGTTGGCTGGGAACGCCCGGCAATCACGGTACATTGATCGATCCGCCCGAAGCGGTTGTCTATGATCTGTTTCAACCGGTGGCGGATGTGCCCTCCCGGCCGTTGAAGGAAATCCGGGGGCGCTGGGTGGTCATCCATTGGCTCCCCGAGCGCTGCGGCAAGGCGTGCCGGGAGAACCTGGCCGATACCGGCAAACTCCACGTATTGCTCAATAAAGACATTCCCCGGGTCAGGCGGATGGTCATTTGGGCGCAGAACCGGACGCCGGAAGCGGAAACCCTGGAGGCTTTGGCCGAGGACGAGCATTTGTATCTCGCGCAAGTGCCGCCCGTCTTTCTCGAGCGCTTGGAAAAGGAAATTCTCGCCACTCCATCCCCCGGAGGGCAGGTGATCCTGATGGATCCCTTGGGAAATTTGATGATGTGGTATGATTCCGAGTTCGATCCTTTCGGCCTTTACCACGATTTGCGTCGTCTGTTGCGCGCCTCGCGGATCGGATGACCGTCCGGTAGCAGTATAAGAATTAGATGTATAAAAAACTCACCTTCATCGCACTCTTGTTGATTTTGACCGTCCTGGCTTCCGGGGTTTACGTCCGGGCGACCGGGGCGGGGTTGGCGTGTCCCGACGTCCCTACTTGCTACGGTTATCTCTGGCCGCCGGAAAAGCCGAGCGCCCAAGCGCTCCAGGCCCATCCCGGCTTTTTGTACGACCCAGTCCAGGCATGGACCCAGATGGGTCATCGGTTGACCGCCGGATTGCTCGGCATCGTCTTGCTGGCACTGGCCGTCCTGGCATGGATTCAGCCGAATCGGCGGATCGCCGTGCTGGGCAGCGGTGGGTTGTTGGGTTTGTATCTACTTCAAGGGGGATTGGGCGCCGCCGTGGTGAAGAGCGGCTTGATGCCGACGCTGGTCACCGCCCATTTGCTGGTGGCGGTATTGATGGCAGCGCTCGCCTGGCGGTTGTATTTGCGCCTTAAACCGGTGGAATGGCGAATTTTGGAGACCCCATCCGGCTTGCGCCGCTATGCCGCGCTGGCATGGTGGGTCGCCCTGGGCCAGATCGTCTTGGGCGCTTGGGTCGGCGCCAATTTCGCCACCCTGGCGTGTCCCGATTTTCCCACTTGCCGAGGGGTGTGGTGGCCGGATTTGGATTGGCACGCCATCGCCTTCTGGGAGCAATGGCAAGGGGGCCTGACCGCCTGGACCTTGCCGGATGCCCAAGCCAGGATCACGATCCACTGGCTACATCGGGTCGGTGCCGCCTTGGCATTCGTGGTGCTGTTCGGCTTGGGAATCGGTATCAGTTCCAACCCCAAAGTCCCGCATCTGAGTAAGACGGGCATATTACTGAATTTCCTGCTGTTGGTGGAGATCGCCTTGGGGCTGGGCGTGTTGCGATACATCCAGCCGGCATTGACGGTGGCGCACGGGCTGGTGGGCGTAATCTTGTTGCTGACGGTCGGCGCGGTCAGATTCCATCTCCGCTATGCGCCGCCTTTACCGGAAGCGGTGGCGCCGCCCGCCGAGGAAGCGCTCCGTCCGCCGGCCGTGGAAGCCGAGGTATTGCCTCCGCCGCCGAAGCCGGAAACCCTGTATGACCGCCTCAAGAGCCAACTGGGAAAAACCCGCCGGGGGTTGACCGGATTTCTGGCGGGTCTGCCGTTGGCCGGCAAGACCCTGGACGACGAGTTGGTCGAGGAGATCGAAACCCATCTGCTGATGGCGGATGTGGGGGTGGATGCGACCACCGAAATCATCGACCGTTTGACTTCCAAGTTGGAGCGTCACCAGCTACAAGACAACACCGAGGTGATGCGGACGCTACGCGATACTTTGTCGGAGATCCTGGAGCCGAGCAGCCGGCCTTTGCACATCGATCCGGATGCCAATCCTTTCGTGATCCTCGTGGTAGGGGTCAACGGCGTGGGGAAAACCACCACCATCGGCAAATTGGCCCAGCGATTCCAACGCCAGGGCCAGCGGGTGATGTTGGCGGCGGGGGACACTTTCCGCGCCGCCGCGGTGGAACAACTCCAAGCCTGGGGAGAGCGTAACCAAGTGCCGGTGATCGCTCAGCAAACCGGCGCCGATTCCGCGTCCGTGGTCTTCGATGCCCTCGAGGCGGCCAAGGCCCGGCAGATCGATGTGTTGATCGCCGATACCGCGGGCCGCTTGCACACCAAGTCCAACCTGATGGAGGAATTGGCCAAAATCAAGCGAATCATGGCCAAACTCGACCCGGCCGCTCCTCACGAGGTGCTGTTGGTCTTGGATGCCACCACCGGTCAAAACGCGCTGGTTCAAGCCGAGCAATTCCATCGAGCCGTGGATTTGACCGGATTGGCTTTGACCAAGCTGGACGGAACCGCCAAGGGCGGCGTGATTTTCGCCTTGGCCAAGCGGTTCGGAATTCCGATCCGCTTCATCGGCATCGGCGAAGGCATCGACGATTTGCAGGATTTCGACGCTGAGGCCTTCGTGGACGCGTTGTTCGCCGATCAGCTCCAGGAAGAACAAGCGGTTACGGTGCATTAATGCCATTGAAGTCGCCGATAGACTATGATGTTAATTGGTTGGATTGCCCGGTTTTAGACGCGAGTGGGCGGAATCGGTTTAACCTGGAAATCAACGGGTTTTAATTCTCGCGTGCTGAAGTTCGATCAGGTCAGCAAACGCTATCCCGGCAGCGGAGATGCCTTGACTCGACTGAGCTTTCAGGTTTCGCCGGGAGAAATGATTTTCATTACCGGCCATTCCGGCGCCGGTAAAAGCACTTTGCTGCGCTTGGTCGCCCTGATGGAGCGTGCGACCCGGGGCACGATTTTCCTGAACGGCGTCAATTTGAGCCGCTTGCCGGATCGCCGGATCCCGTTTCTGCGCCGCAAATTGGGCCTGATTTTTCAGGATTACCGCTTGCTCTACGACCGCAGCGTTTTCGACAATGTGGCTCTGCCGCTGTTGATCGCCGGGTTCGGGTCGGAAGAAATCGGGCGCCGGACGCGCGCCGCTTTGGACAAGGTCGGTCTGGCAGGATACGAGCGTCGTTATCCGATGACTTTGTCCGGCGGGGAACAGCAACGGGTCGGCATCGCCCGCGCCATCGTCGCTCGCCCCCCCTTGATTTTGGCCGACGAGCCGACGGGGAACCTGGATCCCGAATTGTCCCTGGAAATCCTGGAAATGTTCCGGGATTTCAACCGGGTCGGCGTCACCTTGTTGATCGCCAGCCACGACCAAAATCTGGTCAGTCGATTCGCGCATCGGGTCATTCATCTGGATCGCGGTCGCCTGGCAGCATAATCCGCTTATGTCCAAAAGCCCATCCTCTCACTCGCCCCGACTCCCCCGGTTACGCTCGCGGTTGCGTCATTACGGGCGGTTGCATGGTTATGCGCTGTTTTCCAGTTTGGGGGCCTTATGGCGCAATCCTTGGGTGACGGTCATGACCCTGATGGCCATCGGCGTGACCTTGGCTTTGCCGTTGACGTTTTATCTGACTCTCGACAATCTTTACGCCTTGAGCGGACGTTTCGAGGAGAGTTGGCGGATTTCCCTCTATCTGCAACCCGAAGTGAGCGAGTCCGAGGGAATCGAGTTGTTGACCAAGCTTCGCGGGCACGAGGCGGTGGCTGCGGCCAAACTGATCGACAAAGAGGCCGGATTGGCCGATTTTCGGCGTTATAGCGGGTTTGGCGAAGTGCTGGACGCCCTGGAAGAGAATCCGCTCCCGGTGGTGATCGAAGTATTGCCCGAAAAACGCTGGCGTACTCCCCAGCGCCTCCGAACCTTGGTAGAGGAATGGCGGGAATACCCGGCGGTCGATCTCGCCCAATGGGACATGCATTGGTTGCAACGACTGCGGGCTCTGCTGCAGATGGCCGAGCGGGGCGGAATATTGCTGGGAGGGATTCTGGGCTTGGCGGTCTTGTTGACCGTGGGCAATACGATTCGCTTGGAGCTGCAAAGCCGGCAACCGGAGATCGAGGTCATGAAGCTTTTAGGCGCCACCCACCGATTCATCCGTCGCCCCTTCCTGTACGCGGGATTCTGGTATGGCTGGATGGGGGGGTTGCTGGGCTGGTTGACGGTGGGCGGGATATGGTTGGCTTTGCAACCTCCGGTGCAGCGTTTGGTCGCTTTGTATAACGGCAGTTTTTCCCTGCATTTCCTGTCTTTGGGCGAAATCCTCGAATTTTGGATGTTTTCTTGTGGCCTGGGCATGCTTGGTGCGTGGTTGGTGGCTACCCGTCATTTGTGGCGGCTCAAGGTCTAATTTGGAACCCGGGGAGCTTCCTTTGGAAACGAAACCGGCCAGGGAACTCTCTAAACGATTGGCACTCTCATGAAAGTGATGCTAATCTCAAAGGCTGCTCGGTAGCGCTTCAAATAAAAAAGGAGGGACGGAATGAGTAACGCATTGGCACTTCCCGGTATCGGCACATCCATCAGCTCCGTCAGCGATTACCTCGCTGCCGTCAATCAGATCCCGGTCTTGAGTGCGGAGGAAGAAAGGGCGTTGGCGACGCGTTACCGCGAAGAAGACGACATCGAAGCGGCCAGACAACTGGTATTGTCCAACTTGCGCCATGTGGTGCCCATCGCCCGGGGCTATCTGGGATACGGCTTGCCTTTGGCGGATCTGGTTCAAGAAGGGAATATCGGTTTGATGAAAGCGGTCAAGCGCTATGATCCGAGCTTGAGAGTGCGGCTGATTTCCTTTGCCGTCCATTGGATCCGGGCGGAAATTCACGAATTTGTATTGCGCAACTGGCGGATCGTCAAAATCGCCACCACCAAAGCCCAGCGCAAACTCTTCTTCAACCTGCGCAAAGCTCGAAAACACCTCAGTTGGCTCAATCAAAAAGAAGCCGAGACGATCGCCGAGGATCTGGGGGTGAAAGTGGAAACCGTGCGGGAAATGGAACAGCGCCTGAACGGCCAGGATATGGCGTTTGACGTCGGTAGCAGCGAAGAAGAGGGGCAATTTGCCCCCGTGCAGTATCTGGCCGGCGAGGCCGATGCCGACCCGGCCCGCCAATTGGAAGACAGCGAATGGCGGCTTCTTACCCAGGAGCGCTTGCGTCAGGCCTTGAGCCGTTTGGACGAGCGCAGTCGCGATATTCTCGCATCCCGTTGGCTGGGGGAGAAGAAGGCCACGCTGCACGAGTTGGCCGATCGTTACGGCGTCTCCGCCGAACGCATCCGTCAATTGGAAAAAAGCGCCATCCTCAAGCTCAAGGAACGCATGGTGGAAGGGGCCGCTTGAGTCGTCAAGGCCAGGGCAGGTAGTGATCCACCAGCAAAGCGGCGAAGATCCCCATCAGATAGATAATGGAGTAACCGAAGGTGCGCATGGCCAGGCGGCCGTCTTCGGGGCGGCGGCGGAGTTGCCAGGCCAGATACAGGAATATTCCCCCCAGAATGACCGCGGCCGCCAAATAGATCAGGCCGCTCATCCGGGTTAAATAAGGTATCAAGCTGATCACGAACAATAAAATCGTGTAGAGGAATACTTGCAGGCCGGTGAATTCCACCCCGTGGGTGACCGGCAGCATGGGGATGTCCACCTGGGCGTATTCATCCCGTTTGGCGATCGCAAGCGCCCAGAAGTGGGGCGGTGTCCACAGAAAGATAATCAAAAACAATAAAACCGAATAGGGATGCACCACACCCAACACGGCGGCCGATCCCAGGATCGGGGGGACCGCCCCGGCCGCGCCGCCGATGACGATGTTCTGAGGCGTGGCCCGTTTCAAAAAGACGGTGTAGACCACCGCGTAGCCGATCAAGGAAAGGCAGGTCAATACCGCCGTCAACCCGTTGGTCCATACCACCAGAATCACCATGGACGCGACGCCGAGCAGGGAGGCGAACATCAGCACATGGCGCGGTTGGATCTCCCCTCGGGGAAGGGGGCGTTTGCGTGTCCGCCCCATCACCGCATCCGCGTGGCGATCGAGATAGTGATTGAAGGCCGCCGCCGACGCCGCCGCCAAGGCGATGCCCGAAGTTCCGGCCAAAAGCGGTTGCCACGGCACCATGCCGGGTACCGACAGAAACATCCCCACCACCGCGGTGAACACGATCAAAGCCACCACCTTGGGTTTGCACAGGTTCAGATAGGCTCGCCAGAGGGGTATCTGCGGGGAGGTCGACGTATTCGTTTTCATCGGCGGGAAGGGAATCGTTTACAATAGAACCCTGCATTTTATACTAAATCCGTGGGAATTTATGTGATCACTCTGCATAAAGGGCGGCGATGAAAAGTTATATACCAGTGATGGGATTCGGTCGAAAAATGAAACATCCCCTGCTCGAGCCGGCCAAGACATGGCTTCGCATGGCAGCTTGGGTGGTTTTGCTGTCGCCGTTGGCGGCATGCGCGACTACCGAGCAGGTGCATGAGTTCAAGTTGGACAATGGGTTGAAAGTGGTGGTCAAGGAGGATCATCGGGCGCCCGTGGTGGTGTCCCAGATTTGGTACAAGGTGGGTTCGAGCTACGAGCGTGAGGGCGTTACCGGCATTTCCCATATGCTGGAACATATGATGTTCAAGGGGACGGAAAAACACGGTCCGGGAGAATTTTCTCGCATCATCGCGGAAAACGGGGGACGGGAGAACGCTTTCACCGGTACGGATTACACCGCCTATTTCGAAAGCCTGGAAAAATCCCATTTGCCGATCGCCCTGGAATTGGAAGCGGACCGGATGCGAAATCTGCGCTTGGAAAAAGAAGCCTTCGCCAAGGAACAACAGGTGGTGCTTGAGGAACGCCGCTTGCGCACCGAGGATAAGCCGCGCGCCAAGACTTACGAACATTTCATGGCGACCGCCTTTACCAACGGGCCTTATCGAAACCCCATCATCGGATGGCCGGCGGATGTGGCGAATCTCACCCTCGACGATCTTAAAGTCTGGTACCAGCGATGGTATGCGCCCAATAACGCCACGCTCGTGGTGGTGGGCGACGTGGAGCCGCGCCGCGTGTTGACCCTGGCCGAGAAATGGTTCGGAAAGCACGAGCCCAGCGAGATTCCACCTCCCAAGCCTCGAACTGAAGTCGAGCAAGTGGGGGAAAGGCGCATGACCATGCGTCTGCCGGCCCAGCTGCCTTATCTGGTGATGGGCTATAAAGCGCCGGTTCTGGCCGATCTGCCGGAGGATCGCCAATGGGAAGCCTATGCCCTGACCGTACTGGGCGGCATTCTGGACGGCGGACAAAGCGCCCGCCTTGCCAGCCGCCTGGTTCGCGGCAGCCAAGTCGCCGCTTCCGTCAGCGCCAGCTACAATCTCTACGATCGTCTGCCGACCTTGTTCAACTTGGACGGGACGCCATCCCAGGGACACACGCTGGACGATTTGGAGCAAGCCTTGCGCGAGGAGATCCGCAAACTGCAGGAGGAGCGAGTCACCGCCGAGGAATTGGAAAGGGTCAAGGCCCAGGTCACCGCCGAGGCGATCTACGAGCGGGATTCCATGTTTTATCAGGCGATGCAGATCGGTTTGTTGGAAACCGTCGGGCTCGGTTGGCAGCGAATGGACGAATATGTGGATCGGGTGCGTCAGGTGACCGCCCAGCAGGTACAGGAAGTGGCGAATAAATATCTTTCCGCCGACGGGTTGACCGTGGCCCATTTGGAGCCCCTGCCGGTCGATCGGGAAACCCCGTCGGCACGGGAAAGCGGATCTGCCATCGGAGGCGAGTATGTTCATTAAGCGCG
Organism: Methylohalobius crimeensis 10Ki; assembly: GCF_000421465.1. NCBI lineage: Bacteria > Pseudomonadati > Pseudomonadota > Gammaproteobacteria > Methylococcales > Methylothermaceae > Methylohalobius > Methylohalobius crimeensis. The sequence goes on from NZ_ATXB01000001.1 coordinate 1,154,626, forward strand.
GATGCGTTTTCATCCTTCTTTTGCTGGGAACGATGGCCGCTTGGGCCGGCCCCAAGATCGAGCATTGGCGGACCCCGGAAGGGGTGCGGGTTTATTATGTCCACAACCCCGAGCTTCCGCTGGTGGATATACAGGTGTTATTCGCCGCCGGCAGCGCCCGGGACGGAGAAAAGCACGGTTTGGCTGCTTTGACCGCCACCCTTCTGGATACCGGTGCCGGCGACTGGGACGCCAGCGCGATCGCAGGGCGGTTGGAAAACGTGGGGGCGCAACTGAGCACCGGGGCCTCGCGCGACGCGGCTTGGCTGCAACTGCGCAGCTTGACCGAAGCGGACAAGCTGCGGGTGGCGGTGAGCACGGCCCGGGAAATCCTCGCGAATCCGCGGTTTTCCGAGCAGGATTTTAACCGCGAGAAAAAGCGCCTGCTGATGGCGCTCAAGCGACGAGAAGAATCACCGGCGCGGATCGCCGGGGTACAGTTCTTCGATGCGATCTACGGGGATCACCCCTATGCCCATCCCAGCGAAGGGCATATTCCCACGGTCCAGGCCATTCAGCGGGAAGACTTGGAGGCTTTTCACCGCCGTTACTACGCAGCCGAAAACGCCCTGGTGGTCATCGTGGGGGCGCTTGATCGAAGTCAAGCCAAACAGCTTGCCGATAGATTGATGGGCGGCTTGCCCCGAGGTGAGGCGGCGCCTCCTATCGAAAAGGTGGCAGAGGTGCCCGACGGGGGAGTGCGGGAAACGCCATTCCCCTCCGCCCAGACCCACATCTATACCGGTATGCCGGTGATCACCCGCGGCGATCCGGATTATTTCCCCCTCTATGTGGGCAACCACGTATTGGGCGGGGGCGGGTTCACTTCCCGGCTGGTCAAGGAAGTCCGCGAGAAGCGAGGTCTTTCCTATAGCGTGGCGAGCTACTTTATGCCCATGCAGGAGAAAGGGCCGTATCTTGCCAGTCTGCAGGTTCGTAACGACCAGGCTCAAGCGGCCTTGGAGGTCTTGCATCAAACCATTCACCGGTTTTTGAAAGAGGGTCCGACCGAGGAGGAATTGACCGCCGCCAAGAAGAACATTATCGGCAGCTTCGTCCTCAACTACGACAGCAACGCCGATTTGACCGAATATGTAGGGATGGTCGCCTTCTACGGCTTGCCCCTGGATTACCTCGATACCTTTCCCGCTCGGGTGAAGGCGGTGACGCGCCGCGATATCGTCGACGCCTTTTCGCGGCGCCTCGATCCGGACCGCTTCCAGACCGTGCTCGTGGGCGGCGCGGTGACCGAACCTCCGGCGGCGGATGGCCAGGAAAAATGAAATTCGGGTCATCGCCGGCCGCTGGCGGGGCCGCAAACTGGTCTTTCCCCCGGTGGCCGGGTTGCGCCCGACGCCCGGTCTGGTGCGCGAGACTTTGTTCAATTGGCTGCGCGCGGAGGTGAGCGGTGCCCGGTGCCTGGATCTATTCGCCGGCAGCGGGGCCTTGGGTTTCGAGGCCGCATCGCGCGGTGCGGCGACGGTGGTGCAGGTGGAATCCAACCTGCGGGTTCTGAAAATGCTGATGGACAATCGGCGAAAATTGGGTGCCGAGCAAATCGAGACGGTCAGGGGGGATGTAAAGCGATTCCTTCAGCGCACGCCGGACCGAACCTTTAATTTGGTCTTTCTCGATCCGCCTTTCGGTCGGGGTCTCGTCGGTGCCTGTTGTCGTCTCTTGGAAGCCGGCGGTTGGTTGACGCCCGACGCCAAAATTTACGTGGAGGCGGAAAGCGAGCTCGACTGTCCGCCGGTACCGGCCAATTGGGAGCGGCTGCGCCATAAGCGGGTCGGAGAAGCGGGTTGTCATTTGTATCAAAGGCAGGCGACATGAAGGTCATCGCCATTTATCCCGGCACTTTCGACCCCATTACCAACGGGCATGTCGATTTGGTGCGTCGGGCGGCCGGTATTTTCTCCCGGGTAGTGGTGGCGGTGGCCGAGAATCGTGACAAGCGGCCGTTGTTGCCCATGACCGAGCGGGTCGATCTGACCCGTGGGGTGCTCGCCGAATTGCCCAACGTGGAGGTGACCGGCTTTGCCAATTTATTGGTGGATTGCGCGCGTCGGCACGGGGCCCGGGTGATTCTCAGGGGGCTCAGGGCGGTGTCGGATTTCGAATACGAGTTTCAGTTGGCGGCGATGAATCGCCGCTTGGCCAAGGAAAAAATCGAAACCATGTTCCTCACTCCCGCCGAGCAGTACGCTTTCGTCTCCTCCAGCATGATCAAGGAGGTGGCGCGTCTGGGAGGCGAGGTCTCCGATTTCGTCCCTCCGCAAGTGGAGCGGCGGCTACGAGAAATTTTCCAACCAGGTGCATGAGATGGCGTTAAAAATCACCGATGAATGTATCTGCTGCGACGTGTGCGTTCTGGAATGTCCCAATGAGGCGATCGCCTTGGGCGAGGAGATCTACGAAATCGATCCACAGCGCTGTACCGAATGTGTGGGGCATTACGAGACTTCTCAGTGCGTGGAGGTCTGTCCGGTGGATTGCATCATTTCCGATCCGGATCGGCCCGAAGATCGGGATACCCTGTATCAGAGGTATTTGCGGCTCGAGCAGGAATAATGGCCGGTTTGCGCCGTCTTCTCGCCGCCTGCCTGCTCGGATGGGGGCTGATCGCGCTCGCTGCCGAGCCCCCGCCGCAAGCTGCGATTGCCTCCGCTCATCCGCTCGCCACCGAGGCGGGATTGGAAATCCTCCGCCAAGGAGGCAATGCATTCGACGCCGCGGTGGCGGTGGCGGCCGCTTTGGCGGTGGTGGAACCGGCCGGCTCGGGATTGGGCGGCGGGGGCTTCTTTTTGTTGCACCGGGCCGCGGACGATTCCCAGGTGATGCTGGACGGGCGCGAACGAGCGCCCCTGGCAGCGACCCGCGATATGTATCTGGACCCCCGGGGAAAAGTGATTCCCCGGGCTTCCGTCGACGGCCCGTTGGCCGCCGGGATTCCGGGGCTTCCCGCGGCGTTGGCGCATCTGGCCGAAAAGGACGGTCGCCTGCCCTTGAAGACGACGCTGGCGCCGGCCATCCGCCTTGCCCGCGAGGGTTTCGTGGTCGGCGATCGCTATTTGCGCCAAAGCCGAAGCCGGATAGCAGTGATGCAACGCTATCCCGAAACCGCCCGGATTTTTTTGCCACCAGGCCGGGCACCCGACCCCGGCTTCCGCTTGGTGCAGCCCGATCTTGCCCGGGTGTTGGAGGCGATTGCCCAACGGGGGCGTGACGGCTTCTATGCCGGATGGGTGGCCGAGCGCTTGGTGAAGGAGGTACGCCGCGCCGGAGGGATCTGGTCCCGTGAGGACCTGGCCACTTATCGAGTGGTGGAACGCGAGCCGGTGCGGGGGAAGTACCGAAACGTCCGGATAACTTCCGCCGCCCCGCCGTCCTCCGGCGGCGTGGTCTTGTTGGAGACTCTCCATATCCTGTCCCGCTGGGATCTGACCGATCTCGACAGCGCCACCGCCAAGCACCTGATCGTCGAGGCTTGGCGCCGTGCCTATCGCGATCGGGCGCTGTACCTGGGGGATCCGGATTTCGTGACGATGCCGCTGGGGCGCTTGTTGAACCCCGATTATGCCGCCGGGCTGCGCGCTTCCATCCGTCCCGATCGGGCCCTGCCCAGCGCCTGGTTGGCCTCCGAGCTCAAACCCGTGGCCCGGGGCGCCGATACCACCCACTTTTCCATTCTCGACCGGAAGGGTAACCGGGTGGCGGCCACCTTGAGCGTCAATTATCTGTTCGGTTCCGGTTTCACCGTTCCCGGAACCGGGATTTTGCTCAACGACGAAATGGACGACTTCGCCGCCAAGCCCGGTACGCCCAATCTTTACGGTCTCGTGGGCGGCGAGGCCAACGCCATCGCCCCGGGCAAACGAATGTTGTCGAGCATGACGCCGACCTTCCTGGAGTCGCCGAATCGGGTGGGGATCGTGGGGACGCCGGGAGGCAGCCGCATCATCTCCATGGTGACCTTGGCGGTTTTGGATTTCGCTCAAGGTTTCACGCCCGCCACGATGGTGGCTTGGCCGCGCTTTCACCATCAATATCTGCCCGATGAGATTCAATACGAACCGGGCGCCCTGTCGGCCCGCGAACGGCAAGCGCTCAAGTCCCTGGGGCATCGTCTTCAAGCCCGGAAGCGTCCTTACGGCAACATGCAAGCCATCGTCTGGGACCGGGTGCTGAACCGAGTGGAAGCGGCTTCCGATCCTCGCGGCGAGGGATCGGCCCGCGTCGAATAACTATGGATCCGTCCGCTTTTTCCTGTCCCGCCACCGACGAGGTGATTGTCTGGCGCTTGTCCCTGTCGCTTTCCGCCAAGGCACTGGTTCGCTGTAAGGCGGTGCTCTCGGCGAAGGAAAGAATGCAGGCCGATAAATTGCTTCGCCCGGAAGGGCGGAGGCGTTTAATCGCTTGCTGGGGGCAAGTACGCCGGATTTTGGGTGCTTGCTTGAATCAATCCCCCGAGGCAGTGCATTTCATCCGCGGCCAATGGGGCAAGCCGTTTCTTCCGGGACCGGAGGGGATCGTCTTCAACCTTTCCCACTCTCAAGATTACCTATTGCTGGCGGTGGGAAGGGATCGGGCGTTGGGGGTGGACGTGGAAGCGATCCGACCGCACGCCAATTTGGAGCGCCTGGCACGGCGCTGCCTCGCGCCAGCGGAATGGAAAACGTGGACAAGCCTCGCGAAAGCGGATCGTCTGACGGGGTTTCTGCGTTTCTGGACCCTGAAGGAGGCCTTGGCCAAAGCCCATGGGCGGGGCTTGGGGCTCGGGATTCAGCACTGCGCTTTCGCCCTGGACGATCGCGCCCGTTTGCTCACGGCGCCGAAGGAATGCGGGCTGCCCGCCAGTTGGACGGTTCACGAATTGACGGGAAAAGACAATTATTGCGCCGCGCTCTGCGCGCGTCCGGGGAATATCCGGGTGGTGGACCGTTGCCTGCCGGCGGACTGGATCGAGAATTCTAGACTCTGTTGACCCTTGAAGGGGAGCCGGAGAGAACGATCCGGAACACGTTGCTAAGGGCGTGGGGGATGGCTTTCGGGGATGTTGGCGACCTGGATGGTCGCCATCAAGCTCCCAGGGATGGGTTCACGGCGTTCCCCGAAAGCCATCCCCCACGCCAACACTCCGGCACTTAACGAAGTCTTTGATTGCGGTAAGGGTCGTGGATCGGCGTCGGGCGTTCCAGCCCTCCCAGGGGGCCGGGAACGATTAGAGGATTTTCCGCGAACTCGGCGAAATATTTCCTCAGCTTGAGGAGAGAACGAGCCGGCGGGAGATCGGCCGGGTTGGCGCTGGTGGATACCAGCGGCGCGCCGAAGGCTCGGCACAACTCGGCGGCGACGGGGTGGGCGGTGACCCGCACCGCGAGGGTGGCGTGGTTCCCCCTAAGCCAGCGCGGCACGCCCGGAGCGGCGGGAAGGAGCCAGGTGACCGGCCCCGGCCAGGTGGGCAGGATCCGGGTCAGAATGTCCGCAGGCGGCGGCAGAATGAACGGCGATAGCTGCTCGAACGAAGCCGCGATGAGAATCAAACCCTTCTGCCAGGGGCGCGACTTGAGGCGCAGGATGGCTTGCACCGCCGCTTGATTCCAAGGGTCGCACCCCAATCCGTACACCGCCTCGGTAGGGTAGGCGACAATGCCTCCATGCCGCAAAAGGCGAACCGCCAAGTGTCGCCGCCAAGCGGGTAAACGCCGATTCATTGTATTGCAAAGGATTATCGGGAAGCGGCGGCCTTGGCTTCGGTGTCGGACGTTTCACCCTCGTAGGGTGTCGCATAACCGCATGCCTTTTGCGGACATACCTTTTCCGTCCCCCGGCGCTTGGTGGTTTTCAGGGTCAGAATCGGCCAGCCGCATTGGGGGCAGGGTTCCGCCAGGGGAGGATTCCACACCGCGTAGTTGCATTTGGGATAGGTGGAGCACGAATAGAAAATTTTACCGCTCCTGGATTTGCGCTTCAGAAGCGTCCCTTTGCCGCATTGGGGACAGGTAACCCCGGTGTCTTCCGGTTTTTCCAAGGGCTCGATGTGACGGCATTTGGGGTAATTGCTGCAGCCGATGAAGCGGCCGTAACGGCTGGTTTTGATCTGCAGCTGACCGCCGCATTCGGGACAGGCCCGATCGAGGGTTTCCGGTTGAGGTGCTTCCTTGTCTTCGCCCAGGTTGCGAGTATATTTGCATTCCGGGTAGTTGCTGCAGCCGATGAATTGACCGTTGCGTCCCAGCCGGATCGCCAATTGGCCGCCGCATTCCGGGCAGCGTTCGTCGATCGGTTGCTGGGTGACGTCCTTGCGCTGAACGCTGACTTCCTTGTCGTCCACCAATTCCTTGAACGGACGCCAAAATTGACGCAGCAATTGGACCCACTGCGTTTCCCCGCGGGAGACGGCGTCGAGTTGATCCTCCAGATTGGCGGTGAAGTGGTAGTCCACGTAGCGGGTGAAATGCTCGGTAAGGAAGCGGTTGACGATCCGGCCCACGTCGGTGGGTTGGAAGCGTTTGCTTTCCAATACCACGTATTCCCGGTTGAGTAAAGTCGAGATGATGCTGGCATACGTGGAAGGTCGACCGATGCCGTATTCTTCCAGGGCCTTGACCAGGCTGGCTTCGGTGTAGCGGGGCGGCGGCTCGGTGAAGTGCTGACCGGCAAGGATATCCTCCAATGCCACTTGCTGGCCTTCTTTCAAGGGAGGGAGCAATTTGTCCCCGTTTTCCCGGCCGGCATCGTCCTTGCCTTCTTCGTACAACACCAAGAAACCCGGATGGGCGATAGTGGAGCCGGTGGCGCGGAACAGATTGTCGGGGGTGCCGCAAGTCAGATCCACAGCGACGGTATTGAGGGTGGCGTGGATCATCTGACACGCCAGCGTGCGTTTCCAAATCAGCTCGTACAGCCTGAATTGATCCGAGGTCAAATGCGGCTTGAGCTGATCGGGCAGGCGGGCGCTCGAGGTGGGACGGATCGCTTCGTGCGCCTCCTGGGCGTTTTTGGACTTGGCTTTGAAAATGCGGGGCTTGGACGGCAGATGGTCTTGCCCGTAGCTCGATGCGATCAGATCGCGGATTTCGGCCACCGCCTCTTGCGCCAATTGGGTGGAGTCGGTGCGCATGTAGGTAATCAAACCCACCGTTTCGCCGCCGATATCGATGCCCTCGTAGAGCTGCTGCGCCACCGTCATGGTGCGGCGGGTGGAAAAGCCCAGTTTGCGCGCCGCTTCCTGTTGCAGGGTGGAGGTGATGAAGGGGGGCGCCGGATTGCGTTTGCGCTGCTTCTTCTCCACCTTGGCCACGGTCAGGTGGCCTTGAGCCAAATCCAGCAAAGTTTGCCGGACCGCGTTGGCTCGCTCGGCATCGGTGATGCTGAACTGCTTGATTTTCTCGCCTTGGTACCGGGTCAGCTTGGCGCTGAAAGGCTGCTGCTCCGCCCGACAGGCGGCGTCGATGGTCCAGTATTCCTGCGGCTCGAACTGCTCGATTTCGAGCTCGCGTTCGACGATCATGCGCAGGGCCGGACTTTGCACCCGGCCGGCCGACAGGCCCCGTCGAATCTTTTTCCACAATAGCGGCGAGAGATTGAAACCCACCAGATAGTCGAGGGCGCGGCGGGCCTGCTGGGCGTTGATCAGATCGGTGGACAGTTCCCCGGGGTGGTTGAGCGCCTCTTGAATCGCCCGCCGGGTGATTTCGTGGAACACGATTCGGTGAACGGACTTGCCTTTCAGGCAACGGCTGTTTTTGAGGATCTCCAGAATGTGCCAAGAGATCGCCTCGCCTTCCCGGTCGGGGTCGGTGGCGAGATACAAGGCCGAAGCCCCTTTGGCCGCCTGCTTGATGGCTTGAATGTGTTTTTTGTTTTTATCGATGGGCTCGTACTTCATGGCGAAATCGTGCTCGGGATCGACCGCGCCTTCCTTGGGAACGAGATCGCGCACGTGACCGTAGGATGCCAGCACCTTGAAGCCGGGTCCCAGATACTTGGTGATGGTTTTGGCCTTGGCCGGCGATTCGACGATAACGAGATTTTGAGCCATGAATATTGCGTATTCTATCGGGTTGGTGAGTTGGGGAGCGCCTCCCGCGCTCCGGGCAATTGCTCAGTGCAGCGCGATCGGGGTGTTGTCGTAGACCAGATCCTCCATGCGCGAGAAGGCCACTTCCTGGTCGGGCTGACTGAATAGCACCATGAGTACGATCCATTTCAGGTTTTCCAGGGTTAAATCGTCGCGGCTCAGCGCCATGGCGCGATCGATGACCAGTTCCCTATTGGAAGGATTGAGAATGCCGCTTTGTTCCAAAAACAATAGAAGTCCGCGACATTCCTTATCCAGCTTGCTCGTTTCTTCCGGCGCATAGACGCGGAACGTGGGCATGGTGGTTTGAATGGTTTGGCCCTGGGTCAGGGATTCCAACCATTGAAACGCCTTGTCGATATCTCGTTGGGGAAATCCGGCCGCCACCAATTCGGTGCGGATCGAGTCCGGATCGGGCATCATTTCCGGATCTTCATCCATGTAGTTTTCGAACAAATACATCAATACGTCAAATACATTCTCTTTCATGGCGCTTTTTCCGGGCCTTGGACTCGATTAACGAATCCGTTGATAACAGCCGCCGGGGGCGGCGGTAATGTAACCTTCCAGCTCCAATACCAGCAGCATGGAAGCCACCTCCGCGGGTGGCATTCCGGTGGTTTCCACCAGCTGATCCACGGGCGTGGGAGCGTAATCGATTTTATTTAATAAGTCTCGATAATCGCCGCTGAGTTCATTGCTCGGATTAGGGGAAGTGGAAGAAGGTGTCGGGGTATCCGGTTCGTTTACAGGAGGTGTGAGCAGATTCAGTGCCTCCAGAATATCATCGACGGTTTCCACCAGTTGGGCGCCTTCGCGAATCAAGGCGTTACATCCTTTCGCCTGAGGATTATGGATGTCTCCAGGAATCGCCATCACCTCCCGTCCCTGTTCAAGTGCGAAGCGTGCCGTGATCAATGAACCGCTTCGGCGCGTTGCTTCAACCACCAGAGTACCCAAGGACAAGCCGGCGATGATTCGGTTGCGGCGCGGAAAATGTTGTGCGCGCACCGGCGTGCCCGGGGGGAATTCTGACACGATTGCGCCGTGGGTGACAATCTCTGCGGCCAGGTTTTTGTGACGGGCGGGGTAAATCCGGTCCGGGCCGGTGCCCATCACGGCGGCGGTGGATTCGCCTCCGGCCAGCGCTCCCTGATGGGCGGCGCCGTCGATGCCGAGCGCCAAGCCGCTGGTGATGACCAAGTTCAATTCCGCCAGGGCTTGAGCGATCTCGAATGCGATTTGGCGGCCGTTGCGGGAGGGGTTGCGGCTGCCCACCACGGCCAATTGGGGGCGGCGCAAACATTCCAATTGGCCGTGGACGTATAGGAGCGGGGGCGGGGAGGAGATTTCCTTGAGTTGCGGGGGATAGCCGGGGTCGGTCACCGCCAGGAGGTGGCGGTCGGGTTCGGCCGCCCAAGTCAATGTACGATCGACCAAATCCCAGTCGGGTTGGCGCAGCGCTTGCCGTGTTCGCTCGCTTAGTCCCCGTCGGTAGGAAGCGGGGAGCGGTTGCTCGAACAATATTTCCGGGTCGGGAAACGCCTCCAGCAGGGTCTTGAACGCTTGCGCCCCGACGCCGGGAATTTGCGCCAGGGCGATGAGGTGGCGCAGATCGGGGGAAAAGGTCAAAGCAAGGGCTTTTTAACCAAATCGCCCAGATGGATGGGGTAGGTCGCTTTCATGATAATCCCGTAACTGACCCGCTCGAACGGACGGAAGATCAATACCAGCCCGGATTTTTCATCCGGCAGGGTGACCCATTCCGATGCCCGTTTGCCCACCGAATCCAGCACCTTGACGCCGTGCTGCCAGATGTCCAGAACGTGCCCTTTTTCCAGCCCGTCTTGGCGCCCTCGATCGATTACCACCAGATGGTACTGGCCGAGTTGCGAGACACCGTCCATCACTTCGATGATATGCCCCTCGATTTCCTCGGCCGGCGGGTGGGGGTAGTAATCCATCGCCAACGCTTCCCGGGCGATGGGGAGGAGACGGTCTCCCACCAGCACTTCGCGCACGCTGCGGCTGACCGAGAGGGAGGCGGGATCGCCGCTGCGTTCCAAGTGGGCGTCGGCGACGTACAAGGCGTTGTACCCCAAAATTTCCTTGGTTTCCGGATCTCTCAAGGGTTCGTCTTGCCGGAAGATGGTATAGCCCCGGATCTCCTTGGAATGTTTTTCGAGCCCTCGAACATAAATGGTGTCGCCGTTGCCGCCGATTAGGCGATTGTTGCGCAAGCTAACGATATAGGGCGCCTCTTCGATTTCTTCCTCGGTGACCACCCGAGGGGTGGTCAGGAACTGGCGGACAGCTTCATAAGGGATGGTGGGAATCGCCTCATCCAGGGACGTTTCCCGGATTTGGGGCTGAAGTTTCTCCGTTTTTTCGTGGCGCTGTAGGACGAGCCGGGGTTGGCCATCGATGTATTTCAATGTCAGCACGTCCCCCGGATAAATCCAATGGGGATTTTCGATTTGGGGATTGGCTTTCCAAATCTTCGGCCATTGCCAGGGGTTTTTCAAGAATCGGGCGGCGATGTCCCAGAGGGTGTCGCCTTTGACCACGGTATAACGCTGGGGATGGCCCTGTGCCAAGGGAATTTCCTTGGCGTGAGCGATGACGGCGCTGCCTAGCGCCAGGGCGATGACGAAAACGCGGAAAGCGTGCATGGCGACGGTTCCTCCAGCGGTTGCAACTTTTGCCAAGGGGATCGGTCATTTCTATATGGTTTATGGGACAAGGTCGGAGGGAAGCCGAAGGCCCCGTCCCGCTCCTTTCGTTTAAAAGTTTAGATCAATTCGGCTAAAATGCTAGCAACGCAACGATCTGCAGTAGGAGTCGCTCATGGCCTTATTGGAAATTTTGGAGTTTCCGGACCCTCGGTTACGTAAAAAGGCCAAGCCTGTGGAGGCGGTGGATCATTCTATCCGACAACTGGTCGATGACATGTTCGAGACCATGTACGAGGCGCCCGGTGTCGGCCTCGCCGCGACCCAGGTCAATGTCCAAAAACGGGTGATCGTCATTGACGTGTCCGAATCCAAGGATCAGCCATTGTGCCTGATCAATCCCGAGATTCTCGCCCGGAGCGGGGAGGAAGAAAGCGAAGAAGGTTGCCTGTCGGTACCGGGAATCTTTGAAAAGGTGCGTCGGGCCGATCGGATCAAGGTGCGCGCCATGGATCGCGAGGGCGAGCCTTTCGAGAGGGAGGCCGAAGGGCTGTTGGCGGTATGCATCCAACATGAGATCGATCACCTGGAAGGCAAGCTGTTTGTGGATTATCTCTCCCCTCTCAAGCGCCAGAGAATTCGCAAGAAAAAACTCAAGGCCCAGCGTCACGCCAGGGACAGGGCGCCCGCGGCGGCGACCGTTTGAAGTTGATGCGGATCGTATTTGCAGGAACGCCGCAATTTGCGGTGCCCAGCCTGGAAGCGGTCTTGGCTTCCGATCATCAGGTGGTCGCCGTGTACACGCAACCGGATCGGCCGGCAGGGCGCAGCCGTCGGCTTCGGGCCAGTCCAATCAAGCAAACGGCCTTGAACCACGCCATTCCCGTCTACCAACCCGAAACGCTGCGCAGCGGTCAGGCGGTCGAGGACTTCTCCCGCCTCCGGCCGGATCTGCTGGTGGTCGTCGCCTACGGTTTGATGTTGCCGCGGGAGTTTTTGCAAATTCCCACCCACGGGGCGATCAACATCCACGCTTCCCTCCTTCCCCTCTGGCGGGGAGCGGCACCGATTCAGCGCGCGATTCTGGCGGGCGACCGGGAAACCGGGGTCACCCTCATGCAGGTGGTGGAACGTTTGGACGCCGGTCCCATGCTGCTTCGCAAGGCCATTCCCATTTTGCCCGAGGAAACCGGGGGTGAGCTTCACGACCGCTTGGCCCGCTTGGGCGCGGAAGCCCTGCAAAACATCTTGCCCGCCGTTGCGGCCGGTACGCTCGTGGCCGAACCCCAGGACGATGCCCGGTCCACCTATGCCGACAAAATCCGCAAAGAGGAAGCCCGCCTCGACTGGTCCCAATCCGCGCGGCAATTGGCTCTCGTCGTGCGCGCCTTCAATCCGTGGCCGGTGGCTTTTACCCACCTGGGAGATAAGACGCTGCGGATTTGGCGGGCCGAAGCCGTGGATCGATCGGTCTCGGAAGCGCCTGGCACCGTCGTCAGCGCCAAGAAAACCTTGGAGGTGGCTACCGGCGAGGGCTGCTTGCGCCTATTGGAGGTGCAATTGCCCGGGGGGAGGCCGATGTCGGCGGAAGCTTTTCTCAATGCCCATCCCTGCGAGGGCCTGTGCCTGATCTGAACGCTTCTCCTGCAGAGCTTTTCGCGTCGTGAGCAATGTCCGTTCTTCCGCCGCCGACGTCGTGCGCCAAGTGTTGGCCGGCCAATCTCTCGCCGATGCGTTGCCGTCGGCATTGGCCAAGCTTCCCCCAAACCAACACGCCCTTCTGAAAGCCTTGTGTTTCGGTACCTTGCGTTGGTTTCACCGGCTCGAGTTCATTTTACAGCAGTTGGCGCACCGGCCCATCAAGAACGCCCAAATTCATGCCCTGGCCCTGATTGGACTCCATCAGTTGGCGTTCATGGCGGTCAAACCCCACGCCGCCGTGGCCGAAACGGTGGCGGCGGCGGGAAGCAAGACTTGGGCGCGACCTCTTTTGAACGCGCTTTTGCGCAACTTTCAGCGCCGTCGGGAAGCCTTGGAAACGGCCGCCGATGCCGATTTCGAGGCCGCCGTCAGCCACCCCGCCTGGCTGCGCCGCCGGCTCGAGCGTGATTGGCCCCGGCAAGCCGCGGCCATCTTGACCGCCAACAACCGTCAGCCGCCGATGACCTTGAGAGTCGATTTGGCGAGAATCGATCGAGAGCGCTACCGCAATCGTTTGCTGGACGAAGGCATGACGGCCTTGCCCGTGGCGGGGGTGGATTCGGCGCTGATATTGGCGCGGGCGGTGCCGGTGGAAGCGTTGCCGGGGTTCGCCGAGGGACTGGTTTCGGTGCAGGATGCCGCGGCCCAGTTGGCCGCCTCTCTGATGGACCTACGGCCGGGGCAGCGGGTGTTGGATCTCTGCGCCGCTCCCGGCGGCAAGACATTGCATCTATTAGAGTCCTGCTCCGGATTTTCCGAAATCGTGGCGGTGGACATCTCGGAGACGCGTTTGGCGCGTATCCGGGAGAATTTGGCCCGGGCGGCAAGGAAGGAAGCAGGGGTTGCGCTTATCTGCGGCGACGCCCGCTCCCCGGCCGATTGGTGGGACGGCAAGCCTTTCGATCGTATCTTGGCGGATGTCCCTTGTTCGGCCACCGGCGTCATTCGTCGGCATCCGGATATCAAGGTGCTGCGCCGGGAAGAGGATATTGCCGCTTTGGTGGAAGGGCAGCAGGAAATTTTGCGCCAAGTTTGGCCGCTGTTGGCCGAAGGGGGCCGGTTGGTATACGCTACTTGCTCGGTGCTGCCCGAGGAAAACGAAGCGCAAATCCGGGATTTTTTGCAAGCCCATCCCGAGGCGCGCTGTGCTCCCATCGAGGGCGCCTGGGGTGAGGATCGGAGAGGCGGCCGCCAGATTCTGACCGGAGGCGAACCGGACATGGATGGCTTCTTTTACGCCTGCCTGGAAAAATGCGCGTCGTCTTGACGGTTGCCGCCGCAGCCGCCCTATGGGCGACCGCGCTTGCGGCCGACTACGGTTTCCGGGTCCGCGAGGCCAGACTGTTGCGCCAGAGCGATGCTTATACCTTGACCGCCGAGATCGACTATCGTTTCAGTCCGCCGGTGATCGATGCCTTGAATCACGGTTTACCCGTGGTGCTTACGGTGACCACCCGAATCCGCCAGCCGCACGATTGGTTATGGGATACGACCCGGTGGCAGCGGACGCTGAATTTCCGTATCCAGTATTATCCCTTGGCCAAGGTTTACCGTGTGATCGACGAGACCAATCGTTTCCAACGCAGTTTCGCCGAGTTGTCCGCCGCCCTCAGGGCCTTGGGCGACCTGCAGGATATCGCCTTGCCGGTGGCCGAGGAATGGCGCTTGACCGGCTCCGAGCATTATGCCGAGGTGGCGGTCGAACTCAATATTGAACGCTTGCCCTGGGCACTGCGCGTGCCGGCCTATTTCTCGCCCCAATGGCGTTTGCATTCGCCGAAATACCGATGGCAACTGAACGATTAAAGTTCCCTCTCAGTTTCTTGGTGATGATCCTGTTCGGGGTCATCCTGGTGCCTTTGCACTTGATGAGCTCGGCGACCCAGGCGGCGTCCGAGCTCAGCCGCTGGTATTCCTGGCTGCTCGTTCTCAACGTCTTGGGGGGGATGTTGCTGCTGGGGCTGGTGGGCGCCAATATCTGGTGGTTGGTGCGCCAATTTCGCAAACGCGCGGCCGGTTCCCGCTTGGCTTTGCGGATGGTTTTGTTGTTCGTGTTTCTGGCCCTGACGCCGGCGTCAATCGTATTTTATTATTCTTTTCAATTTCTCCATCGGAGCATCGATAGCTGGTTCGACGTCCAGATCGATCGGGCCATGGAAAGTTCGCTGGAATTGAGCAAGGCCGCACTCGACCAGCGGATGCGGACCCTGTTGCAGCGGACGCGTCATTTGACCGAGGAACTCGGAGATGTGCCCGAGGGGATTTTGCCCATCGAGCTGGACCATTTGCGCGAACGCAGCGATGCGGTGGAACTCACTCTGTTGAGCCGCCAAGGGCGGATCGTGGCGACCAGCAGCGCGGGGATCGAGTTGATTCTGCCCAATTTACCCGATCCCACTTTGTTGACCTGGGCCGAGGATGCCGGTTATGTGGGCTTGGATCCGGCCACCGGTCCGTTGGTGGTGGACGAAAAAGAGCCGGTCTTCCAAGTGCGCGCCTTGGCGCCGCTGCAAAGAGACCAGCGCCCGTATATTTTGCAGGCGATTTATCATCTCCCGCGGCGTTTGAATCAACTGGCCCAGACGGTGGAGTCGGCCTACGCCCATTACCGGGAGATGGTTTATTTGCGCCGTTCGCTGAAATTCAGTTTTTCCCTGACCCTCGCCCTGATTCTTTTGGTCAGCATGTTGACCGCGATTTGGGCGGCCTTCCTCAGCATTCGGCGGATCGTGGCCCCGGTGAAAATGTTGGTCCAAGGAACTCGGGCGGTGGCCCAGGGGGATCTGGATCAACGCTTGCCGATTCTGCAAAAGGACGACATGGGGTTTTTGGTCAGTTCCTTCAATGCCATGACCTCCCGCTTGGCTCGTGCCCGAGACGAAGCCGAACGCTCCCGGCGTCAGGTGGAAGATCAGCGTGCCTATCTGGAGACGGTGTTGGGGCATCTTTCCTCCGGGGTGCTCACTCTCAGCGAGCAGTTTCGTCTCAAGACCGTCAATCAAGCGGCGGAAACGATCCTGGAGATCGACCTCGAGCAAATCCAGGACAAACCTTTGCGATCTCTGGGTGAAATCAATCCGGACCTGGTGGATTTGGTGCAGTTGATTTGGGCGCGTCTGGCGCGCGAGGAAGGCGTCTGGCAGGAAGAAGTGACGCTGACCGGCGCCCAGGGACAGAAAGTCCTATTGTGCCGCGGCAGTTCCCTGCTCGGCGCCGACGGACGTCATCACGGCGCGGTGCTGGTGTTCGACGATATCACCGCGCTGGTGCAAGCTCAGAAGCACGCCGCCTGGAGCGAAATGGCGCGGCGCCTGGCCCATGAAATCAAAAACCCTCTGACGCCCATTCAATTGTCCGCCGAACGCTTGTCGCATAAATTGAAACCGCAGTTGGAGCGGGACGGTCAGGCCGTACTGGAACGATCCACCGCCACCATCGTCCAACAAGTGGAGGCGTTGAAAGCGATGGTCAACGCTTTTTCCGAATATGCCCGCCTGCCGAAGATGCAGCCACAAGCCTTGGATCTGAGTATACTGGTAGACGAGGTGCTGGCGTTGTACCCGTCGTCTTCGGGGTTAGAATTTCAGGTGGCGTTGGCGCCGGATCTGCCTGAGGTGAATGTGGACCCCTCGCGGCTGCGCCAGGTGTTGCACAATCTGATTAAGAATGCGTTGGAGGCCGGCACGCCCCCCGTCCATATGCATATCGTCGCCCAGCGGGTGGATGAGCGCGGATTTGCGGGCGTCGAATTGGTATTGGAAGACGATGGTCCGGGGGTGGAACCGGAACGGATGGATCAGGTTTTCGACCCCTATGTGACCACGAAATCCAAAGGCACCGGATTGGGGTTGGCGATCGTCAGGAAAATCATCGAGGAACACGGCGGAGCGATTTATTTGGATCGGCAATTTACCGGCGGTGCCCGATTCGTGATCCGATTGCCGGCCGCGTTCAGCGCCTTGACCCAGGCGCAAGGAGAAGTCAGCGAGCTGTGGCACAATGAGTAGAAGAGAATTTGCGGCGAGTACCCCATGACAAATTATCAGGATGGAAAATTTGCACCCACTGTAGTACGCCCTCAGAGTGGTGTACAGGGAGATGCACCATGACCCAGGCAACGATTTTAGTCGTCGATGACGAGCCGGATATCTGCCACCTGCTCCAGGAAATCCTGGAGGACGAGGGGTTTCAAGTCGTGACCGCCGAAAACGGGGCGCAGGCCCGGCGTCATTGGCAAGTAGAGCGCCCCGATCTGGTGCTGCTGGATATTTGGATGCCGGATGTGGACGGCGTCAGTCTGCTCAACGAGTGGGTGGTGGACGGGGTCGCCCCTTGCCCGGTGATCATGATGTCTGGCCACGGGACGGTCGAGACGGCGGTGGAAGCGACCCGGCTGGGGGCGTTCGACTATTTGGAAAAACCCCTCTCCATGGCCAAGCTTTTGTCCACCGTGGAGCGTGCTTTGGAGAGTCGGCGATACCAACGGATTCCCCAGCGCGTTGACGGCGAGGCCAGCATCGAACCGATCGGAAAAAGCCCGGCAATGGCGCGTTTGCGCGACCAAGTCAAGCGTTTGGCCCAGTACGATACCCGGGTATTGTTCGTGGGCGAGCCGGGGGGCGGCAAGGAAACCTTCGCCCGTTATCTGCATAAACACAGCTTGCGCCGCGAGGGTCCGTTTATTCCCGTCGGGGTGGGAACCATCGCGCCGGAATATTCGGCGGTGGAGTTTTTCGGTAAAGAAGAGCAAGGCAAAATTCATCACGGTTTGCTGGAGCAGGCGCACGGCGGCGCCTTGTTCCTGGACGAAGTGGGCGATATGGACGCCGAAACCCAACTGCGTCTGGTCAGCGCCCTGGAATCCAAGGCGTTCCTGCGCGTGGGGGGGAGCGAACAGGTCAAGGTGGATATGCGGGTATTGACTTCGACCCGACGTAACCTGGAGGAAGAAGTCAAGGCGGGGAGGTTCCGCAAGGATCTTTTTTACCTGTTGAACGAAGTCACCTTGGGCGTGCCTCCCCTGCGTCAACATAACGAGGATGTGCCGGAGCTTTTGAACTACTACGTGGATCGCTTCGTGACGCGGGAAAAATTGGATTTCCGGCGTTTTCCGGTGGCAGTGCAGAATTTCTTGCGCAATTATGCCTGGCCGGGTAACATCCGCGAACTCAAAAATCTGGTCCACCGCTTGTTGATTCTCGGGAGCGGCGAGGAGGTGGAACTGGAAGAGGTCAAGACCGCCTTGGGCGAAATCGTCACCAAGGAATCGGTGGAGGCGCCCGAGTTCTACGATTTACCCCTCAAGGAAGCGCGCGAACGATTCGAAAAATCTTATTTGGAATACCATTTGGAAAAGCACAGCGGCAACGTGGCTCGCCTGTCCCAGGCGATCGGGATGGAGCGGACCCATTTGTATCGCAAGCTTCACGCGTTGGGGATCAAATTCAAGGACAAGCGCTGAATAATCGCCTTAGCTTTGCACGAGCATTCGTCTTGTTCCCATGACTTCGGCCGATAGCCCATCCCTTCAATCCAAATGGGATCGAATTTACCGCGATCGAAACGAGTCTCCGGAGCCTTCCCGGGTATTGGCGGAGAATGACCATTTGTTGCCGGATTCCGGGACCGCCTTGGATGTGGCCTGCGGGCTGGGAAGCAACGCCTTGTTCCTGGCACGGCGGGGCTTCGCCGTCCAGGCGTGGGATCTTTCCGTGGAGGCGATCGGACGATTGCGCCGCCGGGCCGTGGGCTTGCCGATCGATGCCCAAGTGGTGGACGCGGAAGCGATTGCGTGGCCGAAAATGGCTTTCGATGTGATCGTGGTCGGCCGCTTTTTGATTCGGGCCTTGGTTCCCGTCATCGAGGCGGCGCTAAAGCCGGGCGGGGTGCTTTTTTATCAAACCTTCGTCCGTGCCAAGGTGGCCCCGGAAGGGCCCCGTAATCCGGCGTATTTGTTGGACGAGAACGAATTGTTGCGCTTGTTTCCCGGTCTAATCGTCCGAGTCTATCGAGAGGAAGCCGGCTGCGGCGATATCCGCCGGGGTTTCCGTAACGAGGCCTGCCTGGTGGGCCAACGACCTGAAGGAGAATACAATCATGTCCGATAAAAGCCGCGAAGCAGAACCTCAAATCATGAATCTGAAGCCCCCCGCCGCTTGGAAATTCATGCAGGAACATCCGGAATCGGTATTGATCGACGTGCGCACCACTTACGAACACCTGTTCGTCGGGCATCCTCCCGGCTGCAAGCTGATTCCTTGGAAGGACGGCATTCCCATGCAGCCCCATCCCGATTTCGTGGGGGCGGTCAAGGAAGCCGTGCCCGATCCGAAAATCCCGGTCTTATTTCTGTGCCGCAGCGGCCAGCGCTCCATGGAAGCGGCCAAGACGATGGCGGAGGCCGGCTATCGGACTTTGATCAACATCGACGAAGGCTTCGAAGGGCCGCTGGACGAAAAAAAACACCGCGGTACCCGGGGCGGCTGGCGTTTCCATGATTTACCCTGGGAACAGAATTAATTTTTCGAACCTCTCATGCAGGAGTTTTCAACTACGTGACTCAAAATATCCGTAACATCGCTATCATCGCCCACGTGGACCACGGCAAGACCACTTTGGTGGACAAGCTCTTGCAGCAGTCCGGGGCATTCGCCTCCCACGAGCAAGTCAACGATCGGGTGATGGATTCGGGCGATCTGGAGCGCGAGCGGGGAATCACCATTCTATCCAAGAATACCGCCATTCAATGGCGCGATTTCCGGATTAATATCGTGGATACTCCGGGACACGCCGATTTCGGCGGCGAGGTGGAGCGCGTCCTGTCCATGGTCGATTCGGTCCTGCTGCTGGTGGACGCGGTGGAAGGCCCCATGCCCCAGACCCGTTTCGTGACGCAGAAGGCCTTGGCGCGCGGTCTCCGGCCGATCGTGGTGATCAACAAGATCGATCGCCCCGGCGCGCGTCCCGATTGGGTGCTGGACCAAACCTTCGACCTCTTCGACCGGCTCGGCGCCACCGACGAACAGCTGGATTTCCCGGTGGTCTACGCTTCCGCCCTGCAGGGCTATGCGAATATGGATGCGGAAATCGACAGCGGCGACATGACCCCCTTGTTCGAGACCATCGTCGACCACGTTTCGCCGCCGCCGGTCTCTCCGGACGGCCCCTTGCAGCTCCAGGTCAGCAGTCTGGATTACAACGCCTACGTGGGGGTGATCGGCATCGGCCGGATTCAACGCGGCAGTCTCAAGCGCAATCAGACGGTGACCGCGGTGGACCGCGACGGCCAAACGCGTGGCGGCAAGATCGCCCAAGTGTTCGGTTTCCAAGGGCTCAAGCGGATCGAAACCGAGTCGGCCCAGGCGGGCGACATCGTGGCCTTTTGCGGCCTCGATCCCCTGCATATTTCCGATACGGTGTGCGATCCGGCCCAGCCGGAGGCCTTGCCCGCCTTGACCGTGGACGAGCCGACCGTGAGCATGACCTTCCAGGTCAACACCTCGCCCTTCGCCGGTCGGGAGGGGAAATTCCTCACTTCCCGTCATCTGCGCGAGCGTTTTACCCGGGAGTTGCAGCATAACGTGGCATTAAGGGTGGAAGAAGGGGACGATCCGGACAAGTTCCGCGTTTCCGGACGCGGCGTACTGCATTTGTCCATCCTGCTCGAAACCATGCGCCGGGAAGGCTATGAATTGGCGGTTTCGCGCCCCGAAGTGATTCTCCGGGAGATCGACGGTCAAATGTGCGAACCCTATGAACAGGTTACCCTGGAAGTGGACGAGACGCATCAAGGCGCGGTGATGGAAAACCTGGGCGCGCGCAAGGGAGAGCTGAAGGATATGAACGTGGACGGACGCGGTCGGGTCCGGCTGGAATATCTGATTCCCTCGCGGGGGTTGATCGGTTTTCAGACCGAATTTTTGTCGGCCACCTCCGGGACCGGCTTGTTTTATCATGTGTTCGATCACTACGGCCCGATCAAATCTCGCGACATCGGCTGCCGCAACCAGGGGGTTTTGATTTCCAATACGGACGGCAAGGCCTTGACCTTCGCCTTGTTCAACCTGCAGGAACGCGGGCGGCTGTTTCTCGGGCACGGGGACGAGGTGTACGAAGGCATGATCGTCGGTATCCATTCACGCGGCAACGATCTGGTGGTCAACCCCACCAAGGCCAAGCAGTTGACCAATGTCCGCGCCGCCGGCAGCGACGAGAACCTGCTCTTGACGCCGCCGGTCCAATTCAGCTTGGAACAGGCGTTGGAATTCATCGACGAGGACGAATTGGTGGAAGTGACGCCGGAAGCGATCCGTTTGCGCAAAAAACTCCTCAAGGAGCACGAGCGTAAACGGGCGATGCGCGCCGCCAGTTGATCCGGGGATACGCTTTTGCCCAGCCGGCCTTCCGTTTATGATAGAAGCTTTTCAAGCAAAGCCGACTTGTAGCGTTTAAGAAGAGACCAACATGACCCATTCCCGTCAAGCTGCGGTGGAGCGCAGCACGCTCGAAACCCGGGTGGCCGTCCGCCTGGACCTGGATGGAACCGGGCGCGCCGTCTTCGAGACCGGCGTGCCTTTTCTCGAACACATGCTGGATCAAGTGGCCCGGCATGGCGTCATGGACCTGGAAATCACCGCCGAGGGGGATCTTCACATCGACGCCCACCATACGGTGGAAGACATCGGGATCACCCTGGGCCAGGCCTTTTCCAAGGCGGTGGGCGACAAGCAGGGCATCTATCGCTACGGCCACGCCTATGTGCCTTTGGACGAGGCATTGTCGCGGGTGGTGGTGGATTTTTCCGGCCGCCCCGGACTGGTGTATGAGGTGGACTTCCAGCGCGCGATGATCGGCGGTTTCGACGTGGACTTGATCCGAGAATTCTTTCAAGGTTTCGTCAATCACGCCCAAGTGACTTTGCATATCGACAATTTGCGCGGCCGCAACGCCCATCACATCGCCGAGACCGTGTTCAAGGCTTTCGGTCGCAGCTTGAGAGCTGCGTTGGCGGTGGACGAACGCCGCGGTGGGATCGTTCCTTCCACCAAGGGGACGCTGGTATGATTCGCGTTGCCGTCATCGATTATGGAATGGGAAATCTGCACTCCATCGCCAAGGCGCTCCACCATGTGGCGCCCGAGGCCCACATTCATGTGACCGCCAATTCGGGGCGGATTCTGTCCGCCGACCGGGTGGTGTTTCCGGGGGTGGGGGCGATCGCCGACTGCATGGCCGCCCTGAGCCGCTTGCATCTGGTCGATGTGCTGCAGCACGTGGCGCGCACCCGTCCCCTGCTGGGTATCTGTCTGGGACTGCAAGCGCTTTTGGAGGCGAGCGAAGAGGGGGGCGATGTGCCCTGCTTGGGGATTTTTCCGGGCAAGGTCGTGCGTTTCTCACCGGGACGCGAAGTTCAAGGCGTGCCTTTGAAAATTCCCCATATGGGGTGGAACCGGGTGCGCCAGGTTCAACCCCATCCGCTGTGGAAGGGTATTCCTACGGAAAGTTGGTTTTATTTTGTCCATAGCTATTATGCCCGGCCCGAGCGAAACGAAGATATCTCCGGAACTTGCGATTATCCCGATCCGTTCGCCTGCGCGCTGGCCCGCGATAACCTATTCGCGGTGCAGTTTCATCCGGAAAAAAGCCAGATCCAAGGGCTGCGTCTATTGTCTAACTTTTTGCATTGGTCACCTTGAGAGATTGAAATCATGTTGTTGATTCCCGCGATTGACTTGAAAGCCGGTAAATGTGTGCGTCTTCGTCAGGGACGAATGGAGGACGATACGGTGTTTTCGGATGATCCGGTGGCGGTGGCGCGACGCTGGGTGGAAATGGGCGCGAAGCGCTTGCACTTGGTGGATCTGGACGGCGCCTTCGCCGGCAAGCCTCGAAACGCCGACGTGATCCGAGCCATCACCGAAGCCTTTCCGGAAGTGGCCGTGCAGGTGGGGGGCGGAATCCGCGACGGGGATACCATCCAAGCCTATCTGGACGCGGGGGTGCAATATGCCATTCTCGGGACGCGCGCGGTGACCGCGCCCCATTTCGTGGAAGACATGGCGATGGAATTTCCCGGCCACATCATCGTCGGCCTGGATGCCAAGGAGGGGCGAGTGGCCATCGACGGTTGGTCGAAACTCTCGCGCCACGATGTGATCGACCTGGCCCGGCGTTTCGAGGACGAAGGGGTGGAGGCGATCATCTACACCGATATCAGTCGGGACGGCATGTTGCAGGGCGTCAACGTCGAGGCGACCGCGCGTCTGGCCGAGGCGATTCAGATTCCGGTGATCGCTTCCGGCGGGATTCGCAGCTTGGACGATGTCCGCAGCGTGGGAAAGATCGCCGAGAACGGGGTCATCGGCGCCATTACCGGCCGCGCCATTTATGAAGGGACCCTGGATTTCGCGGCGGGCTTGAAATTGGCGGAGCAGTATTGATGGGATTGGCCAAACGCATCATTCCATGCCTCGATGTGGATCGCGGACGGGTGGTCAAGGGGGTTCAATTCGTGGACATCCGCGATGCGGGCGATCCGGTGGAAATTGCCCGGCGCTACGATGAGGAAGGGGCGGATGAACTGACTTTCCTCGATATCACCGCCAGCCATGAAGGCCGCGATACCATGGTGCACGTGGTGGAGCAGGTGGCCGGCTGCGTGTTCATTCCCCTGACGGTGGGCGGAGGCATCCGGACCTTGGACGACATTCGCCGGATGCTCAATGCCGGCGCCGATAAGGTTGCCATCAATACCGCCGCGGTGTTCCATCCGGAATTCGTCCAGCAGGCGGCCGAGCGTTTCGGTTCCCAATGCATCGTGGTGGCCATCGACGCCAAGCGGGTCGGCGATCACTGGGAAATATTCACCCACGGCGGCCGCAAACCCACCGGCCTCGATGCGGTGGATTGGGCCGCCAAAATGGAAGCGCTGGGGGCGGGGGAGATCCTGCTCACCAGCATGGACCGCGACGGCACCAAGGAAGGCTTCGACCTGGCCTTGACCCGGGCGGTAAGCGAGCGGGTCGGAATTCCCGTCATCGCCTCCGGTGGCGTGGGAAATCTGGAACATCTGGCCGAGGGGATTGTGGAAGGCCGCGCGGATGCCGTGTTGGCGGCCAGCATTTTCCACTTCGGCGAGTATTCCATTCACCAGGCCAAAGCTTATCTGACCGAGCGAGGAATCGAGGTGCGCCAATGAGCGATTCCCGAACCGATCAAGTAGAATGGCTGGATCAGGTGGCCTGGAATCCCGAGGGGTTGGTGCCGGCCATTGCGCAGGAACAGGAAACGGGGCGGGTATTGATGTTGGCGTGGATGAATCGCGAGGCCTTGCGTCTGACCGCCGAAGAGGGCGTGGCCGTTTATTGGTCGCGTTCGCGGAGACGCTTGTGGCGCAAGGGCGAATCCTCGGGCCATCGCCAGTGGGTCCGTGAGATGCGTCTCGATTGCGACGGCGACACGGTGTTGCTCCAAGTGGTCCAGGAAGGCGGCGTCGCTTGTCACACCGGTCGTCACCATTGTTTTTACCGCCGCTGGGAAGACGGTCGCTGGCGGATCGTCGATCCGGTCAAGAAAGATCCGGAGGAGATTTATGGCGCTTGACGAGCGGATATTGGAGGAGTTGGCCGAGGTCTTGGAAAAACGCAAGCACGCCGATCCCGAAACGTCCTACGTGGCGTCCCTTTATGCCAAGGGCATGGACGGGATTTTGAAGAAGATCGGCGAGGAGGCCACCGAGACGGTGATCGCGGCCAAGGGAGAAAATCGCGAGCAGTTGATTTATGAGACCGCCGATTTGTGGTTTCATACCCTGGTATTGCTGGCCCATCAGGGTTTGGGGCCGGAAAATGTGCTGGCCGAACTCAAGCGGCGTTTCGGTTTGTCGGGACTGGAAGAAAAGGCCGCACGCAATCAGTCGTGAGGAGACTTAGATGGGAATCAGTATTTGGCAGTTGTTGATCGTGTTGGCGATCGTGCTGTTGTTGTTCGGCACCCGCAGGTTGCGGCATCTCGGATCGGATCTGGGCGGCGCGATCCGGGGTTTCAAGAATGCGATGGGCGAGGAGGAAAGCGAAGCCGGGAAAACGGAGAACCCCGAGCATCTGGAAGCGGATCAAGCGCCCGAATGGCGCTCCGAGGCTCACCCCGAATCGACCCACGAAAAGGCGGACAAGCCCGAACGCAAACCGCTTTGAAAAAACCGACGATGAGGCGGAGCGTTCACCACACCTATGAGGCCGTGCAATGTTTGACGTCGGTTTTTGGGAATTGACCTTGATCGGTTTGATTTCCTTGTTGGTGTTGGGGCCGCAGCGTTTGCCCGGCGCGGTGCGCACGACGGCTCTATGGCTGCGCCGGGCGCGTCAGATGGCGGCCACGGTGAAAGCCGAGATCGAGCACGAACTGGCCCTGGAGGATGTCAAGTCGTCCCTGGAGCGGGACCAATCCTTCCGCCAGCTGAAAGCGCTGGAGCGTGAATTGCGCCGGCCGGTGGAAGTGGAGCCGCGCACCGGCGAGGGTGATTCCTCCGAAAGATCGTCTCCCGCCGCTGCCCCCGGAGATAAGCGGACAAGCCACGCTGCTACCGAGAAAAGACCCCGCGTTGTCGATGACAACTCCACCTGAGCGCGAAGCGGAACCGGAAGGCCAGGAGCAGCCTTTCATCGCTCATCTGATCGAGTTGCGCAGCCGCTTGCTCAAGATCATCGCGGTGGTGCTCGTGGTGTTTCTGGGTTTGGCGCCGTTCGCCGATCAACTCTATACCTATCTGGCAGGTCCCTTGCTCAAGTACCTGCCCGAGCAAAGCAGCATGATCGCCATCGACGTGGCCTCGCCTTTCTTGACCCCGTTCAAGTTGGCGCTGGTGGCGGCGATCTTCGCGACCATGCCGTTCAGCCTGTATCAGATCTGGGTCTTTGTCGCCCCGGGACTGTATCGCCACGAAAAACGCTTGCTGCTGCCTCTGTTGGCGGCCAGCACCGTGTTGTTCTACGCGGGCGCGGCGTTTGCCTACTTCGTGGTACTGCCGTTGGTGTTTCAATTCATGACCGCCACCGCTCCCCTGGGGGTATCGGTGATGACCGACATCAGCCGCTACTTGGATTTCGTTCTCACCCTGTTTTTCGCTTTCGGGGTGGCGTTCGAAGTGCCCATCGCCACGATTTTGCTGATTTGGAGCGGAATCACCACCCGCAAGGCCCTGGCCGCCAAGCGTCCCTACGTGATCGTGGCGGCCTTCGTGATCGGCATGCTGCTGACTCCGCCCGACGTGATTTCCCAGACGCTGCTGGCGGTACCGGTGTGGCTTTTGTATGAACTGGGTTTGTTGTTTTCCCGGCCTTTCGCCCGTGAAACCTGACGGTGCCTCGCGGTCGGAGAAATGTCTTTTGGATTTGAAAATGAGCAAACAGGAGAAGTGAGCAATGCGAAAACGAATTGGACAATTGCGGCGGAAACATTCGGGATTTACCCTTATCGAGTTGTTGATCGTGTTGGCCATTCTCGGGATGTTGGCGGCTTTGGTGGGTCCCCGCTTGATGAATGCCTTGGGGCAGGGCCAGGTCAAGACCACCAAATCCCAGATCGAGATGCTGGCGACCGCGCTGGATACTTTCCGCCTCGACAACGGCCGCTATCCCACCCAGGAAGAAGGCTTGGAGGCTTTGCTGACTGCGCCGGAAGGGCTTGCCAACTGGAACGGCCCCTATTTGCGCAAGAAAGAACTGCCCAAGGACGCCTGGGGTTTTCCCTTCCATTATGAAAATCCACCCCGCCGCGGCGGCATGGATTACGATCTCTATTCCCTCGGCGCCGACAACAGCGAAGGCGGTGAAGGAGAGGACGCCGATATCGGCAATTGGTAAGTCTCGATGGAGACAGTCCCGTACCTGCTGTATGCCGCGGCCGGCGGGCTGGCGGGTTTGACCGCCGGCTTGTTCGGGCTGGGCGGTGGGGTGGTATTGGTGCCGGCTTTGTTGTATCTGTTCGCCTGGCAGGGATTTCCGCCTCCCTACATTCCCGTTGCCGCCGTGGCCACTTCTTTGGCGACGATTATGGTGACCGCCATCGTTTCAATTGGCGCCCATCACCGCTTGGGGTCGCTGGATTGGCGTGCGGCATCCCGTCTTTTTCCGGGGATCGTCATAGGTTCCTTGTTCGGCGCCTGGTTGGCCGACCAGCTGCCTGGTGATTGGCTCAAAACAGTATTTGCCGTTTATTTGTTAGGGGTCGCCATGCAAATGCTTTGGCGTTGGCGACCCGCCCCGGCTGTCACCCAACCCCAACCCTGGCTTCTGACCGGAGTGGGCGGCGCCATTGGCACCTTGTCGGCTATGCTGGGTATCGGCGGCGGGACCCTGACGGTGCCTTTTCTGGTGAAATGTGCTTATCCCATGCGGGTGGCGGTGGCGGTCTCGAGTGCTTGCGGCTTTCCCATCGCCCTCGCGGGAACGATTGCTTACGGAATATTGGGTTGGGAGGTAGCGGATCTGCCTTCGGGCAGCGCCGGCTATGTGTATCTTCCGGCTTTTTTCGGTATTATCGCCGCCAGTATGCTGACCGCTCCCTTGGGCGCTCGGCTGGCCCATCGGCTGCCGGCAGAAACGCTCAGGCAACTGTTTGCCGGGGTCTTGATCTTGATTGGAGGAAAGGTTCTATATGGCGGCTAAAGTCGTTTTGGTCACCGGGGGTGCCCGTCGCATCGGGGCAGCCATTGCCGAAACGCTTCATCAGGCGGGGTTTAACATCGTCCTGCATTACCGCAGCTCGCAGGGTGAGGCCGCCTCGCTGAAAAGTCGCTTGGAGGCGCGGCGGCCCGGCTCGGTACGGTTGGTCGAGGCGGATCTGCGCTCGGTGAATGCCATCGAGCAAATGATGCAGCAAGCGGTCGCCGCTTGGGGAAGGCTCGACGCGGTGGTCAACAACGCGTCGGCATTCTATCCGACGCCCTTGGGGGAGGCGACCGAAGCGCACTGGGAAGAGCTTCTCGACAGCAATCTGAAGGCACCGTTCTTTTTGTCTCAGGCGGCGTTTCCCGAGTTGCAACGCCACGGTGGCTGCATCGTCAATTTGATCGATATTTACGCCTATCGCCCCCGCCCCGGCTATCCCATCTACAGCGTGACCAAGGCGGGTCTGGCGGCCTTGACCTTGGCCCTGTCCCGGGAGATGGCGCCGAAGATTCGGGTCAACGGGGTGGCGCCGGGAGCGATCCTGTGGCCCGAGGACCAGGTCAGTCAAGCAGAAAAGGAAGCCCTGTTGGCATCGATTCCCCTGGGCCGGATGGGCGATGTGAACGACATCGCCAAGGCCGTGCGTTACCTGGTTTGCGACGCCGATTACGTCACCGGTCAGATTCTGGCCGTGGACGGGGGGCGTAGCCTATGACCGACAAGGGAAGGCGCCGCTGTTTGACTTTGCCGGGATCGAATGCTTGCCAATGGGCGCGATAGGTTTTGCCGGTCACGGGATGCCGTCGTTCCGGTGTGATTTCGTTCAAAGGTTCCAACACGAAAGCGTATCGCAGGATATCTTCCCGAGGCAGCTGCAACCGATCCGAATCGGGTTTCTCGAGGATCAGATCGCCGTAGAGGATCAGATCCAGGTCCAAGGTGCGGGAGGCGAATTTTCGGCTCTGGGGACCCCGTCCGTGGTTATGTTCGATTTCCTTCAGTTTTTCCAAGACCGCCGGACGGGACAACTCGGTGTCGAACCCCACCACCAGATTGTAAAAGGGCGGTCCTTCAAAACCCTCGGCCTCGCTTTCGTATACGCTGGATACGGACAGTGGACCGAAGGTTTCCTCCAGCTCCGCAAGCGCTTGCGGGATATGCTCTTCGCGCTCCAAGTTGCTGCCGATGCTGACGAAGGTTTTAGGCATCGGTTCGGCGACCCCGCTCGATGATGATTCCCACGTCGCTGGCGCCGCGGATAGCGCCTTTCTTGTTCAAGCAAAGCTTGACCCAGGGAACGGAAAATTCGTCAAGCACGATCCCGGTGATTTTTTCCGCCAGGGTTTCCACCAGGAAGAATTCGCTTTCTTCCACAAACGCGATGAGCCGCTTGGCGACCGATTTGTAATCCACTGTATGCTGGATATCGTCGGTGGCGGCCGCTTGACGAATGTCGGTGGCCATTTCCAAGTCTATAATCACGACTTGCTTGATTTCGCGTTCCCATTCGTAGATGCCGATGGTCGTCTCGATCTCGAGGCCGCGCAGAAATATAATGTCCATCTTGGTTGATTTTTAATTAAGGAATGGCAAAGATTGTCCGATCACTGTTCGAGTCTCGTTCAGTTGACCGTTTAGATTGACATAAGAAGAAGGGGGAAAGCAAGGTGTGGTCTTGGCTGTGGGTGCCTATGGGTTATGTGTTGGGTTCGATTTCCAGCGCGGTGATTGTATGTAAACTGTGGCGGCTGCCGGATCCGCGCACCATCGGTTCCGGCAATCCGGGCGCCACCAACGTGCTCAGGTTGGGCAACAAGCGCGCGGCCGCGGTGACCCTGTTGGGAGATGTGCTCAAGGGGTGGGTTCCGGTGGTGCTGGCCCAATGGCTGACCGGCGATCCCACCATCGCGGCGGCGGCCGGTCTGGCGGCGTTTCTGGGGCATCTCTACCCGGTGTTTTTCGGTTTTCAGGGGGGGAAGGGAGTGGCTACCGCTCTGGGGGTGTTTACCGGCATCCATTGGGGGGTGGGGTTGCTCTTGGCGGCTACCTGGTTGGCAATGGCCAAACTCACCAGGATCTCCTCCTTGTCGGCGCTCACCTCGTCGGCACTGGCACCCATCTACGTCCATTGGATCCTGCGTACTCCCTGGATCACCGCCATGGCGACAATCATTGCCGGCTGGTTGATCTGGCGACATCGGGATAATATTCGGCGGCTGCTTCAGGGAGAGGAAGGCCGGATCGGCGGGTAATCCGTTCATAAACGCTTGCCAGTTGAATTACCTTTGATGTAGGCTTGGTTTATCGATAGGACGGAAATTGGTTTTTAAATGCCTAATTAATCCTAAGAATAGGGAGGAACCGATGCGTATCCTGCGATCTCCGGTCATGATTTTGCTGAGTCTATTCGGGCTTTTGGGGAGTTCCTTTTTCGCTTTTGCTGCCCCTAACGATCCTGATGACCCCAATTACTATATTGTCACTCGACAGGATATGAGGCAGTGTCTCTATCCCAGTTGCGGTGGCTATTTTGTGAAAGCAGTGAATCGTGCTATGACGCTTTGTGCAAATGGTCAAAGGCGGGCTCAATGTCAGGTGTTTCACCTCGATATGGCGGCGCTCAATCTGACGGAGGAAGAAAAGGCGGAATACGACCATGCCTTCTCCCAAGAGGGGGGATTGGTGCGAGGCAAGCTCGTCGAACAAGCGGGTGCTGACGAACCAATTCCGGTGTTAGTCGCGGATGAATTATGGCTTGGTCAGGCTCAATCGGAATCGGTAGGGACTTTTTACAGTGTGATTGGAACCGGAATTGTCTGTATTACCAGCCCCTGCCCGTCATTCGAGGAGACTCGGCTCAATACTTCCGGTGTGAGTCAAAGGATATCGACGGTGAATCTCGCCGCCTCAGGCGCGAGTCAGGAGGAGCTTGACGAGGCGTATAGAGCGCTGGAATCGGGCATTCTGGTGGCAGGCGTGCATCGCACGGAGATCGGGCCGGGCGGGGTAGGGCTGGAACTGATTGCTAGCGAGTTCTATCTCCCTTTTCCTTCAGAGGAAGGGAAATCTTGCGTTGGCGAGAATTGCGATGTGGGTGAACCGTGCGGTGATAATATTTGCGGTGAGGGCGAGTATTGCTGTAATGCAAGCTGCGGGATCTGCGCTCCTTTGAACGGTGCGTGCATCCAGATGGTTTGCGAACAGTCAGAATCAGGGCCGCTTCCATTCAAAAACGGGCGATAGGACGTCGGCTCTGCGAGTCCTGGTTTTCTGCTATTTGACTGGCACTGCGTACCCCAATTAAACCACTATGGTGATGATGCTGTTGGTCATCGGCGGAAATTGATTAGGCTTTATCTGGGATAACTTTCGGCGGCAATTTCCGGGAGAGGAAACTCGGCTCGGCAAGCGATCGGCGGCAATTCCTCCAATGGCCAGCGGGCCTGGGCCTTGATTTCCCCTTTTTCCCTTTGTCCCGAAAGCAGCCGCAAGCAGCCGGCAAAAGCGATCATGGCGCCGTTGTCGGTGCAGAACTCGAGCCGGGGCAGGAACAACTGGGCGCCTTCATGAGCCGCCACTTCTCCCAGGCGCCGGCGCAGGGTCCGGTTGGCGCACACCCCGCCGGCGGCCACCAGACGCTTCAGGCCGGTCTGGCGCAAGGCCCGCCGGCACTTGATGGCGAGCGTATCGGCCACCGCTTCTTGGAAGGCGTAGGCGATGTCGGCCCGATCTTGGGAAGTGGCCGAAGTTTTGCCCAGGGTGTTCATGACAAAGGTCTTGAGACCGCTGAAGCTGAAATCCAGTCCCGGCCGGTCGGTCATGGGACGAGGAAAACGGAACCGTTCGGGATTCCCCTCCAACGCCACGCGTTCCAGGGCGGGCCCGCCGGGATAGCCCAATTCCAACATCTTGGCGACCTTGTCGAAGGCTTCTCCCACGGCATCGTCGATGGATTCTCCCAATAGCCGATAGGCACCCAGATCATCCACCTGAATCAATTGGGTGTGGCCGCCGGAAATAAGCAGCGCCAGAAAAGGCGGCCTGAGCTCGGGGTTGTCCAGAAGGGGAGCCAACAAATGGCCTTCCATATGATGCACGCCGATTGCCGGCACGTTCAACGCCCGGGCGAGACTGTGACCCACCGACGCGCCCACCAGCAAGGCGCCGATCAGTCCGGGGCCGGCGGTGTAGGCCACCCCTTCGAGATCTCGGATGGTCAGCCCGGCATCGTCCAGGGTCTGGCGGATCAGCGGAATCAGTTTGCGGATGTGATCGCGGGAAGCCAATTCGGGGACCACGCCGCCATAAGGGGCGTGAAGCCGGATTTGGCTGAACAACCGATGGGCAAGCAAACCGCGCCGAGCGTGATAAACGGCGACACCGGTTTCGTCGCAGGAGGTTTCCAGACCGAGGACGTACATCGTTACCGCCCTGCCGCCCAGCTCGACAAGGCCATTGCCTTGACTGCTTCCAGTTCTTCGGACGATACCTGGCGATCGCCCCGCGCCTCTACCGGATCGTCATGAAAAATGTATAGCCGGGATGCCAGTTGCGCAAATGGCAGTGACGCTTCGCCAAAGCGCTCGCCGTAGCCGTGAGTGGACACAATCACCCCGTTGCCCCAATTCTGGCCGCTGTCGTTGTTGGGATTGTAAAAATACACTCGCATCACATTTTCCTGGTCGAGGGCCACGCGGATGAGAGTGATGGCGTGCCAGCCGACGAATTGGGCGGTGCTGTCGGTAACCGCGATCCCGATCGGTTGGGGATGAATGACGGGTTGGTTGCCATTGTAGTAGGGGTGATAGCTGGTATAAAACTTATGCAGAAAATCATCGTAATCCTTGAGACCTCCGGTGGCCACATCCACCGCAATCGCGAATTCGCGACCCACCCACCAGCCGTGAAACTCGGGGTTGATCCAGCGGTGAGGATCTCCGCTGCGGCTTGCACATATCCGGCCCATTTCATTGTAGATGCGATCCAGATGCGGGACCAGTAAGACCGAAACCGGATCCGTATCCAAGGGCGCGGAATGGGCGAGCCCTGCCGGCAATTGCGCCGAGGCGAGGGGCGTCCCCTCGAAATGCATCAAGATGCCGTCATAGCAGGCAGCCTGGGCGATCAGATGCAGCAGATAATCCGGTTCATTATACGACCACATGGAGATGGCGCGTGCGGACTGACAGGTGGGGTTGTTGCCCTGGCCCACGCCGAGAGGTTGACCTAACAGGGCGATGACTCCCGCCAGTAAGTGAACCCGGGTCGGCAGGGTATCGCCGAATACGCCGGCAAGCGTGGCCGAGGTTTGCGCCGAGAGCTTGAGGCCGATTTGGCGCCATAGACCCGGGGCGATGGGGGAAGCATAGAGAATGCCGCGCTCCAGGAGCATGGCTAAACCATAGACGACTTGGGCCGTCTCGGGATAAATGGCTTCGAGGATCAGGCGATGGATCAAATCCTGGTAGCAGTGAAGAACATCCCGCCCGGTGCTGCTTAACCCCAGCGCGTCGGGGATCAAATGGGCTTGGCGGTGGTTCAGAATCCAGCGGAGGAAAATGGCGTGGTAGTCGGACACCAGCCCGACGTCGTGCATGGCGCGGGCAAAGCCGTTGGCTTCCTGTTGCAGACCGGCGAAGTCCATCATTTCCAGCCGCCCTTCGTAAACGCCCACCCCCGGGTCGTCCAGGCAGCCCTGGGTGGGCCCGAACAGGGCGCTGATCAGCCGGTCGGCTCCCAGTCGCGCCTCGCCGATATTGCCGGTTCCTTGGGAGAGAGTCACCGCGATCTGAGTGATCATCGCCTTGATATGATCCACCTGAATCGGGCGTTGCGCGAGGATTCGCCAGATTTCGTCGATCAGACTGCCCAGGATGTCTTTGAAACCGATGTGGTCCAACAAAAACCGGAACAATCTCCCCACCGCCTCCCCGATCGGTCCCAATCGAATCCTCTGGGTTTCGGCGGTGGCACCGAACAAGTGACTCAAGTTGAGAGCCAACACTTGAGTGAGAAAGTGCCGCGCTCCTTCCACCGACACGCCCGGATGGGTACAAGCACCGTTGGCCACCGCCAGCAGGCGCAACTGACTCAGGCACTCGAGTACGACGGTGGATTTTTCGCCGTGTTCCAGGGTGTTGCGTACCAGGCTCGGTAACAGGGCCGCAGGATCGTCCCAGTCGGTGCCGGAAAACACCCCGGCCATATCCAGGCGCGGGGCAAGCCGATAAAGCCTTTGCATGCCGTCGGGCCGAGTCATCAGGCGTCCGGCCAGATCCAGCACGGGCCCCTGAAAGCGGGGTTTGGTGAAGGAGCGGGCCTGTTCCAGCCGAACCAGGGCATGCTCCAGCTTTTCTTCCAGAAGTCCGGATTGAGGGTCGGGAGCGCCCGGTTCCATGTTGGAGTTCATCGTTTCCCTCGTTAGATATAAAAGTCCAGCTCTTCCTGTGCCTTGAGTAGATCACGCATACGATACGGGTCCTCGCCGAAAAAATAAACCAGGCCCCAATGGGTGCCGAAAGCGCTGCGTTTGGGGACTTTGTTCTGCATCGGCGATTGCAGTTCGTGGTACTCGAAGTAAGGATCGATTTCCGTCTCCTCGGGGATGCGCAGCTCGCTGATCACTCGCCGGCGCGGATAAACGCCGAAGCATCCGGCGTGGCCTTTGGCGTCCACCACCTCCCGCGGGAAGAACGCCTGGATTTCCTCTTCTGTGGTCTTGGGGTCGAACATCAGCACCAGCGCCTGGTATGCATTGAATCCGTAGGCTCGTTCGATGAGCTCGAAGGCGTTGAAGCCGGGCGGGCGATAGGCCACCTCCCCGAAATACATCTTGCCGTCACTGGTGACGAAGTATTCCGGGTGGATGAAACCGAAGTCGATGTCGAAGGTCTCGATGAGCTTCTCGATTTCCTCGGTGACCCGGGGGCGCCACTTCTCCAAGTCCGGTGTGGCGGGAACGAACACCGAATAACCCAGGGTGACGTATTCGGAAATATTGAGAAAATGGATCTTGCGATCCTTGATGAAAGCTTCCACAGCGAATTCCCAACCGTCCAGGTGGCTTTCCATGAGGGCGGGAAATTCCTCCTCGGGGATATTGTCCACGTCGTCCGGGGTGCGGATCACCCGATGTCCCAAGCAGCCGGCCTTGTCGAAGGCCTTGAAGTGAATGGGGTCGTTGGGATCGCCGTCCAGTTTCAGTAAGGCCTGATTGACGCGTTTGAGGAAGTGGATGACGTCGCCCTTGTCGTGTGCCTCCTCGAAAATTCCCACGCGGATGCCACCGAGTTGGGCGCGGCGTTTCATCAACGCCTTGTCGCGGAACAACATGGCCTGTCCCATCAAACGCGGATTATTGAGCAGTACCGAGTTGATCGCTCCCGCCCATTCCACCGTTTCTTCGTACAGGGGAATAGCCACATCCACGCCCTCTTCTTGCAGACGTTCGGCGATTTCCATTGAGCGATCGTTTAGACGTTCGAAGTTCCAAGAGATGAAAGGAATGCCGTGCTCTCTCGCGTATTCCTCGGCCCATTCCGGGGCGACGATAATGTAGCGGCGGTCGAAACGGTCGATGGCATCGATGGCGTTCAAGCTCCAGCCAAGAATTGCGACATAACCTTTATCCGGATTCTTTTGGGTAATGCGATCAGTCATGAAACGCTCCTTATGAGTTCGCGAATAAGCTACTGCCTCTGACAATGCGAGTTGTTAAAGGGGATCGGCGTCGTATTATGCCCGGTAGGCAAGGGGCACACGGTATCATCCAAGCATTTCTCAGGGGGTGGAATGGGGAAGGCGGTAAAACAGATGGGGTTTCTGATGAAGAAGCAGGAAAAATTAAGGAATGATTTCGGATGGGCCCGTCGATGGGAACCGCCATGTGGTTGCCTGCAATGAATTCATTTTAAACAAATGAGAGAAGAAGTTGCAATTTTTGAGCGTAGAAGCGAAAAACATGAACTTATTCACACATCCTTTCAGTTGAAACAAGTTGGGGGACACAAGTTGGTTAAATTGAGGTGTTGGCCCGGAATCACTGCGGGGATTTGCTACCCTTCTTTTATGCCTGGAACAAGCAAGGAAGGCCATATCTTTATGTTTTTCACTCGTTATCTTGTCGCTCTCCCGATTTTGTTGGCCCTTCTGGCCGCTTGCAACGAAAAGCTGGGGATCGATTTCGGCAGCCGGGATGTTGCCGCCATCAAGGAGTCCGGCAAACTTATCGTACTTACTCGCAATGCCCCGACCACCTGGTATATCGGCCGCGAAGGCGTGCCCGCCGGCCCGGAATACGAGATGGTCGAAGCGTTTGCCTCCCATCTCGGCGTGGAAGTGGCGTTTAAAGTCA
This sequence comes from Methylohalobius crimeensis 10Ki, assembly GCF_000421465.1. Taxonomy (NCBI): domain Bacteria; kingdom Pseudomonadati; phylum Pseudomonadota; class Gammaproteobacteria; order Methylococcales; family Methylothermaceae; genus Methylohalobius; species Methylohalobius crimeensis. The sequence continues at coordinate 1,190,143 of NZ_ATXB01000001.1, forward strand.
AAGCCACGGTGCCGGAAATTCTCGAATCCCTGGAAAAAGGGGAAGGGGATCTGGCGGCGGCCGGTTTGACCATTCTCGATGAGCGCAGGAAGACATTCCGCTTCGGTCCCGCCTATCAGGAAGTGACCCAGCAGGTGGTCTGTCGCCGCGACAATGTGCAGCCGGAAAAGGTCAAAGAGTTGGTGGGGCTGAACATCGAAGTCTTGGCGGACAGTAGTTACAGCCATCGTCTGGCCGAACTCAAGCATACCGAATTTCCGGGGCTCGAATGGACCGAGACCCAAACCAAGACCACCGAGCAGCTGCTTCGGGACGTTTGGCGTCGGAAGCTGGACTGCACGGTGGCGGATTCCAACATCGTGGATATCAATCGCCGTTATTTCCCGGAATTGATCGCGCCCATGAATCTATCGCGCTCGCAATCCTTGGGCTGGCTGATGTCCCGGCAAAGGGAGGATCTGCAACAGGCGGTCAAAGACTGGTTCGAGAAATTTCGCGCCAGCGGTCGCCTGGCCGGCGTCCGGGAGCGCTATTACGGTTTTTTCGAAGTGTTCGATTATACGGATATCAAAACCTACATCCGCCGAATCGATCAACGCTTTCCTAAATACCGACAGTACTTCAAGGAAGCGGCGGAAAAATATAGGGTCCCCTATCTGACACTGGCGGCGCAAGGCTATCAGGAATCGCACTGGAATCCCAGGGCCAAATCCCCCACCGGCGTTCGCGGCATCATGATGTTGACCCTCAATACGGCCCGATCCATGGGGGTGGAAGACCGCCTCGATCCTCGTCAGAGCATATTCGGCGGTGCCAAATACCTGGCCAAAATGATGAATCGCTTTTCTGAAAAGGTCGTGGAACCGGATTGTACCTGGCTGGCCCTGGCGGCTTACAACGTCGGCCGTGCCCATATGCACGATGCGCAATCCTTGGCCAGGACGCTCGGACTCAGTCCTTATCGGTGGAAGGACATGAAGCAAGTCCTCCCGCTTTTGGCGAAGAAGGAATATTACAAAAATTTGAAGTACGGTTACGCGCGCGGGACGGAACCGGTCCGTTATGTGCAACGCATTCGGGAATACCGGCACGTTTTGGAGAACGCGTTGAATTGATTCCTTGGTTCGTCACCCCCTTACAGGCGGGTATCCGGCGGCGTTGGGATACCCGCTTGTGAAAAGGCGTCGCGGAAAATCGGCCGGTTACACGCCCCCTTTGATCAACTGATCGTAAAGGATCTTCAAGGCGTCGTCCGCCACCGCTTGACTCACCCCGATGTGGAAACAGATTTGGGAAGGGGCCTGATCGATCATCTCGATGGGAATATGGTTCCGGCTCAGGGCGAGCAGGGCGTCCACGATCGGGTAGGAGTTGCCCTTGAGTCCCAGGCCCACCGGCGTGATGATGGCCAGGTTGTAGACCACGTCCATGTAGTCGGGTTTGAGCTTTTTCTCGATATGACGGCGCAGATCGTTGATGTTGCCGGTGAGGTCGTCCTGATTCACCAGCACGGCGATATCGTCCTTATCGGTCGGGTAGTGGTAGGTGTTGATATTGAATTCCTGGAAGATTTGGAGCAAGGAGGCGGTGAAGCCCACCTCTTCCCCCAGCATGTCCTTTTCCAGATAGATATACGCCATGTTTTCCAGCCGCGCGATACCGACAATGCCTTCTTCGGGCACCCGCTCGTTCAGAATGATGGTGCCGGGTTCTTGCGGACGGTTGGTGTTGCGGATGTGGATCGGGATTTTGCGCTCCTTGCAGCTCAACATGGCGTCCAGATGGAAGACGTTGAAGCCCTTGGAGGAGAGCAGGCGGATTTCCTTGAAGGTCAGCCGGGGGATGGCCCGGGCCTCGGGGATGAGGCTGGGATCCACCTCGAACACACCACTCACATCGGTCCAGTTCTCGTAGGTATCGGCGTCGATGGCGTAGGCGACTTCGCCGCCGGTAAGGTCCGAACCGCCGCGGGAAAACACCGCCACTTCGCCGGCCTGAGTGACCCCGTAGAAGCCGGGAATCACGGCGATGCCATCCTCGGAGGTGAGCTCGGCGATATTGGCGTAGGCCTCGCTGAGCACCTTGGCGCCCAGATAATCGTCGCTGACCAGCAGACCGAAATCTTCCGGGAGGCGGGCCCGGGCGGTCATGCCGGAGTTTTGGAAATATTCGGCCACGATGCGGGCGTTGTAATGCTCGCCGCGGGAGGCGAGGAAAGCGATGCGGCGGTCTCCTTCCAGGGAGGTGGCCAAATCCTTTTTCAAGGACGCCAGGATATCTCCCGCATCCACCCCCAATTCGGAGGCGATTCGGGTGAATTTTTCCAATACGGCTTTCTTGCTCTCATTGGGAGTGATGGACAGGCGCTGATCGCGGAAGTGCGCGCCGGAAGTGGCGATATTGATCAGGTGGTCGGTGACTTTCTGTTCGTCGGAGCGGCTGCGACCCGGTGCGGAGACCACCACATACCGGCGCCGCTTGTCCGCTTGGACGATTTGTTTGACTTTTTCTATTTGGCCGGCGCTCGCAACCGAGCTCCCGCCGAATTTGCACACAAAAGCATCTGACATATAAAAAGATTTTATTATCTATGAAGTAGAGTATCAGTATAACAAAACCAAAGCTTGTTATAATTCCAGGATTTAGTTTGTCTTGGGAGATGTAATGATCAAAGCGGCAATTGTCGGCGGAACCGGTTACACGGGAGTGGAGTTATTGCGCCTTCTGGCCCGCCATCCCGAAGTGGCGATCACTTCGGTCACCTCTCGGAGCGATGCCGGTAAAACGGTGGGGGAGGTCTACCCCAGTTTGCGCGGTGCGGTGGACGCGGTTTTCGAAGCACCGGAAGTGGACGCTTTGGCCGCGTGTGACGTGGTTTTCTTCGCCACTCCCAACGGTGTCGCCATGCAATCGGCCAAAGAATTGCTCGCCCGGGGGCGAACGGTGATCGATCTCTCGGCCGATTTCCGTCTGCGCGACGCCGGGGTGTGGCAGCAGTGGTACGGTCAACCTCATGCCTGTCCGGAATTGCTTCCGGAGGCGGTGTACGGATTGCCGGAAGTCAACCGCGAACAGATTCGCAAAGCACGCCTGGTGGCGTGTCCCGGATGCTATCCCACCGCGGTCCAATTGGGATACGGACCGCTGGTCGCAAAAGGCATCGTGGATACGGATCATCTCATCGCCGACTGCAAATCCGGGGTTTCCGGTGCCGGCCGCCAAGCCCGGGTCGCCACCTTGATGGCCGAGACCGGAGAGAGCTTCAAAGCCTATGGCGTGCCCGGCCACCGCCATCATCCGGAAATCGGGCAGGGGCTCCGGGCGCTGACCGGAAAATCCGTCGGGCTGACTTTCGTCCCCCACATGATTCCCATGATCCGCGGCATCCACGCCACCCTTTACGGACGCTTGCTGGAAGACATCGACTTGCAGGCGTTCTACGAAACCCATTACGCCGACGAACCTTTCGTGGATGTGTTGCCCGCAGGCGCCCATCCCGATACCGGCGACGTGCGTGGCGCCAACCGGTGCCAGATCGCGGTCCATCGTCCCGGCGGCGGAGAGACGGTGGTGGTGCTCGCGGTGATCGACAACCTGGTCAAAGGCGCGGCGGGGCAGGCGGTTCAAAACATGAACCTGGTGTTCGGCTTGCCGGAAATCACGGGCTTGGAAACGATCGCGCTCTATCCTTAGCCCTGAGTGCGGCTGCCGATCGCTCGATTCAGCGCAATCTTCCGCTGCCCGATCGACCTGCGCCCCATGCGTCCGCCATCCCGTCGGGAGCGGGAGTCGGTATTTCCCGGTGTCGTCAAGTCAGCTATTTTTTTCGCCGATGCGCGTAGGAATGCCGTCGATGCTCACTGTGTTCTTTTCCTCCCAGTAGCGTTTCAAGCCTTCCTCGCCTTTTTTGGCGGCCCAGTCGGAGAGTAATTCCCGATCTCCGCTATAAGAGAAATAAGGGACGCCCATTCCGCAAGAAGTTTGCACCAGGTCGATTGCGACATCGAAAATTTGCCGGGCGCCGGGCAGTGGATTGAACAAGGGGAAGAGGCGCTTCCAATCGGGGTCGTTTTTATGCACCACCTTCGCCGAGCCGTACAGCCGAAGAATTAACGGCTTGCCCTCGAAAGCGCAGAACATAAGGGTCATGCGCGGATCTTGCTGGACATGAGCGGCCGTTTCGTTGCCGCTACCGGTCACGTTCAGCCAGGCGACACGGGACTTGCTCAGCACTCTCAACGAGTCCATGCCCTTTGGCGAAACGTTTACCCGACTGTCCTCGGTAGCCGTCCCGACAAAGAAAATTTTCTGCCGGGAAATGAACTGGATATGTTTCTCGGAAAGTGCGTTGAATGTTTGGCCCATGGGGATTCCATAATGCTGAAAGCTATTTCAAGTGAAGACGTCTGCATATATCAATGATTTCTGATGCAATATCAGGATTATCGACACCTCGTAAATGGCGGACAGCACATGAGTAGTATTCTCTCTTCTCCGTCGATATGCGTAATCGTTTCTTTTGGGTTTCTCTGCACATTTCCCTGACCAGAGAAATAGACTCGTTAGTTTTCATTTCCGGCAGATTGTTGAGCAGACACAAATCTTCTTGTGTATTGTCCAAAAGGGGACCTGCTGTAACAGGATTAACATACCAAGCCGAAATTAATGTTGCGATTATGAAACATAATACTTTCATAACAAAAGCCAGCTGTAATACTCAGTTTGAAGAGGTATGTTTCCAATTATGCCCAATTATCAATTTTAAATAAAAAAATTATGGGATCTTAGAACGGGGTCAGTTCTAACATTCAAACATTAATCCCGGTTATTCAGCTCAAATCGCCGCACCGCACGGCTCACCGTCATATAATGCACCCCGAAATACGCACCGATTTCAGCCATGGTGTAAGCGCCGGACAGATAGGCCCGGGCCATCGCCTCATGTCTGTTCCGATAGCGTTTTCGATAGTCGTCCAGGGAAAGGGCGACGGCGCGCCGCTGCGCCTTGGGAACTTCCCGGAGTGCTTCCGGCGTTTTGTCTTGCCGGTGCCGTGCCACGAATCCATCATCCCCCAGCAACAATTGATGTCGGGTCTGGTCCAGTGGGCTGGACAGCCCCTGGCCTTCCATGACGAATCGGCGGTAGGCTTCGATTGCGCTTTTCCGTTTCTTGCCAAACTGGCCGAGGAGTCCATCCCTATCCAGCCACGCCGGCGCCTTCGCTTCGCCGATCATCGACCGATGGCTGCTCCAGGGCCAATCTTCCGGTTGTTCCACCAGATGGGCTCTGAGCGGATTCAACACGACATAGCGGGCCAGTTCCAGCAAGTAAGTTTCCTTCTGCACCAGGATTGCCTGGTAACGCCCTTGAAATAGATGACCCACCAGGCCGTGGCGACGATTAAAACGCTGCGTATAGACGCCGTTCAACTGCCGCATGCCTTTGGACAGGTGTCCATCGACCGTTTCCACCACCAAGTGATAGTGGTTGGTCATCTGGCAATACGCATGCACTACCCAGTTGAAGCGGGCGCAGACATGGCCCAGGATTTCCAGCCATGCCAGCCTGTCCTCATCGTCCAGATAGATGTCCTCGCGCCGGTCTCCTCTCGAGGTCACATGGTAGACGGCACCCGCAAATTCCAATCGTAAAGGTCTAGCCATGAAGCGAGTATAGCGCAGAATATTGAATGTCGGAATGTTAGAACTGACCCCTATGTCGCAGAATATTGAATGTCGGAATGTTAGAACTGAACATCCCGCTGGTATTTTCAAGCTATTTCGAGCTAGTTTTCTCTGGTGAAGCTATCCTGAGCTCATACGCCCTTCCCTGTTTGAGCATTCGAAATAGCACGCGGCACAGATGGCGCCCCAACGCACGGATAGCCTGATTATGGCTCTTACCCTGGGCGCGCTTTTTCTCATAGAAGCGCTGTGATTCAGGAACCTGCTTTCGGTGCCGATCGACACCCACCAGCATCGCCGCTTTTGCGCGCGTATTCACATGCTTTGGGTTCTTCGAGCCGCGCTGATTTCCTGAGCTGTTGTCGAGGTTCGCCATGCCCACGTAGACCGCAAGACTACCTTCTTTGGCGAAGCGCTCGATGGTACCGAGTTCACCGGCCAGCTCCGACGCACATACGGTCGCAAAGCCGGGTATGGTATCGACCAGCTGTGCAATCTCTGACTGGCCCATGAGTTCTTCACAGCGGACTTCAAGCGCCTTTATCTTCTGTCTCAGGTCCAGTATTCGACGGGCATCTTCAACAATCATCGGGCCGACCCACTCAACATCGTGGCTGAAGCTCGCAGCCTTCTGCCAACCGCCTATCACCTCGACGTATGTGCGTCCGATGCCTTTGATCGAAAGCACCGTCTTCCGACGGATACGGGCAAGCTTACGAAGGTCGTCACTATAGGTGATAAAGTTCAAAAACCAGAGGTTTTCCGCATCCTTGGTGATTGCCAGCAATCCGGGGCAAACCGCCTGCAAATCAGCCTGCATGCGGCTCAGAAGGCGACTTTTCTCATTAACCAGCGAACGGCGCCGGCGGGTCAGACGCTTCAGTTTTTCGTTCTCAACCGGCGTTGCTGAGACCTCCTGGAGCACCCCTTTGGCCGATGGGAGATAGTCCCGCAGCTGGAACAGCTCGAGGCCTTTCCGTGCATCGATTCGGTCTGTTTTAGCCGCCGCCGGGAAAATCTCCTTGAAGCGGGCAAGCTTCAGATTATTGATATTGAAAAGGCGATAACCATGGGAGCGCACGAGGGTGTCCAACGGGCGAGCCCAGCCGTTATACCCTTCCATGGCCACCGAGACCTCACCCCCATAGCGATGGTGGTGGTGTTCGATTCGCTCGAAGAAAAGCTCGAAGCCTTCCGGCCGGTGGGGCAGGTCGAATTCGTCCAGCACTTCTCCACAGGGCAGGCCGATCGCTACACTGTGACTGTGACAGCCCACATCAATGCTGACGCGAATGTCGGAGGTTGTTGTCATTGTTGGTGTCTCCGTAAGTCAGAACCAGTAGAAGAAAATCATCCGCCGGTCTCGTCTACTTACAGAGCCACATCAGAGAGCTGATCGGCACCATCCCGTTCGACCCACCGGATGATGCAGGGTGGCGGGGGCGGCATTTCAGGTTCGAGTGAGCCGAAACCGGCCACCGACCCCAGGAGCCACACCCCCGCCGAAGTCAATCTTACCTATTATGCGGGGGCTCCGCTAACCTGCAAATCCGATGGTAGACCCCTATGTCGGAACTGACCCCTATGTCGTGATCTCTGGATGAAAGCGCATGGTTATGCCTGACAGCGTCGTGTGCTTCCTTCTTGTGAACCGCCTAGTGCGGACCCGCTTGCTAGGTGGTATGGGGAGGGCGGGCTAAGTCGGGTAGCAGGGAGGCGTTACCGCGCTCCCCGCCCCCTAAGAACCGTACGTGCGGGTTTCCCCGCATACGGCTCAAGCCTCTGCAAAGCCCCTTATGACAGGAGCCGGCAGTCCTCTTTCGACCCGGTTGTGGTACTGCCGATGGCAGTTCGGATGAAGGAGCACCAGGTTGGATTGTATGTCCCTGCCGCCATCGCATCTGTGTTGGATGTGATGCCGGTTCCATCCGGTTTCCTTGGTGATTGGTTCACCGCAGACCGCACACCTTCCTTCCTGGGCAAGCCAAAGGTTCAGCAGTTTTCCCCAGCCCTTGAGGTCGTCCTTCGCTTTCAGGTCGAGCCTTCTCTCGAAGTATTCCTCAAATTTCGGGTCGTAGGGGTTCGCTTCACCCTTGATCTTGACGTGGCGGCGGATCGGCGTGTCACTGGCTTTGACCAGTTTCATCAACTTTTCCTCGCCGTTTTTGTCCTTCACCTTGGCTCCGAACACCCAATTCCGGTTTCCTTGCCGGTGGAAATACCGGTCCTTGATCCATTTCTTGGGTTTGTTCGGATGCCTCCGGCAGCACCAGCGCCAAAGCTGTTTCCAGATGACGTAATCTACCTTCTGGAAGGTTTCTTTCGCCACCTGGTTTTGGTGATAGTTCGCCCACCCCCGGATTACCGGGTTCAGGCGTCCTATCAGATTTTCCTGCTTCGCCTGGCGGTTGGCTTTGATGAATTCCCGGATTTTGCGCCGAAGCGCCTGGACGTTCTTTTTCGCAGGTTTGATGAGCAATTTGCCCCCATACTTGCGAACGTTCCATCCGAGAAAGTCAAAGCCCTCCTCGATATGCACGATCTTGGTTTTCTCGGGAGACAAGAAAAGCCCCCTTTCCTTTAGAAAACCTTCGATCACGGATTTCGCCTCTACGAGCGTCTCTTTCGAAGCGCCGGTGACGACGAAATCGTCACAATATCGCACCAGATAGACTTTAGCGGGGTTGGAATATACACTTCCATTTGTGGTGAGGCGTTTTATTCCAAAATGCCGCTCCAACTCCTTTTCCATCCCGTCCAAAGTCATGTTCGCCAGCGTCGGCGAGAGGATACCGCCTTGCGGCGTGCCCGCCTCGGTTGGGAACCATTGGTGATTCCAGACGAAGCCGGAATCCAGCCATTTCCGTAGAACCGCCTTGTCCATGGGGATGTTGGCGGCCATCCAGTCGTGGCCGATGTTGTCGAAGCAACCGGCGATGTCCGCGTCCAGAACCCATTGAGCCGATTGGCGTTTTCCCAATGCTATAAAGCATTGTTCCGCCGCATCTCGGCTCGCCCGCATGGGCCGAAACCCGTACGAGTTCGGGTCCGCCAAGGTTTCTTCGATGGGTTCCAAAGCTTGCAGGTATATCGCCTGCATTGCCCGGTCCCGCATGGTCGGAATCCCCAGTGGGCGCTTCTTCCCGTTCGCTTTCGGGATAAGCACTCGCCTCAAGGGTCGGGGTCGGTAGCCCCTTCTCTTGAGCGACAATACCGCTTTGGCTTTGTCCGCCGGGGTGTTCCAGGTTTCCCGGTCCACGCCCGGCGTCCGTTTGCCCTGGTTTTCGGTCACCCGTTTCACGGCAAGGGCCTTGCCGGAGAACGAGTGGGTCAGGAGCCATTGCAAGGCTTTCACCTTGCCCCGGCGTTCTTCCCGGACCGCCTTTGCAATACGCATTTGCAGCCTTCGGACTTCCCGATGGGCCTTGGCCCAGTCGATGCCGTGCCAGTCCATCTCGAAGCCGGAGGCCGCACCAGTTGCAATGTCAACCGTCATTTGCTTGTCCTCCTGTGAATGGCTCTGCAAACTCTCTTGCAAGGAGAGACCCGCCGGAAGTCTGCCCGCTTTCGCGTGGGATGATGTCGGGTTTCCCCTCAATCCCTATCCATCCCATTACAGGACGGCGTTCGCTTTTTCGGCTTCCCTTACCCGCATCTTCAACAACCTTCCTTACGGTCGGCCTGCCCCGAAGGGCGGAGATACGGGCTTACCGTGTTTCGCGTAAGTGACTTCGGAAGGTTAGGCGCTGGCTTTTTCCCGGTAGGCATTTGTCCCCGCTTGGTGAGGGTGTAACACCAAGACCGCCTTCTCGCCTTTTGGCTCAAGCCTGTTCAGCATCTTTGGCTTGTCTAAGGTGACGGGATTTATCACCAGTTCGCATACGCTCGCCCTACTTCCGAGCCTAGCCCCCCACCGCGCGATGCTCGCAGTTCCGCCTTGCCCTCGCGGGTTCGGCTTCATCCCTTGCGGGATTGGGGTACATTGTCGAGGCGGCTTCGGACGGAACGGTTGCCCCTTCCGCCCGCGCCTCTTGGCTACTACTGGAGGAACAGTAGGTTGTGTCATGGGATTAATTCCAAGCACAACAATCACTTACGCGACTTCACGTCGCACACACCCGTTCTTACCCGATTAGGCGACATCAACGTACTCAACATGACTGCTCGGTGGAGGAATGGGCTCCCCATCCTCTCGCATTCCATCGAGGTGAAACTCGATAGCTTCCCGAATTTGGTGCTCTACTTCCTCGACAGTCGCTCCGGTGGCTACACAACCAGGCAGATCGGGGACATACGCTGAGTAATTGTTCTCCGCTTTCTCAATGACGATTGCATACTTCATAGCTAACCCTATTTCCAGCCGGCCTGTTTGTAAATGCTTGCAACGGTTCCGACAGCCAAATCGTCTCCAGGTTTGCCTGGAACTGTTACCCTGCCGGACTTGGTAGGGTGCTTGAACTGCCGGTGACTACCGCGCGTCGAGTGCTGATACCACCCGTCTTCCTTCAGCTTCCGAAGAATATCACGTACTTTCATCGACTTCGAATACCCCCTGTGTCCCTTGTCGCGGTGGCGCACCAGCACAAAGAGCGCCCGCAGTGGGTTGCTGCGCACCCACTCGCCTTCGCCGACCCGGGTCGGCGTGGACGTGGTGCGGCGGAAGATCGTCTGACAATTCGCCCAGCGGTTCCTCAGGCGCACGAAGTCGCGCCCGCGAACTCGCCCCACCCAGCGCCAACCCAGCCGCTCGACCTCGCGATAGAACGGGACCTTGAAGCCGGAATCGGCGGATGACCGGCTCTACCCCGGGCGGCAATAGCTCAGCGAGGCGTCGCAGGAAGCGGTGCTGCACGGCGCGATTGCCGAGCTTCTTTTGTGCCATTCGGGTCAGAGTAATATTTATGCCTTTATTTAAATTATTAGTACTCTGACCCCAATTATTTGACCCCAATTATTCTAGTACTCTGACCCCAATTATTCCCAATCTAACCTTGTTCGTTATGCGGCTATGCCTTCTACATGCAAGCTGCTGACGTCCGTGCGTTTACTGGCATGCTCGAAAGTAATTGCGCATACGTTTCCCTCCGAATCCAGGTCGAGAAGAGTATTTTCATCTAGATCCCGAGTCTCCGAAATCTTTCGCACCTGGAATTCAATGTACAAGGTGTCGGTATCATCAAAATACTGAACTTTCATAACCTGAAACCTCGATCGAAAAATGCATTATGGACCGTTTCCCGGTCGGGAAGCAAAACGACTCGCAAGTACCTGTTCCCCGCCTCCGGAATCCGGACCCATCTCCGTAGTCGGCCATCTTCTTGGACATGCTCATGCTCTGGGTGTTCGATTGCCCGGAGAATCCATTCGTCCCGGATTTCCGCGCGGTCCGGGCGAGTGCGAGTGACTTTAAAATACTTGGTTGTCTTCATTGCCCTAGTGCTCTTTCAATTTTATATTGTCGGGTAGAGCTGTTTCAGCTTTATCCGGGCATCCTCAGTCGTAAACCGCCAATCGACGGTCACCGCAGCTTGGTTGCGTGCCGCCGCCCAGGCTTCGACCTCTCTGCGCACGGTTTCCCTATCCGGTAGCCGCCGATCAAGACATTGTCGCGACAACACGCTGAATTCGCATTCCGCCATATTCAACCAACTGCCATGCTTTGGTGTATACACAAATTCCAGTTTATCCAGCAGAGCGCGTGCGACCTGTGGCTCAAATGCTTTATACAAAGAAGCTCCCGTATGTGTGCTTAAGTTATCCATGACCAGGGTAATACGCCGGGCATCCGGAAAGTCTTTCTCCACCAACGCCCGAACCCCCTCTGCCCATTGCGGCGCCGCATGATTGTCTGCGACCTCTATCCGTCTCCACCCCCTAAACGGGGCATAAAACTGAATCAGGTGGGCGACACCGTTGCGCTCGTACTCCACATCGTAGCGCTCGATTTGCCCGGGCTTGCCCGGCACGCGAGGTCGCCCTTCCCTCACACATTGCACGCTGGTTTCGTCCATGCACACCACCGGATAGTCCGGATCGAAGGGGCGCTTGTAAACCTCCAGGACGCGCTCCATCGCGCACACAAACGCGGCATTCTGTTTGGGCGGAATACACCACATCGCTTTCCGCCACGGTTTAAAGGCGTTTTTTTAAAACGCGTCTTACCGATTCGTGCGAAATCGACTCCACAACACCCAACTCAACCAGTCGATCGCTCAACAGATGCAACGTCCAGCGCGATTGCCCCGGTGGCGGCTCACTGCACATCAGCGCCACCAACTGCGCCTCGCCATCACCGTCGAGGACGCGCCGCTTTTCCCGCATACGCCGCTTGCGCTCCAAGGCCGCATCGAGGCCTTCCTCTACACAGCGTTGACGCAACCGCGACACCGTGCGTGCGTTGACCCCGACAGTCTCAGCCACTTCGCTGTCCAGCAGGCCCGGGCCTTGATCGCCCTCATCGGCCCACAGCAGTATTTGCGCGTGGGTGCGTCGATAGGCTGCCGTTTTGCCTTTGCGCACCAAAGCTTCCAAGCTCTGGCGCTCCTCCGCCGTCAGGCGGACAATGTATTTCTTCTTCATACGCCTTCTCAGCATGTTGCTGGATAACATTGAGAAAGCACATTAACATTAGGCAATATTAAATTGAAGGTCTACTAGTGCTCTTTCAATTTTATATTGTCGGGTAGAGCTGTTTCAGCTTTATCCGGGCATCCTCAGTCGTAAACCGCCAATCGACGGTCACCGCAGCTTGGTTGCGTACCGTCGCCCAGGCTTCGACCTCTCTGCGCACGGTTTTCCTATCCGGTAGCCGCCGATCAAGACATTGTCGCGACAACACGCTGAATTCGCATTCCGCCATATTCAACCAACTGCCATGCTTTGGTGTATACCTTAGTACAGGACAAAATCTGTAACCTACTGATAGTATGGGGATCATTTGATGATTTTCACCCTATCCTTGATATGAATGATTCCGTTTCTGCGCTTCGGGCCGTATTGGCTGAGCATCTCCCCTGGCATGGTGCCCGCTTGAACTTTCTGGCTCAGTTTCTGTTGGCCTTGTTCCAGGTACGCAGCGTCAATCTGGCCGAATTGGCCACGGCTTTCCGTGGCAAGGCGCAAGTGGCTTCGCACTATAAGCGTTTGCAGCGGTTCTTTCGGGGCTTTACGATCAACTATGACGTGCTGGCGCGGCTGCTGGTGCATTTGTTTGCGGTGGGTGAAGGGCCGTGGTATCTGACCTTGGATCGTACCAATTGGAAATTGGGTAAGATCGAAATCAATTTTCTGGTGTTGGGCATTGCCCAGAAGGGGATGGCCTTGCCGGTGCTGTGGACGGTGTTGGGCAAAGCGGGCAATTCTCATACCGACCAGCGCATCGAATTGATGCAACGCTTTCTGGCGAACTTTGGTAAAACCCGCATCCGGGCGCTGTTGGCCGATCGAGAGTTTGTCGGTCAAAAATGGTTTACCTGGCTTCAGACCCAGGGCATTCCCTTTCATATTCGGATCAAGGAAAACACCCGAATTCCCAACACCTGGAATCGCGCCACCCCAGCCTGGCTGTTCTTTAGATCGCTTAGGCCCGGACAGATGCGTCACTTGGAAGGGCGTCGACCGGTCTGGGACTGCTTTATTCATATATCGGCTTTGCGGCTGGCCGATAACGAACTTTTGATCGTGGCAACTCACGGTGCGCCCCAGAGCGAGGCGTTCACCGCCTATGGGCAGCGTTGGGAAATCGAAACCCTGTTCGGCGCCTTGAAGTCCCGCGGCTTCAATTTGGAGGACACCCATCTGACTCATCCCGACCGCCTCAGCAAACTGCTGGCGCTTTTGGCGCTCGCCTTTGCTTGGAGTTGGCGTACCGGTGAGGTACTGACTGAACAAAAGCCCATTGAGGTAAAAAAACGCTCCAGCGACCGGTCAAGTCCGTCTTCCGACATGGCCTCGATTTCATCCGCAATCTCCTCTTCAACCTCTTCGATCGATGGACGGATTTTCTATGGCTATTGAAGTTTTTTGTCCCGTACTGAGCTCGACTTTCCCCATTATGCGGCATAGCACATTATCTCGATACAGCGGGTCAGTAATGGGTTGGGATTTTTTTCCACGTCGGTGGCTGGCGGCGACCTGGAAAAAAGGTGTGCACTCCACAGGTGACGGCGTACCAAGGCCAACGCATCGATAAAGGTCGGGTGAGTTTTGCGATACCAGGCAGCGGTACGCACCGGCATCGCCTGGTTGGCGACCAGCCGATCGGCCATGAGGGTGACCAGGGAGAACAAGCCGAGCAGGATGGGCGTGGTCCGGGCGATCGCCCGCCTTGACCATTGGCGCTGCGTTTCCAGTCCCAAGTGGGCACGGGTTTCTTCGAAGGTGACCTCGACCTGCCAACGGCGGATAAACCACTGGACGATCTCTGTCGGCGCGGCCTTCGGATCCGTGCACAACAGCGCTTGGGCCTGGAAGCGCTGGAGCGGATCGCGGATCAGCACCCAACGGAGCGGTACGGGCGGTTTGCCCGCGTGGTACCACACCGCCGTGCCCGAGGCGATTTCCACCGGGCGGTCGGATTCGCCATACCACCGCGCAACGGTCAAGCGTTGCCAACGGGTCGCCGGGTCGGCGGCCACTTGCGCCAGCGTGGGGAGCCGTTTCCCTTTTTTGCGCGGTCGACCAGAGCGGCCCGGTCGCGGCGGCGGGGCCGGTTCGTACAACGCCGCATCCAACCGCAGCCGGGTCACGACACTGAACCGGTCCCCAGTGACGGCCGCCAAAAGATCCAAGGCCGCAAAGCTCTGATCGGCGACCACCACGATCGAGCGGGTGGGCAACCAGCGCCGGACCATCCGCAAGAGCTGCCGGGCCCGCTCGGTCAAGGATCGATGCGCACGCCGATAGCGCCGATAGTAGCGCTCCGAGGGGCATAGCGAGGTCAGAAAAGGAAGCGCCCAAACCCGATGGGCCCAAGGGATCGGCACCAACAGCATCAGGCTCAACCAGCGCAGGCCGCTGGCTTTCACAAAATGCCCCCGGCTGGAGCGGACCGGGTCCCGGTAGATCCCCCGAGCACCAATCTTGCGCCCCCACCGTCGCTCAATCGTGTCATCCAATCCCATCACCAAGGGTCCCTGCCAGGCAAACGCCTGGATTAACAGCCCCAACAACAGGCGACTGCTGGCCAGCCCAGACCACCGCGCCCGGCTGAGCACCCGATGGTAGTTCTTGAACCGTCGCTCCTCGCCGAGCCCCATCACCCGAAGCACTGCCGCCACCGTGCGTCGACCAGGCGTGAGGATCGCACCTATCAGTAACACTTGCGCCCGTTGCCATACCCTTTTGCTGAACAGCGGTGCAAACACCTTTATAATCGACAAGACGTCGGGAGGTAATCCGCCCATCTGAAGAACCTCTTTTTGGTCGAAGATGATTCTTCATAGGTGGTTATCTCCCGGCCCTTATACAACCCCTCAAATGGGGAAAGTCGAGCTGAGGGTGTATACACAAATTCCAGTTTATCCAGCAGAGCGCGTGCGACCTGTGGCTCAAATGCTTTATACAAAGAAGCTCCCGTATGTGTGCTTAAGTTATCCATGACCAGGGTAATACGCCGGGCATCCGGAAAGTCTTTCTCCACCAACGCCCGAACCCCCTCTGCCCATTGCGGCGCCGCATGATTGTCTGCGACCTCTATCCGTCTCCACCCCCTAAACGGGGCATAAAACTGAATCAGGTGGGCGACACCGTTGCGCTCGTACTCCACATCGTAGCGCTCGATTTGCCCGGGCTTGCCCGGCACGCGAGGTCGCCCTTCCCTCACACATTGCACGCTGGTTTCGTCCATGCACACCACCGGATAGTCCGGATCGAAGGGGCGCTTGTAAACCTCCAGGACGCGCTCCATCGCGCACACAAACGCGGCATTCTGTTTGGGCGGAATACACCACATCGCTTTCCGCCACGGTTTAAAGGCGTTTTTTTAAAACGCGTCTTACCGATTCGTGCGAAATCGACTCCACAACACCCAACTCAACCAGTCGATCGCTCAACAGATGCAACGTCCAGCGCGATTGCCCCGGTGGCGGCTCACTGCACATCAGCGCCACCAACTGCGCCTCGCCATCACCGTCGAGGACGCGCCGCTTTTCCCGCATACGCCGCTTGCGCTCCAAGGCCGCATCGAGGCCTTCCTCTACACAGCGTTGACGCAACCGCGACACCGTGCGTGCGTTGACCCCGACAGTCTCAGCCACTTCGCTGTCCAGCAGGCCCGGGCCTTGATCGCCCTCATCGGCCCACAGCAGTATTTGCGCGTGGATGCGTCGATAGGCTGCCGTTTTGCCTTTGTGCACCAAAGCTTCCAAGCTCTGGCGCTCCTCCGCCGTCAGGCGGACAATGTATTTCTTCTTCATACGCCTTCTCAGCATGTTGCTGGATAACATTGAGAAAGCACATTAACATTAGGCAATATTAAATTGAAGGTCTACTAGTTCTTCAGCCGCATAACGCCCCAGCTCAGCCGCGCGCGCTTTTGGTGCGTCGGCTGTAGCGCCGTGTGTACGCCCGACATGGGCATGAACGGATGGGGTGCAAGTCCCCTGTAGGCGTACCTGTGATGTCCACCATACGGATGAATATAACGACTAGCCGACGACAAGGGCAACTTCGCGAGGAGTTGTCTGGAGGAAGCCCGAGCGCAAAGGTAAAGGTACGAGCCGACGGACAGACAAAATCGCCGGGAGCGATTTTGAACAGCCGCAGGCTGGCCCGAAGGGGGAGTCCCAGGGATGGGGCGAATAAAACCGCATAGAAGGCTCAGTCCCCGGGCAAGTCAGCACAAGATGACGAAGCCCGTCAGGTAATGGGGATAGGGTTGAGCGGTCAGTTGTGCACTGAAAGTTCATGTCCTTATTCGGGGAGGTCTGTCCGACTTGGCGGTGTCTTGCGTGTGCAGCAGGGTAACCAGTCAGGTGCCTGGTTGATTGACCAAGCCTGGGCGCGTCGGCGCGCTGCCGGCCGGCGCGAGCGAACGAGGTAGCGAGCGACACGCGGGCAAAGCGCGGCGGGGAGGAATCTCCGGCGTGATCGGACAGAAGTCAGCAGAGGCCATATTAGCCCTGGCATCGAGGAATAAATATATGCAAAAAGATGGCACTACAGGAATCGCCGCACAAAACATCGGGAACGCCTGTCATTACTGGCTTAAATCAGAAATGGGGGAGGAGGAAGTATCGAAGTTGGGTGATCCCGAAGCCGGGTGGAGGCGAGCGGTTGTTGGGCATCCCCACGGCTGCCGACCGGGTGATCCAGCAGGCCATGAATATTCGGGATCAGAGTAATATTTATGCCCTTACATAAATTATTGGTACTCTGACCCCAATTATTCTGACCCCAATTATTCTCTGACCCCAATTATTCAAGAGTTTCTCACCATCCTGCTAGCAGCACTTTGTTATAGATAAACCGTTCAGTTTTCATCAACTAATATTGTTACTTGTTCTCTCAAATCGGCGGCTAACTCTATATGCAGTTCGCAGCTAGTAATGTTTTCCTCTGAAAAGACATTGCCTGGAACAATGTTTTTTAGCTGTTTAAATACATGCTTTCCTTTGTAGCCTTTCAGCGGTCTAGCTTGAAATTGTTGCCATACTTCATCATTGGTGGGGCTACCTCCTTGTGCATATAGTTCCTGATTATGAGCCTGTCGCTGACTGTTAAATTGATCTCTTGCCGGAACGACATCTCTGGCTAATATACGGTCAATATAACCTTGACACTCTGCAATCTCGTTGTTCGTTAAATTTCGAATAAATTCAGCACAACAAAAATATGCTTCAATATCAGCCTGCTCTGGAAACCAGAGTTTAATTCCATCGATTTCATAGTCATTACGTAGTTTTTCTATTTCTTCATCAGTTAATGAATCTCTATCACGATGAACAAGAATTTTGTATTTCCTACCAAGGGCCTCATAAAGCTCGATGGCTTGCTCTTTCTTCATAAGGTTCTTGTACCCTTGACCAGGGTGGTATGTCACAAACTTTTCAAGTTCAGGCCATTGAGAAATAAGCTTTTTCAACAGGGCAATATTTTTGTCTTCGGAGACAATTATCACTTTCTTTCCAAATGCACCCCATCCCAACGCAATTTCCGCAGCCTGCCGGTTCTCATTTGCTAGCGCCCCATTTTCGACCCAGTAAACATTAGTGGTCAAAGGAGCCCCTCTCAAAATAAAAGGCGAATGAGTAGTTAGCACAACTGACAACTCTCTTTCTGTCGCGATTTTTGAGAGCTCTCCTGCAAGCATTTCTTGCACATTCGGGTGCAAATGAATATCCGGCTCATCAATCAGCAATATCTTTGGTCTAAATAGAAGCACATAGCAAAAAATCTGTATTAGTTGGATATAGCCAGTTCCCAATAGCTCTATCGGGTGAGACACACCATCAACGGTAACTTCTGCTTTTATAACCAAGTCTCTATCTTCTTGGAAATCTAGTTTGATTGAGACTTCTCCCATCAATCTACCGAGCCATGTTTCTAGCTGTCTCAGATCATCTTCACTTAATAAGTTTAAAGCGTTTCTCAAGTACACATTAGAATCACCGAAAGAGCATGCTTTTAACACTACCCTTTTGGATTGCTTTGTTTCGCTGTTTGGTACTCCTGATATACCGGGAATAAAGCCACTGAAATACGAGTTTTGCCCTCTGAATAGCCCCCTAACTTCCTCTGGAAGTTGACCAGTGACAGAAATTCCAGCATTTCGGGCGGCCCTTGCTTCACAAATCGCTTCGTGCTCTATGTTGCTTTCATCACGAAATGTAAAAGTAACTTTTGAACCTGGGGTATTACGCATATTTCCCCAATTCTCGCCATGACCAAGTCTCATATAGTCGTCGGTTGGCAGGTAATCCAGGTCCATAACGGCCACAGTGGACGTGCTTCCCGTTCTAATGCGGTCTGCCTGGCGCAATAGACAAGCGGCTAGGTGCGCTGCCTGAAGAATTGATGATTTCCCTGACCCATTTGATCCGACGAGAATATTTAGTGATCCAGTTCCAATATCAATAACATCGATTTTTTTGAACTTCTCGATTTTGATCTTATTAAGTATCACTTAGACATCCCAGGTTATTGATTCTATTGATGTGCTTCACTATCCACCCGTCCCAACCTATAACAAAAATTCGACCCCCTAAAATGGCGTCTTTTTTGGAACCAGTTTGGTGTATAATTCAAACCAAGTCAACATTCCTCAGCTTCCGTTCAGGGAAAACCAGCTTTTATGCGACCTAATCAAGATAAGTTTCCACCCCACGCTTCACCTCGCGTAAATCCGAAGCCAAGCGTTCCAGGCAAAAAGCCGAAGCTCCTGGACCAAATGCGCGATCGAATTCGAGCGAAGCATTACAGCCTGCGCACGGAAGAAGCCTATGTGGGCTGGGTCAAGCGGTTTATGCTCTTTCATGACACACGTCATCCCTCGGAGCTTTCAGCCTCCGAGGTGGAAGCGTTCCTGACCCATTTGGCGGTGGAGGGCCATGTCGCTTCCTCGACCCGGAACCAAGCCTTGGCCGCGATCCTGTTTCTGTATCGCGAGGTACTGGAGAAGCCCTTGCCCTGGTTGGATAACATCACCCGGGCGAAGAATCCCGAACGGTTGCCGGTGGTGCTTAGCGTCAACGAAGTCCAGGCGCTGCTGGGACGATTGCGCGGGACGCCGGGATTGGCGGCGCGGCTGCTCTATGGCACCGGGATGCGGCTCATGGAGTGTATGCGGCTCCGAGTGAAGGATGTGGATTTCGAGATGCATCAGATCACCGTGCGCGACGGCAAGGGCTTCAAGGACCGGGTGACGATGCTGCCGCGGAAGCTCGTGGAGCCGCTTAAAGCCCATCTTGCGGGTGTGAAGGCGCAACATGAAGAAGACCTGGCCGCAGGTTATGGTGAGGTCTATTTGCCCTATGCGCTGTCGCGCAAATATCCCGCGGCGGGCCGTGAATGGGGCTGGCAGTATGTGTTTCCCGCGCGCTCCCTTTCGGTGGATCCGCGCTCGGGCCAGACCCGCCGCCACCACCTGGACGAGAAGGCCGTCCAGCGCGCCGTCAAGCAGGCGGTGCGGGATTTGGGCTTGACCAAGCCGGCCACGCCCCATACCTTGCGCCATTCCTTCGCCACCCATCTGCTGCAATCGGGCTACGATATCCGCACCGTCCAGGAACTGCTGGGACACAAGGACGTCAGCACGACGATGATCTATACCCACGTGCTGAACCGGGGCGGCAAAGGGGTGGTCAGCCCGCTGGACATGTAATCTCCATCCATCCGGCGGCACCCCAATGCGATAGAATGGATTCATGGATCTGATCACAATCGCCGGCGACCTTTCCGCGTCCGTCGGAAAACTGAAATTCGGCCCGCCCGTCTTCCACGTCTACAACCCCCTGAACTACGCCTGGCAGTCCCACCGGACTTACCTGGAGCGCTACGGCGGGGGCGGCCGGGAAATCGTCTTGGTGGGAATGAATCCGGGGCCGTGGGGCATGGTTCAGACCGGCGTGCCGTTCGGGGACGTGGTGATGGTGCGCGATTGGCTGGGTATCCACGCGCAAATAAAACGCCCCGCCAAGGAGCATCCCGCCCGGCCCATCCAAGGGTTCGACTGCCGCCGCCGGGAGGTGAGCGGCAAGCGGCTGTGGGGCTGGGCCAGGGCAACTTACGGCACGCCGGAGCGGTTCTTCGACCGCTTTTTCGTGTTCAACTACTGCCCCTTGGCGTTCATGGAGGAAAGCGGACGCAATCTCACTCCCGACCGGCTGCCGGCGGAGATGCGGGAGCCCTTGCTCGAACGGTGCGATGCGTCGCTCAAAAAGGTGGTGGAACGCCTCGAGCCGCGCTATGTCCTGGGCGTGGGGCGATTCGCCGAGCGCCGCGTGAACGCCGCCTTGGCCGACATGGATCTGACTACCGGCATGGTGCCCCATCCCAGCCCGGCCAATCCCGCCGCCAACCAGGGCTGGGGGGAGGCGATGAACCGGGCCTTGGCGGCAGCGGGCATTCAATTGCCTTAGCGGAAACGGCAAGGCCGCAACTTCCGCAAAACTCGACAGTCTCAGAGTCTGATTCAAAACTTGTGTGAGAGGCCGGGTGGTCGCAATTGCCATTATCTTCCTATCCGGTTGGCGAAGGTGTGGCAAAAGCTCTCTCTCCCGCGGGCGGGAGAGGGTGGGGTGAGGATGGTTTAAATCCACCCTCTTCCTAACCTTCTCCCTCCAAGAGGGAGAAGGGACTTTGCTCGAGCCATTCCCGAACGGAGAGGGGATTAAGGGGATATCGTGCCTCGTAGGCTTGCACGGTTTGTCGAGTTTGAAACAGACTGTCGTAATGAGTATTACGACGGCGAAAGCGCTATTCTTGACCGTAATGGTCGGGTAAAGGGATAATGCTTCCCCATAGAATCAGGAGGGATGAGATGTCAACGACCGAAAACCCCATCATTTTCAGTGACAACGCCGCTTCCAAGGTGTCGGAATTGATCGCCGAGGAAAACAACCCCGAGCTCAAGTTGCGGGTGTATATCACCGGCGGCGGTTGTTCCGGCTTCCAGTACGGCTTCACCTTCGACGAACAGGCCGCCGGCGACGATACCGTGATCGAAAAGCAGGGCGTGACGGTATTGGTGGACGCCATGAGCGTGCAGTATCTGAGAGGGGCGGAGATCGACTACAAGGACGACGTGTCCGGCGCGCGCTTCGTGATCCGCAATCCCAACGCCCAAACCACCTGCGGCTGCGGTTCCTCGTTTTCGGTCTAGGTTTTGTTGTGGGAGCCGGGGCGAACGCTTCGGGACCGTTCGCGGCCGGGATGCCGCGATTCGAGCGTACATGGAGGTATTTACAGCGTGTTCCGCAGCGTTCTCCCCGGCTCTAGGCAAGATCGACTTTACGTGCCGGGATAAATTCCCCCCAGCACGACCTCATGGCGGGCGCCCGTGACCGCGGGCAGGTTGCCCGTCAGCCCTTTCAAAGTCCGCCAGGCCAGCCAGGCGAACGCCGCCGCTTCCACCCAATCGGGATCGATCCCGTCAGCGGCGGTGGTTTCCACCGGGCAGCCGGCTTGGTTTTCCAGTATTTCCAGCAGATAGCGATTGTGCGCGCCGCCGCCGCACACCAAGAGCCGCGCGGGCCAGGTCGCCGCCTGCCGAATCGCCTCGTCGATCCCGGCCGCGGTCAGGTGGGCGAGGGTGGCTTGCACGTCTTCGGGCGCATGGTCCGGAAAAGCCTGCAGCCTTTTCTCCAGCCAGGCGGGGGAGAAATATTCCGGTCCGGTGCTTTTGGGCGGCGGCCGGCTGAAGTAGGGATCGTCGACTAGCGCCCGGAGCAGTTCGGGAATCGGTCGTCCCTGCCGCGCCCATCGCCCGTCTTCGTCCCAGGACACTCCCCGGTGCCGGCCGATCCAGTGATCCATGAGGGTATTGCCCGGTCCGGTGTCGAAGCCGGTCACGGGCACGGCGGGGTCCGCGGGCAAAAAGGTGAGGTTGGCGATGCCTCCCAGGTTGAGCACCGCCCGGTCTTCTTGGGGGGAGTGGAATACCGCCCGGTGAAAGGCGGGCACCAGGGGCGCGCCTTGGCCGCCGGCGGCCATGTCGCGGCGGCGGAAATCGGCCACGGTGGTGATGCCGGTGATTTCGGCGATGCGGTTGGGGTCGCCGATTTGCAGGGTGTAGGGATAGGGCACCGACGGATGGTGATGGAAGGTCTGCCCGTGGCTGCCGATGGCGCGCACCCGGTCCGGTG
This sequence comes from Methylohalobius crimeensis 10Ki, assembly GCF_000421465.1. NCBI lineage: Bacteria > Pseudomonadati > Pseudomonadota > Gammaproteobacteria > Methylococcales > Methylothermaceae > Methylohalobius > Methylohalobius crimeensis. The sequence continues at coordinate 1,212,630 of NZ_ATXB01000001.1, forward strand.
GCACTCGGGTTTTTTTTAGAAGATCCAGGGCGCAGCGGCCGAACAGCTCGCCCAGCTCGGCATCCAGTCGGCCCAGTTCGGCCGATGCGATCCGGTCGCTGAAGCAATGGCGCTCGAGCCGCCGGCGAAGGGAAGGCTCGAACGGCGCATAGTGCTTGGCGCGGAGCGCGACGGAGCAGGGCGGGGCGGAGATTTCGGCCAGCACGGCGTCGACGCCGTCGAGGCTCGTGCCGGCCATCAGCCCGATGAAATAGGCGCTCATTCCTCCGGTTTGGCCTGGGCGAGCAGGGTTTGGTGGTATTGCTCCAAAGAGGCCAGCAAGGGCGCGGTTTGCTGTTTGAACGCGGCCAGCTGGGATGGGGGAATGGGTTCGCTTCCCGGCAAGGGAACGGTCAAGGGATCGCGGTGGACGCCGGCGATCCGGAATTCATAGTGGAGATGGGGGCCGGTGGCCAGGCCGGATTGGCCCACGTAGGCGATGGTGTCCCCCTGCTTCACCCGGGCGCCGCGCTTGTAGCGGGAATTGAAGCGGCTGAGGTGGGCATACAGGGTGGTATAGCCCCGGCCGTGATCGAGAATGACCACCCGCCCGTAGCCCCCCTTGCGGCCGCGGAAGACGATTTTGCCGTCGCCGGTGGCGCGCACCGGAGTGCCGGTGGGGGCGGCGTAATCGACCCCTTTATGGGCGCGAATCCGGTGCAGGATGGGGTGATTCCGGCGGAGGGTGAAGCGGGAGGTGATCCGGGCCGATTTGACCGGCGTGCGAAGAAACTTCTTGCGCAGAGATTTGCCTTCCGGGGTGTAGTAGTCGCTGTCGCCGTCGGGCAGGGTGAAGCGCAAGGCGCGGTAGGTTTTGCCCTGGTTGACGAATTCGGCGGCCATGATCGGTCCCTCGCCGATGAACTTGCCGTCCACATAGTGTTTTTCGTACAGGATGGAGAATTGATCGCCGGGCCGGATGCTGCGGGCGAAATCGATGTCCCAGCCGAAGATTTCGGTCAGCTCCATGATCAGCCCGTCGTTCAATCCGGCGCGTTTGCCGTCCAGATACAGGGAAGATCGGATGAAGCCGCCGGCTTCCTCCAGCTCCCGCTGCGGTTCGGTGAAGATCCGCTCGATGTCGAAACGGTCTTCCTTGCGGGCGAGGGCGATGGTCTCCGTCAGGCTGGGCTGGTAGACCAGCTTTTCCAATTTGCCTTGTTCGTCCCGCAGAATTTTGAGCGTCTCCCCCGGTTGAAGGCGGGCCAATTCCTCTTCCACGTGGTCGTCGCTGTGAATCAGCGTGTGCAGGGTTCGGGCGCTGAGATCGTACTGCTTGAAAATCGCCGCCAGGGATTCGCCGGGATTGACCCGGTGTTCGATCCAGGGCGCTTCCGCGGGGGCGGGTTCGTCGAACGTTTCCTCTGCCGCCGGGACGTTGTCGGCGGGGTCGGTGGCGATGGCCAACGGTTGAGGCGGAGAGACGACTGGTGGTTCGGGCTCGATCGTCGAAACGGGAGACGGTTGCGGCCAGAATTTGAAGCCCAGGCCGGAGATAAACGCGATCCCGCAAATCGGCAGCAATGCTCTTTTGGGCAGCCGAAAGCCGACCCGGCGAGCATTCACCCCGCCGGCGGTGGCTTGCAGGTACAGGGGCGATCTCTTTTTGCGCATGCCCGAATTCCTCTTTCTTTCTCCCCGGAAGACTGTAAAGTCTAAAGGATGTTGTGTAATCTTGTCACTTTTGCTTGGGAGATGGAAGATCCATGAACGAACCGCAAGCGGCATTGGCCGAATTCAAGCGCGGCACCGAGGAAGTGCTGCTGGAAAAAGAATTGCGGGAACGGCTCGACTCGGGGGGCTCGCTGAAAGTCAAAGCCGGTTTCGACCCCACCGCCCCGGATCTGCACTTGGGGCATACGGTATTGCTGAACAAACTCAAGCACTTCCAGGACCGGGGCCACGAGGCGATCTTTTTGATCGGCGATTTTACCGCCATGATCGGCGATCCCAGCGGCAAAAGCCAGACCCGCCCGCCCTTGACCCGGGACGAGGTCATCGAAAACGCCCGCACCTACGAGGAGCAGATTTTCAAAATCCTCGATCCGGAAAAAACCCTGCTGGTGTTCAATTCCAGCTGGATGAGCGGAATGGACGCAGCCGAGCTGATCCAATTGGCGGGTAAATACACCGTGGCGCGGATGCTGGAGCGCGACGATTTCAGCAAGCGCTATCGAAGTGGCCAGTCGATCGCCATCCACGAGTTCCTCTATCCCCTGATCCAAGGCTACGACTCGGTCGCCCTGAAGGCGGACGTGGAGCTGGGCGGCACCGACCAGAAATTCAACCTGCTGGTGGGCCGGCATCTGCAGGAAATCTATGGCCAGAAGCCGCAGGTGGTGATCACCCTGCCGATTCTGGAGGGCTTGGACGGGGTGCAGAAAATGTCCAAGTCCCTGGGCAACTATATCGGCATCAACGAGCCGCCGGACGAGATGTTCGGCAAGTTGATGTCGATCTCCGACGAGTTGATGTGGCGCTACTTCGAATTGTTGAGCTTCCGCCCCCTGGAGGAAATCGGCGCTTGGCAAAAAGCCTGCGAGACGGGGGCCAACCCGCGCGACTACAAGGTTCGATTGGCATTGGAGATCGTCACCCGCTTCCACGACCAGGCGGCCGCCCAAAAAGCCCTGGAAAATTTCGAAAGCCGCTTCAAGCGCGGTCTTTTGCCGGAGGATTTGGAGCTGCAGCGGCTCCCGGCACCCGACCCGAAAGGCTATCCCATCGGCCGCCTGCTCAAGGACGCCGGCTTGGTGAAGAGCACTTCCGAGGCGCTGCGCATGATCAAGCAGGGCGCGGTGAGAATCGACGGGGAACGGGTGTCCGATCCGGGGCGCATGATTCCGGCAGGGGAAACCCATGTCTTTCAGGTGGGCAAGCGCCGCTTCGCCAAAATCGAGGTGGGCTTTATGAATCTGGCGGAGTGATCTCCGATCGTTTGATTTAAAATCGGACATGCCGTGCAAGCCTATGGGCACAACAACGCCCTCAATGCTCTCTTCGTTTAACAACGTACCTTCTCCCTCTTGGAGGGAGAAGGTTAGGAAGAGGGTGGATCTAATTGACATGAAAGTCATTTTATTAAACCCTCCTCTCTCCAACCCTCTCCCGCCAGCGGAAGAGGGTGTTTTTGCGATAATTGAAGGGGGAGATATGCGCATTTGCGATCACCTTCTAAGGAAGCGCGGAAAGACGGCATCTCGGATTGTCGACTGACTAAGGGAGGCATCATGAGCACTGAACCGACCCTCGAGCAGGTTTTGACCGCTCCGCCCCGGCCGCTGCGTTTCGGCACCAGCGGCGTGCGGGCCAAGGTGGAAGAGTTGACCGACGTGGAAGTGTATTGCCTGACCCGGGGAACCTTGGCCTATTTCGAGCGGATCGGCAAACTGGCCCGGGATCGCAAGCCCTCCGAACCCATTGTCATCCCCTTGGCCGGGGATCTGCGTCCCTCCAGCGAGCGCCTGCTTCAGGCCACCGCGGCGGCGATCCGGGCTGCCGGCTATGAGGTGGACTATTGCGGCTCCATTCCCACCCCCGCCTTGACCTATTACGCCCTGGCGCAAGGCGTGGCCGGCTTCGTGGTGACCGGCAGCCACATTCCCGCCGACCGCAACGGCCAAAAGGCCAACCGCTGCGACGGGGAGGTGCTGAAAAGCGACGAGGCGGGCATCATTGAAGCGGTGGCGGCATTCCGGGCCGAGGAATACGGCCGCGCGGCCGAAGCCTCCAAGTTCGGTCCCGACGGGATGTTCAAGTCCCAATACCGTCCGGATCTGCCGCCGGCCAATTCCGCCGCGGTCAAAGTCTACCGCGACCGTTACCGGCAGGTATTTTCGGCGGATGCCTTGGGGGGATTGCGGGTACTGTTTTTCGAGTACAGCGCGGTGGGAAGGGATTTGTTGCCGGAAATCCTGACCGATGCCGGGGCCGAGGTGATTCGAGTGGGCCGGAGCGACGAGTTCATACCCCTCGATACCGAAGCCATCTCCGAAAACCATCTCAACCTGCTGCGGGACTGGGTCGATCGGCAAGAAGTCCCCATCCATGCGGTGGTGTCCACCGACGGGGACAGCGATCGCCCGCTGGTGATCGGGGTGGAAGAAGGTGAATTGCAATTCTTCCCCGGCGACCTGTTGGGGGCGGCGGTGGCGGACTTTCTCGAGGCCGATGCCGCCGCCGTGCCCGTCAGCGCCAATCCGGGCTTGGAAGACTTTCTGGAAAATCGCGATATTCCGTTGAATCGGACCCGGATCGGCTCGCCCTATGTGATCGAGGCGATTCAGCACTGGCTGGCCGAAGGCAAACGGAAAGTGGTGGCGTGGGAAGCCAACGGCGGATTTCTGGTGGGGTCGGCCATTCCCCTGGAAGCCGGGACCCTTCACCCATTGCCGACCCGGGATGCGATTCTGCCCATTTTGGCGGTTCTCGCCGCCGCCCGCCGGCGCGGAGAAAGCTTGGGCGAATTATTGCGGGCATTTCCTCCCCGCTACGGAAAATCCGATCTTTTGGATGACTTTCCCCGGGAGAAAAGCCATCGTATGATCGCCTATTTCACCCCCGACGACGACCGGGTAAAGGAGGTGCGTTTTCAGCAGGGGGAAATCGTTCTTCTGAACGGCGACGGCCAGGAGATCGGCCGCCGGTCCGCCGACGATCCGGAATTACCGGCTTGGGAAGAGAAAAGACAAGGTTTGGAAGAGGTGTTTTCTTCTCGCCACGGGTTCGCGCCGCTGGTTGCCATCAACGGGGTGGACGGGCTGCGCTGTTATTTCTCCGACGGGGAAATCGCGCATGTGCGGCCTTCGGGCAATGCGCCGCAGCTTCGGATCTACGCCTTCGCCGCCACGCCCGAGCGGGCGCGGGAAATCGCCGCCCTGGCGGTGGCTTCGGGCGGTCTCCTGGAGCAATTGGCGGCGCAGGTTACGGAGAGCGAAGCTTGACCCGGGTGAGTTTCAATTTGGCCTGGCCGAAGCCGGGGACTTCGCCTTCGATTTGAACCGGCAGATGGGTCCGGGGATCGCGCAAAAATTCGATATCGCCCTCCATCCCCAAGAATTCGAAGGGCTCCTTGTCGCGCGCGTCGGGATCCACCGGCACCGGATGGATCAGGATGCGATCGGCCTCGATTTGGGTTTTGATCCGACGCGATCCGGAATCCTGGCGGCGGTAATCCACATCGATCGTCTGGCGGCCGTTGCGCCGCAGGGCGACGCGATAGACGTTTTGCTTGTTGAACAGGCAAACATGGGCTTCGTCCTCGGGCCAGTCCTGCGTCAGCAACAACAGCAGAGCGTATGGGTCGGAGACGAAGTCGCATTGACGGGCGGTGGCTTCGGGGAAGGGGTAGAAATTTTCGCTGGTGATGGGCCAAGTTTGAGGAGATTGCTGGGCCTGATCGGGTTCCTCGGGTTTCTGGCGCACGCGGTAAACGCCGCGCTCGGCATAGCGATAAATCTTATAGTTGCTCGTCGGTCCCGATTTGAGGCGGGTTCGCTGGAGAGCGGTCAAGTCGGGCTGGAACCATAACTGGCCCAGCCAAGTCTTGCCGGATAAAAACCATTTCAGGCGGGTTTCCACCGTCAAGTGATAGACTGAGCTGCCGGGCGGCGGCTGAATCGTGCCGCTTCGCTCGACCAGGTTGGGGTGAGTCCGCTCGGCGACCGTCGCGGTAAGATCGGCCTTGACGATCAAGGCGGGGGAAAGCTCCAAGGTCAATTCCTTCCAGTCGGAGAGCGGCAGGCGGGGCTCTGCACGAAGGCTCGGCCCCGAAGCGGCCGCCAGAACTCCTAGAAGGAGGGGAAGGGTGAATCTCCTCAGGATTGATTTCATGGATAGGCTCTGATTGTCGCGTAAAAGCAAAATTGTGTAGCTGGATTATGACACAGCGATGGAGGGCAAGGAACCGAAGTTATCGCCTCCCGTCCAAAAGGTTTGTTTGCATTGAGACGACGGCGGTGGCGATTGGTTTCGGGCGAAACGAGAATTTCAAGCGGGTTCGAGCATTCGGAACCGCAGTTAATAATTAAAACCGTTTATTCATTGAATTCGGAGTGCCGCAGCTTATGCGAATGACACCACGGGAATTTTTGGACTGGGACGCCAAGCGCATCACATTTTTGGGGATGTCCGGGGTCGGAAAAACCACCCTGGCCAATAAATTGCCCAAGAAGGAATGGTTTCATTATTCCGGCGATTATCGGATCGGGACCAAGTATCTGGAGGAACCGATTCTGGACAATATCAAGCGTCAGGCGATGCAGGTGCCGTTTCTGCGCGATTTGCTCCGCTCCGATTCCATCTACATTTGCAACAATATTACCGTGGAGAATCTGACCCCCATCGCTTCCTTTTTGGGGAAAGTGGGGGATCCCGACCGGGGCGGGTTGCCTTTGGAGGAATTCAAGCGCCGCCAGGCGCTGCACCGGGAGGCGGAAACCCGGGCCATGCTGGACGTGCCGCTGTTCATCGAAAAGGCCCGCGACATCTACGGTTACCGGCATTTCATCAACGATGCCGGCGGCAGCGTGTGCGAGCTGGATGAGAGCGTGCTGGAAACCCTCGCCGAAAACACCCTGGTGCTTTATATCAAGACCACGCCGGAGCTGGAGGAGACCTTGATCGCCCGGGCGAAACGCAGTCCCAAGCCGCTCTACTATCCGGAGGCATTCCTGGATCGGCAACTGGCCGAATTCATGACCCAACGGGGCTACCGGCATCCGGGCGAGATCCCGCCCGACGAGTTCGTGAGCTGGGTGTTTCCGCGCCTGTTCCGGTCGCGATTGCCGCGCTATCAGGCGATCGCCGACCGCTACGGTTATGTCGTCGATGCGAGCGAAACCGCCGCGGTGCGCGACGAACAGGATTTCTTGCAATTGGTGGCCGACGCCATCGCCGCCCGCGAGGCGGTCAACCGGAACCGGTAGGGAGGGAGAAAATCATGCCTTTGGTCGCGCATAACCCATTGCCGGCTTTCGAGCGCCTTCGGAGCGAAGGGCAAAAGGTGCTGCCGCCCGAAATCGCCCGCCACCAGGATATCCGGGCGCTTCATATCGGTTTCCTCAACATGATGCCGGACAAGGCGCTGGAAGCCACCGAGCGGCAGTTCCTCCGACTCCTGGGTGCGTGCAACCAAATCGTCCAATTCTACGTGCATTTCTTCACCGTGGAAGGCTTGGAGCGGGGACCGGAAGCCCGCGCCCATTTCAAGCGCTATTACGAATCCTTCGACCGAATCAAGGAAGCGGGCTTGGACGCGCTGATCGTCAGCGGCGCCAACGTGACCCATCCCGAAATCTCCGACGAACCCTTCTGGGAGCCTTTGACCGAAGTCTTCGATTGGGCCAAGGTCAATGTGACTTCGATTCTCTGTTCCTGCCTGGCCACCCATGCGCTGGTGCAGTATTGCTACGGGCTTCATCGCACCCGCCTGCCGGCCAAGCGCTGGGGGGTGTATTCCCATCGGGTGGTGGAACCGCGCCACCCCTTGGTGTCCGATATCAATACCCGTTTCGATGTCCCCCACTCGCGCTTCAATGAACTGTTCCGCCGGGATCTGGAACGGGTGGGCCTGAAAATTCTGGTGGAGAGCGAGGAAGCCGGGGTGCATTTGGCGGTCAGCCCGGATTTGTTTCGGGTGGTCTTCTTCCAGGGGCATCCCGAGTACGACACCATCAGCCTGTTGAAGGAATACAAGCGCGAAGTGCTGCGTTATCACCTTCGGGATCGCGAGGATTATCCGCCGTCGCCGGAACATTATTTCAATGCCGAGGCGCAAGCGATCCTGGCGGATTATCGCGCCGCGGTACAAAGCGCCCGCCGGCGCGGCGCACCGCCGCCGGATTTTCCGGAATCGGCCCTGATTCCCCTACTGGACAATACCTGGCGGGACACCGCCAAGGGGGTATTCAACAACTGGCTGGGGTTGGTGTATCAGATCACCGACCAGGATCGGCGGATTCCCTTCATGCCCGGCGTGGATCCGAAAAACCCGCTCGGTTTGACTTTCTAGGGCGCGTCGACATTGAGCCGATTCAGCACTACATGAGCGCTCTCACCGGCGCTCGCTGGAATATCAACGCATTCTGATGATTCTACCGGACCAAACGCAACAAATCGAAAGCGGTGATGATGCCGCGGATGTGCTGTTTATCCCCCACCAGCAGCCGGTGAATGCCGTGCTCGATCATCAATTCGGCGGCTTCTCGGGGCGAGAGGTCGGGGGGGATGAAAATGGCGCGGTCGGTCATGATGTCCTTCACGTTGATCGCGTCTCCTCTCACCCCGCTGAATTGAAGCGCCCGGATGACATCGGTTTTGGACGCGATACCGACGATTTCCCCGGCGCCGTTTTGGACCGGAGCGCCGTCGATATTCTGGATGGTCAGGAACTCTTCGAATTGATCGAGGGTCATTTCGGGAGCAACGGAAACCACTTCCGGTTCCATGATGTCTTTGACTTGGAGGGTCATGATGGCGTGACCTCGAGGAATGGTCTGAAGATTTAAGCTACCGGAAAATCGTCTTCGGAACAAGCGGGCCGGAGGATTTCGGTATACTCTTTTGTTGTCCACAATGCAATGGAGCGAAATTAATGCGAGTTTACATGAGCCTGATGGTCGGATGGTTGGCGCTATTTTCGGGAGCGGCCGCCCATGCCGAACAGGAACCCCTCAGAGTCTGCGCCGATCCGGTCAATCCTCCCTTGTCCGATAGACAGGAAGACGGTTTCGAAAACCGGATCGCCCGGCTGTTCGCCGACGAACTGGATAGGGAAATCGAATACACCTGGTTTCCCCAGCGTATCGGTTTTCTGCGCAATACCCTCAAGTCCAAGGATCCGGACACCGGGCGCTACAAGTGCGACATCGTGATGGGTGTGCCGGCCGGCTACGAGCTGGCGGCGACCACCAAGCCCTACTACCGTTCCACCTACGCGCTGGTGGTGGCCAAGGGCAAGGGCTTCGACGATATTCAATCTCCCGAGCAGCTTTTCGACCTGTCCGACGATCGCAAGAAAGAGCTCAAGGTCGCCATGTTCGATCGTACTCCCGGGGTGACCTGGCTTCTTCGTCACGGCTTGCTCAAACAGGGTCGCAGTTACCAGTCCATGACCGGCGATCCCAACGTTAATACCGCCATGACGCTGGAAAAGGAGTTCGCCGCGGATAACATCAATATGGCGATCGTTTGGGGACCGGTCGGTGCCTATCTCGCCTGGAAGCACCCGCAGGATTACGTCCTCTTGCCGCTCAAGTCCGAGAAGGGAATCCGCTTCGATTTCGCCATCGCCATGGCGGTTCGTCGGGGCGACAAGGAACGTCAACAGATGCTGCAAAACCTGCTCGACCGCAACCGCGACGAAATCGTCGCCTTGCTGAAAAAATACCGGGTACCCTTGGTGGATAAGGAAGGCAATGCGTTATGATGAAGGCGGGGGATGATGCTTGCGCAAGCATCATCCCCTGTTTATGGAAGGAAATGGGAGCGCCGCTCGATCAGCGATAGGCGGAAAAGGAAGAATCTTCCTGGATCGCTTGTTCGGAAGTCACGTATTTACCGTGTTCGCTGCTTTTCACGACCCACATGGCGATCCCCACGGCGACCACCACGGCGCCGATGATGTACCAGAAATAATCTTTTTCCTGTTCGAGTTTTTCGCGCATCAGTTTTCTCCTCCGATAGTGGATGATTAAGCCAGATCTGGAATCTGGCTTAAAACCATACTAATGGAAGGGAATTTTTAGAATTTGATCCAGAGCAAAAAAGATCAGCCTTGGAGCCGGTGGCGCAGAATTTTTCCCACCGGGGATTTGGGAAGTTCGGTGCGGAATTCGAAGTGGTGGGGGCGTTTGTAGGCGGTCAGGTTGGCGCGGCACCATGCCTGGAGTTCGTCGATCGTCAGGCTGGCATCGGCCTTCACCACGAAGAGCTTGACCGCCTCGCCGGTATGGGCGTCCGGTATTCCGATGGCGGCGCATTCTTGGACCTTGGGGTGACCGCCGACCACTTCCTCGATTTCGTGGGGATAAACGTTGAAGCCGGAAATCAGGATCATGTCCTTTTTCCGGTCCACGATATAGAAAAATCCCCGGGCATCCATTTTGGCGATATCGCCGGTGCGCAGCCAGCCGTCCGCTTCCAGAACGGCACGGGTTTCATCGGGTCGGTTCCAATAGCCGGCTATCACCTGGGGGCCTCGCACCCACAGCTCGCCGGTTTTTTCCGGGGGAACGGGGCGGCCGTCGTTCACGATTTGGCAATCGGTTCCGGGAAGGGGGAGACCGATGCTGCCGGTGAAAGCATCGCTGTTCATGGGATTCAAGGTGACCACCGGCGAGGCCTCGGTCAGTCCGTAGCCCTCCAAAACCGGGCATCGGGTGACTTCCTGCCAGCACTCGGCCACCGATTTCTGCATGGGCATCCCGCCGGCCAGGGTGAATTTCAGGCCGGAAAAATCCGCTTGCTCGAATCCCGGAAAGTGCAGCAGGTGACTGAACAGGGTATTGACGCCGGTGATGCAGCTGCAGCGGGATTGATTGATGATGTTGACCAATCCCTTCAAATCCCGGGGGTTGGTGACCAGATGATTATGGACGCCCGCCGCCATTCCCACCCACAAATTGGTGGTGAGGGCGAAGATGTGATACAGCGGCAGGGCGGTGATCAGCCGTTCGCAGCCGTCCTCCAGGTAGCGGGGCCATTCCGGGCAGGTCAGCCACAGGCGCGTCTGTTCGATATTGGCCAACACGTTGGCGTGAGAAAGGATCGCCCCTTTGGGGGTGCCGGTGGTGCCTCCCGTGTATTGAAGGAAAGCCATGTCCTCCGGTTGCAGCGACACTTTTAACGGGCGTTCCCGGCCTTCCCGAATCACCTGATTCCAGCTTAGGGACCGGGGCAGATTGAACGGCGGCACCTGGCGCTTGAGGTATTTCAAGGTCCAGTTGATCAATTGCCGTTTGGGGGCGGGGCACAGGTCGCCCGCCTGGGTCACGAGCATATGGGGGAGTTTGAGGCCGAAGTCGGATCGGGCTTTTTCCAAAACATGCCCGAAGTTGGCCAATAGGACGATCGCCGAGACCTCGGCATCTTTGAGTTCCTGGGCCAATTCCCGGGGGGTGAACAAAGGGTTGACATTGACCGCCGTCAGGCCCGCGCGCAGCGCTCCCAGCAAGGCGATCGGGTATTGCAACAGGTTGGGCAGCATGATCGCCAGGCGATGGCCCGGACCGAGTCCGAGCCGGTGCAGACCGTGGGCGAAGCGCAATGAGAGCCGATCCCAATCGCGATAGGTGAGGGTGGTCCCCAGATTGTCCAAGGCGGGAAGATCGGCGAATCGCCGGCACGAACGCTCGAACAAGCTGACCAGCGAGGCATCCGCAAGGGGAGGGAGATCGGCCGGCAAGCCGGGGGGATAAAGGGTGAGCCAGGAGCGGTCGGTCATGGCTCGATCGCCGTATGTTGATCGAAAAATTGCCGGATTCGGTCATGCACTCCCCCCGGGTCTTTGAAAATCATATTGTGCAAGGCCGTGGCGACCGGAATGAGCATTTTATGGCGACTGCCGAGGTGTTCCAGAATCCATTCGGCGCTGTCCGGATCCACCACCGGATCGGCGTCGCCCTGCAACAGCAGTACCGGACATTTCACATCCGCCAGGCGCGATTCGGTTTCGGCGATGACTTGGCGCAGCTCGTGGAGCGCGGGGATGGGAATATGCCGATAGTTGATTTCGGGAAATTCGGATTGGTTGGCCACGAATGCCTTGAATCCGCCGTTTCGCATCCAGTGGGTCCAACGATTGGTATGGTGCACCAATGACACCAGGGTCATGGTGGGGGTCCGGAACTTGACCGGCGTGGCGACCGCCGCCACCGCCGCCAACTGGTCGGGTTGGTCGGCGGCCTGGCGTAAGGCCAGCAATCCGCCGGTGGAAAAGCCCACCAGGGCAATGGTTTCGGTCAGGCCGGCCAGAATCCGATAGCCGCGCCGGACCGAAGCATACCAGTCCTTCCAGCGACGCTCGCGCAGATCGCAAGGAGAGGTGCCGTGGCCTTTGAGGCGGATGGCGAGGACCACATACCCGGCGTCGGCCAGGTATTCACCCAATGAGCGCATTGCCACCGGAGAGGAGAGCAGGCCGTGAATCAGCAATACGCCTTTCTTGCCGGAAGGCGGGTTCGGTAGTAAAAAAGGCCCGTTGTCCCCCCGGAGGATTTCCAAGCGATTGAGGGGTTCGAAGCACGGCGCGGTATAAAACGCCTTATCCCAGTGCCAGGCGCGCACTTCGTCGTCGAAACTTTGCAAGGCCCGTTCACGGGGCGTGAGTTTGTCGGCCCGTCGGAGCGCCTGTTGTCCGATCTTCTTGATTCGCGTCAACGGTGCCACTTCGTTGGCATAGACCATGACCGGGTTTTCCAGGCGAATGGTATCGAGTTCGAATTCCTCGCATAATTTGGGTAAAAAATGATAATAACCGCCCACCGGTTCGATGAGTCCGGCGCTTTCGGCGGTGGAAAGAAATTGGTTCAAAAAGGAAGGTTCGGCTTCGGGCAGAGCGAGGTAATTTTCGGGATTGCGCAGACTGCGATGGAGAAAAAGCGTGGGCTCCCGTTGGACCGCCTTGATCGCCAGATAGAGCGCCTTGCGGAAGGTCTTCCGGGCAATTCGCGTGCGTCCCTCGGCCAAGGTGTGATAGATCAAGGTGGCGGCCAGGTGAGAGGGGTTCACGGTCACTTCCCGGTAGATGGCCTCCATGTAGCGGTCCCGAATGCGGCGTCCGTTATGGCGGATGCGCCAGGCTAAAAAACGCCGCTTCAAATTTTTATGATCGTGCCAATTGAAAATTCCGTCCAGGGCGCCGATGTGCGGCAGTTCCGTCTGAATCAGCCAGCGGTCCCAGAAGCGCGGATAAGCGTCCACTCGGATGGGATCGCCCAGATGGATGTCCATGTCGGTGTCTTTCATCAACAAATTCCCTTCGATCAAGAGCTCTTCCAGGGAGCGTTTGCCGATTCCGGGACGGATGATTTGCACGGCCCGTTTGAGCAAGTTGTCGTCGATCCGCAAGGGAAAAAAGGTGATATCGGCCGGCACGATCAGGGTGGGTTCCCGGCAGCGGGCGAGAAATGCGTCCCGGTCGGGAAGATCCAATTGCTCTTGCCAAGCCTCCAGGCGGTCTTCCCTTCCCTCGTGCTCGGCCGCCAGAACCGCCTGCTTGAAAATATCCAGGCCCAAAGCCAGTACCGCCGCGCCGCTATGGTGGCGGCGAAAGGTTTGGGTGGTCCGGGAATAGATCCGGTAGCGGCCCTTGGCGTCGATGACCCGGCGGTCCTTCACCATGCCTCCCTCGGGGAAGACGATCACCTTGCGGCCACGCAGAATTTGGGTCGCCAACAGGGGAAATAATTGAGGGTGATCGTGGGGAATGGCGCCGATGGCCAGGAGTACGCGGGTCAAATGGGGATCGAGCTGGAACAATTCCCGGTGGGCGATGGCGCAGCAGTAGGCGCCGCAGCATTCGTGAATCAGATATTGGGGAATCAGGGTTTCGAAACGGGCGAAATGGTTGAAGACGAAAATTTGTCCCCGATGGACGTCGGTTTCGGGCGCGTGGAGCTTGAAATGAATGTTGAGAAAACGCTGAGCGAAACGCAGCAGGCGGGCGGCGCGATCGTAGATGACGGTATCGATCCGGTATTCAGAGTAGGGTTGTTGGTCGAAGTCAACCGGCGCTTGATCGGTAGTGGCCATGGCCTAACCCCTGGAGTGACCGATACGTTTTTAGTTTGAATGTTCCCGGGAAAGTTTACAACTTTACCACCGGACAAAACAAAGCGGGCATGAAAGCCCGCTTCATTGGAACAGAATAAATAATATATTTTTTGGTCTTAGTAAGGCTGGTAGCCGGATGCCTTGAGCATGATAAGCAGAATCAGCCGGATGACGCCGTACAACACCGCCAGGCTCACGAAGGTGGTCAGGATCATCAGGATCATGGGGCCGTTGTCCCCCAGTTTCTGCTGGAACCAGTCGGAAAGCCGTTGCCAGAACGTTGCAAGTTTGCCCTTAAAGAATTTGAGGCCCACTGCCACCGAGATGACCAAGATCACGATGATCGGGGGAACCCAGTTTTCTACCCCGATACGGATTTCCTGATCCATGTCGAGCGAATGGATGGCGAAGTAGTTGACCAGAAAAGCCAGCGATTGGACCGTGATTATGGACAGCCCGAAGGAGAGGATGAATCGGTCCAAGGCCGGGTTTTCGGTGAGATGCACGTCGTCCAGGTACAATTTCACGATCACGTATCCGGGCAGGAACATGATCAGGATGGCGCTGAGGATTTTCTTGATCAGTTCGATCGGAGAAGTGGTGGTGAACGCCATGAATATTCCGATGAATATGAAGCTGATCACCAGAATCCCCGCCCACATCAGAAGGTCGGTTTTGTGTTTGCTGGTAATGTTGTTCATTGAATCGAACTCCTCTTTTGGTTATTTGCGCTTGAAAAAATAAAACCCTTCCAGGCCGCCTTTCAGAACCATCGAATCGTCTTGCAGGTCGTAAACCCGATAGGTGAGCTGCTTACCCGGTCTTCCCGGTACGTCGGTGACGATCATGCCATCTTTGATTTCGTATTTGAATTGTTGCGTGTCTTTCCGCCTGAAGTGCCGGTTGTAACCGGACGTGACCAGTGTGCCACCGCCTTGAAAATCCCATTCGCGGTTCTCAGGAATCCGGCCTCCGGTCGCGCGCGGAGCGACTTCCACCAAGGTCCATTTCCCCAATATGGGTTGGGCGTCCTGCAGTTGGAGCGGATTCCGTTGGCCGGCGGCTTCTTGCGTTTGGGCGGTGGGTTTGCGGATCTTGACCGCATGGCTGGTGCCGGCAGCGGCCAGCAAAGACGAGGCCAGCAACAGGGAGATGATTTTGCGCATGGTAGTTCTCCTTGGCGTTTTTCTTTTCTATTTCTATTTCGACCGTTTGAGCAAACGATGACTTGCCCATTATCGCAAAACTGGCGTCAAAAATTGAGACGATTTCTCCCTTCGAGCATGATAAAGTTGAATGTATTTTGAACATCTGCGAGTTATGCATACGAATCCGTCCTTCGAATCCAGTGCCCGAATCAAACGGCTGCTTGCCGAACGCATTCTGATTTTGGACAGTGCCATGGGCACCATGATCCAAAACCGTCGCTTGTCGGAGGCCGATTACCGCGGTCAGCGTTTCCGCGATTGGCCCTCCGATCTGCAAGGCAATAACGATTTGTTGTCCCTGACCCAGCCTCGATTCATCGAGGAAATCCATCGCGAGAATCTCGACGCCGGCGCGGATATCATCGAAACCAATACCTTCAACGCCAACCGGATCAGTCTGGCCGATTACGGCATGGAGGATCTGGCCGGGGAGATCAACCGGGAAGCCGCCGCCATCGCCCGCCGCGCCGCCGATGCCGCCACCGCCCGCACGCCGGACAAACCCCGCCTGGTGACCGGCGTGCTGGGTCCGACCAATCGCACCGCCTCCATTTCCCCCGACGTCAACGATCCCGGTTACCGCAACATTACCTTTGAGCAGTTGGTGGCGGCTTACACCGAGGCCGTCGACGGTCTGGTGGCCGGGGGCGCGGATCTGCTGTTGATCGAAACCATTTTCGACACCCTCAACGCCAAGGCCGCGATCTTCGCGGTCAAGCAATATTTCGAGCGGCACGGCGGGCAGTTGCCGATCATGATCTCCGGCACCATCACCGATGCTTCCGGACGCACCTTGTCCGGCCAGACCGCCGAAGCCTTCTGGAATTCCCTGCGCCACGCCCGGCCCATTTCCTTCGGTTTCAACTGCGCGCTGGGTCCCAAGGAACTGCGTCAATACATTGAGGAAATAGCCGGTTATGTCGACACGCACGTGTCGGCCCATCCCAACGCCGGTCTTCCCAACGAATTCGGCGAGTACGACGAGACCCCCGAAGATATGGCGGTCCACATCCGGGAGTGGGCGCGAAGCGGTTTTCTCAATATCGTCGGCGGTTGTTGCGGCACCACGCCCGAGCATATCCGCGCCATCGCCGAGGCGGTGGAAGGGGTTGCGCCACGCCGAATCCCCAAGGCCGGACACGCTTGCCGCCTGGCCGGCTTGGAGCCGCTCAATATCGTTTCCCCCTCCCATCCCTCCCCCGCAAGCGGGGGAGGAGAAATTACGAAGACTCCCTCCCCCGCAAACGGGGGAGGAGAAATTGCGATGATTCCCTCCCCCGCGAGCGGGGGAGGGGCAGGGTGGGGGTTTATCAACATCGGTGAGCGCACCAACGTGACCGGATCCGCCCGCTTCCGACGCCTGATCCGGGAAGACGACTACGACACCGCGCTGGAAGTGGCCAGGCAACAGGTGGAAAACGGCGCCCAGCTGATCGACGTCAACATGGACGAGGGGATGCTCGATTCCGAGGCGGCGATGGTGCGTTTTTTGAACCTGGCGGCCGGCGAGCCCGACATCGCCCGGGTGCCGGTGATGATCGACTCGTCCAAATGGGCGGTGATCGAAGCCGGTCTCCAGTGCATCCAGGGCAAGGGGGTGATCAACTCCATCTCCCTCAAGGAGGGCGAGGCCGCGTTTCTCGAGCACGCCCGGCTGGCACGCCGCTACGGCGCGGCGGTGGTGGTGATGGCCTTCGACGAGACCGGCCAGGCCGACAGCAAGCAGCGCAAAGTGGAAATCTGCACCCGCGCCTACAAGCTGCTGCGGGAAAAGCTGGATTTTCCGCCCGAGGAAATCATCTTCGATCCCAATATCTTCGCGGTGGCCACCGGCATTCCCGAGCATCACCGCTACGGCCTCGACTATTTGGAGGCGGTGGCCGAGATCAAGCGGACGCTTCCCCACGCCCTGACTTCCGGCGGGGTTTCCAACGTGTCGTTCTCGTTTCGCGGCAACAACTATGTCCGCGAGGCGATCCATGCGGTCTTCCTCTATCACGCGATCAAGGAAGGGCTCGACATGGGCATCGTCAATGCCGGTCAGCTGGGCATCTACGAAGAAGTCCCCGGGGATCTGCGCGACGCCATCGAAGACGTCCTTTTGTGCCGACGCGAAAACGCCGACGAATACTTGCTGGAAGTGGCGGAAAAGTACCGCGGCGAAGGGGCGGCCCAGGCCAAGGAGGATTTGGAATGGCGCACCTGGCCCGTGGAGAAGCGCCTGGAGCACGCCCTGGTCAAAGGGATCACCGACTACATCGACGAGGACACCGAGGAAGCCCGCCAAGATCTGGGCAATCCCCTCAGGGTGATCGAAGGACCGCTGATGGCCGGAATGAACGTGGTCGGCGACCTGTTCGGGGCCGGCAAGATGTTTTTGCCCCAGGTGGTCAAATCGGCGCGGGTGATGAAAAAGGCGGTGGCTTACTTGATGCCGTATCTCGACGCCGAGCGTCAAGCGGGCGAAACCGCGGGCAGGATCCTCATGGCCACGGTCAAGGGAGACGTGCATGACATCGGCAAGAACATTGTCGGCGTGGTGCTGCAGTGCAACGGCTTCGAGGTGGTCGATCTAGGGGTGATGGTGCCGGCCGATCAAATCCTTCAAACCGCCCGGGAAAAAAAGGTCGATATCATCGGCTTGTCGGGCCTGATCACGCCTTCCTTGGACGAAATGGTCCACGTGGCCAAGGAAATGAAGCGCCAGGGTTTCGAAATTCCCTTGCTGATCGGCGGCGCCACCACTTCCCGGGTGCATACCGCGGTCAAGATCGCCCCCCATTACTCAAAGCCTGTGGTCTACGTTTCCGACGCCTCGCGGGCGGTCGGGGTGGCCGGTAACCTGTTGAGTAAGGATCTACGCACCGCCTATGTGGAGAGCCTGGCGCAGGAATACGAGGAAGTGCGCCGCCGCCACGCCATGAAGCAGGATCGGACACGTCTATTGTCCATCGAAGCGGCTCGGAACAATCGCTATCGGGATACTTGGGCCGACTACGAGCCGCCGCCGCCGATCGAGGCAGGGCTGCAAGTGTTCGACGACTACCCCTTGGACGAATTGACCCGTTATATCGACTGGTCGCCGTTCTTCCAGGCGTGGGAGTTGGCCGGAAGCTACCCCAAAATCCTCGAAGACGAGGTGGTCGGCGAGGAGGCCAGAAGGCTTTTCGCCGACGCCCGTCAAATGCTGGAGCAGCTGGTGGCGGAAAAATGGCTCGAGGCGCGGGGGGTGATCGGCCTGTTCCCGGCGGCGAGCCGCGGCGACGATATTGTGATCTACACCGACGAAAGCCGCCGAGAGGTTCGAACCGTTTTGCACCATTTGCGCCAGCAGCATCAAAAACCCCAAGGCCAGCCCAATTACTGTCTGGCCGATTACGTCGCCCCGGAAGCGGCGGACCGAGCCGACTGGATCGGAGCCTTCGCCGTCACTGCCGGGATCGGCATCGAGCCGCATCTGGAACGATTCGAAAAAGATCACGACGACTACCGCGCGATCATGCTGAAAGCTTTGGCCGATCGCCTCGCCGAAGCCTTCGCCGAACACCTTCACCAACGGGTGCGGCGGGAATTCTGGGGCTATGCGGCGGATGAAAACTGGGCCAACGCCGATCTGATCGCCGAAAAGTATCGAGGTATCCGCCCGGCGCCGGGGTATCCGGCGTGCCCCGATCACACCGAAAAGCATACTTTATTCGATCTGATCTCACCCGAAGAAAACGCCGGGATCGAATTGACCGAAAGCTTCGCCATGTACCCGGCGGCGGCGGTCAGCGGGTGGTATTTCTCTCACCCTCGAGCGAGTTACTTCAACGTGGGCAAGATCGGCCGCGACCAGGTGGAAGACTACGCCCGCCGCAAGGGCGTGTCGACAGAGCAGGTGGAAAAGTGGCTGGCGCCCAATTTGGCCTATACTCCCGAGAACGATTAATGGGCGGGGGTTCGGAAGACGCAACCCTGCGGCACGTTGCGTCTCTCCGGCTCCCCATTCAAATTTCAACGGGATCTAGGCTGCGACTGCAACAAGGCGTATAGTAATTATCGTTAACCCGGCTTTTTCCATTAAGGATTGGCGGCGGACGGACGGCGTTAGATATATTGACGAGGAATGACGAAGGCATGACAAGGAAAATAGGGTTGAGCTGGAGCAGCGGCAAGGACAGCGCCTGGGCGCTGCATGTTTTGAGGCAAACGTCCACAGACAGAGTGACGGGGCTATTCAGTGTGGTGAACGAACGTTTCGATCGAGTCTCCATGCATGCGACGAGAGTGGAATTGCTTCGCCTCCAGGCGGAAGCCGTCGGTTTGCCGTTGCAAACGATCCATCTGCCCGATCCCTGCCCGAATCACCGATACGATGCGATCATGGGCGGCTTCGTAGCCGATTGTGCCGCCCAGGGGACAAATAGTTTTGCCTTCGGCGACTTGTATCTGGAAGACGTGCGGCAGTATCGGGAGAAACAGTTGGCTGGCACCGGCGTGGAACCGATCTTTCCGCTGTGGCGACTTCCCACGCGCGAATTGGCCGAATGGATGCTCGCCGCGGGTTTGGAAGCCTATATCAGCTGCGTGGATCTGAAAAAGCTTCCGGCGAGTTTTGCAGGACGCCGATGGTCCCGGGAATTACTGGAAAAGCTTCCCCCGGAAGTGGATCCCTGTGGAGAGAATGGCGAATTTCACACGATCGTTGTAGACGGCCCCATGTTCGCCGAACGCATCGAGGTCGAGCTGGGCGAGGTGAAGCAGCGGGATGGATTTGCTTATGCGGACATCATCCCTTTGAACCGAGGCGAGAGACGCATCCCTTGAACGGGTTGCGATGGGTGCGTCGGTCGGTTGAAGCAACCCGCAACCGCGAGGAGGCTACCATGATTAAACAAACACTGACAGTGGCCGGCTTGGCTGTCGGTTTGTCTTTGTCCGTCGGGTCCACGCCCGTGCAGGCACAGGAGGAACCGATTTACGGCAGTCAACTCATGACGGAACAAGAAAGGAATGAAATGCGGGCCAAAATGCGGGCCGCGCAAAGCGCCGAGGAAATGGAGCGCATCCGTCGGGAGCATCATGAGCAAATGCAGCAGCGCGCCAAGGAGCAGGGCGTGACGTTGCCGGATGAACCCCCCGCTAGAGGCCAAGGCGGCATGGGCCAAGGCCGAGGCGGTATGGGCCAAGGCCGAGGCGGTATGGGCCAAGGCCGAGGCGGTATGGGCCAAGGCCGAGGCGGTATGGGCCAAGGCGGCATGGGTCAAGGCGGCATGGGTCAAGGCGGCATGGGTCAAGGCGGCATGGAACCTAATCAGAGCGAATAAGGTTGCCGCATGAAGTGAATCCTTCGGATTCAGGCTTGTGTAGACCTATTCGGCGCGCCGCTCGTTTCAGGCGCGCCGAGTCTTATGGTGAGATTTCCATCGCTCAAAGCGTTGCCATTGCCGGAAAACGAGCGTTAGAATCCATATACCGGTTTTTTGTTTGGAGGTGCGGGGTGGACCAACGGCTTCAACGCGCGAAATCCGAACCAGTCTCATGTCGGCGTTGATCGCCTTGTCGATTCTTGGCGGACTTACCTTGGTGCTCGCCACTCTCCTGGTGTTGGCCAACAAAAAGCTCCACGTCGAAGAAGATCCCCGCATCGATCGCGTAGAAGCCATGCTGCCCCATGTCAACTGCGGCGCGTGCGGTTATCCCGGTTGCCGGTCCTTCGCCGAGGCGCTGGTTCGGGGAGAAGCTTCACCCGCGCAATGCAGCGTTGGTACCGATGAAGACCATGCCCGTATCGCCGCTTTTCTTGGGGTGGCGGTAGGTGAGCGGGAAAAGCGGGTGGCTCGGCTGGCCTGTGCGGGAGGCAGCAATGTGGCTCGCCGCCAGGCCCGCTATGCAGGCATCGAAACCTGCCAGGCGGCCACGCAAGTTTCGGGAGGCGGCAAAAGCTGCTTTTGGAGCTGCCTGGGTTACGGCGATTGCGAGGCCGCCTGCCAATTCGATGCCATCCAAATGAATGAACACGATTTGCCGGTGGTCAGCGAAGACAAATGCACCGCTTGCGGCGATTGCGTGGAAGTCTGTCCCAAGGATCTGTTTTCCCTGCACCCGATCAGCCACCGTCTGTGGGTGCCCTGTAAAAATGAAGAAGCCGGCGATCATATCCTCGAATACTGCCAAGTCGCCTGTACGGCCTGCCGGCGCTGCGCCATGGATGCGCCCGACGAGCTGATCACCATGCGCAATAATCTGCCGATGGTGGATTACAGCAAGCCTCATCAGACCCGGGTTCCCATCCAACGCTGTCCCACCGGGGCCATCGTGTGGCTGGAACCGGATGGCACGGCGCTCAAGGGCCGGGCGGCGCCAAAGATTATCCGCCGCGAACCGCTGAAAGAGGCCGCCACATGAAACCGTAAAAACACACCGGACTTTGCTCTATTTCAAGTCGGAGTCATGTTCCCCAAGCCTCGCAGGAGAATTATGTCAACGAAAGCGCAGACCTACAAATACCCGGGCATCTGGGCCGCTTTGGACGGCAACTCCGCCGTCATTGCCTGCGAACGGGAATCCACGGACGCGGCCGGTGCCTACCCCATCACCCCTTCCACCCAGATGGGCGAGTACTGGGCGGAGGCCGCCGCCAATGGCCACATCAACATCGCCGGCCGTCCTTTGATCTTTATCGAGCCCGAAGGCGAGCATGCCGCCGCCGCGGTCACCGCAGGCCTCTCCATGAGCGGCTTGCGCGCCGCCAACTTCTCTTCCAGTCAGGGCATCGCCTACATGCACGAGTCGCTGTACGCGGCGGTGGGAAAGCGCCTGACCTATGTGCTGAACATGGGGACCCGAGCCTTGAGCAAGGCGTCCCTCAACGTCCATGCCAGTCACGACGACTATCACTGCATCGACGACACCGGCTTCTTTCAATTATTTGCCAAGAACGCCCAACACGCCGCGGATCTGAATATTATCGCCCATCGCATCGCCGAGACAGCGCTCAATCCCGGCATCGTCGCCCAGGACGGTTTTCTGACCACCCATCTGATCGAATCGCTGCGCATCCCGGAACGGGCGCTCATTCTGGAGTTTCTGGGACGCCCGGACGATATCATCCCCACGCCCACTCCGGCTCAGCGCATTCTATACGGCGATACCCGCCGGCGGATTCCGGCGTTGTGGGACGTGGACAATCCGGTCATGGCGGGCATCGTTCAAAACCAGGATTCCTATATGCAAAGCGTGGCCGCCCAACGGCCGTTCTTTTTCGATCATCTCCCGGCCATTGCCGACGAGACCTTCGAAGCATTTTTCGGGCTGACGGGGCGGCGCTATGATCGGGTGCTGACCTATCGCGCCGAAGATGCGGATTATCTCATCCTGGGGCAGGGCAGTGTGGTATCGAGTGCCGAGGCGGTGGTCGATTATCTGCGCGAGACCCGGGGTATCAAAGTCGGTGTGGTCGACCTGGTCATGTTCCGGCCCTTCCCGTCCGATCGGTTGAGCGCGATTCTAAAAGGCCGCAAGGGCGTTGCCGTCCTGGAACGAACCGACCAACCCCTGGCGGCCGATTTGCCCTTGATGCGCGAAGTGCGGGCCACGATCAGCAAAGCGATCGAAAACGGCCGCGGAGAGAAGGCCGAACCGTTTCCCGGGCTGGCCGGGTACGATCGCATCGCCGATATCCCCAGCCTCTATTCCGGCGCCTTCGGCATGGGCAGCCGCGATTTGCAGCCGGAAGGCTTGATTGCCGCGGTGGAAAACATGCTGCCCGAGGGCAGGCAACAAAAATTTTATTACCTGGGCATCGATTTCATCCGCAAAGCGGTGACTCCCAAGCAGGAAATCTATCAGCAGACCATCGAAGAATCCTATCCCCACGTAAAAGAGTTGGCGCTTCACGGGAGCGAGAATCCCAATCTCATGCCCGCCGGCAGCATCACCGTCCGCATGCATTCGGTGGGCGGTTGGGGCGCCATCACCACCGGCAAGAATCTGGCCATGACCTTGTTCGATCTGCTGGATTATCACGTCAAGGCCAATCCCAAGTACGGGGCCGAGAAAAAGGGCCAGCCCACCACCTATTACTTGTCCGCCGCCCCGGAACCGATTCGCATCAACTGCGAATACCAGTACGTCGACGCGGTGCTCTCGCCCGATCCCAATGTCTTCCACCACGCCAATGCCGTGGCCGGGCTGCGCGAAGGCGGGGTATTCATCATTCAAAGCGAGCTAGAATCGCCGAAAAAGGTGTGGGCATCCATTCCGGCGCCCTTCCAACAAGTCATTGCGGATAAGGATATCCGCGTGTTCTTCCTGGATGCCTTCAAGATCGCCCGCGAAGAAGCGACCGACCCCGATCTTCAACTGCGGATGCAGGGCATCGCCTTCCAAGGCGCTTTCTTCGCCGCCTCGCCGGTGATGGAAAACGCCGGATTGAGTGAGAAGGCGCTCCTCGAGGCGATCCGCCGGCAACTGGAAAAAAAATTCGGCGCCAAGGGCGCCCGGGTGGTGGAAGACAATATCAGGGTGGTCAAGCGCGGCTACGACGAAGTGCGCGAGATCACCGAAAAAGCCCTCGCCGAGCGCGAAGCCATAACCGAGACCCGAAAGGCGGAACCCCCCATGCCGGTCATGGTCAAGCGGCTTCCCCAAGCCACAACCCGGACCGCCGATATTCATCGCTTCTGGGAACAAACCGGCAGCTTTTATGCCCGGGGCATGGGGAGCGACAATATTTCCGACCCCTTCATCGGGCTCGGCATCATGCCCGCTTCCACCGCCTTGTTCCGGGACATGACCAGTATCCGTTTCCATCACCCGGAATGGATCGCCGAAAACTGCACCGCCTGCGGCAAGTGCTACACCGTCTGCCCGGACACGGCCATCCCCGGGCTGGTCTGTGAGGTATCGCAAGTGCTCGACACGGTGGTCAAGCGGGTCCGGAAGCACGGCCACGCCGTGGCGCATTTGCCCGGGGCGGTGCGGCTGATGGAGGGCAAGCTGCGAACGCTGTTCAACCAGGGGGAGGAGAGCGACTCCGTTCAGGCCATGCTGGAAGACGCCATGGACGCGGTCGTTGCCGAGGCCGAACCGGATGCGAAGGCGGACTTGAAGCAGGAGTTTCAATACTTTCGGGACGAGCTGGACGGTTTCGACTTCGCCCTTACCCGACCTTTTTACACGGTGCCGGAAAATGAGGAATCCGGCAGTGGCGGACTTTTCACCATCAACATCGATCCCTATACCTGCAAAGGCTGCGGGGAATGTATCGAGGCCTGTCCCTACGACGCCCTGCGAGAAGTCCCGCAGACGGAAGAATCGGTGGCGCAGTTGCGCAACCGTTGGGATATGTGGCTGGACCTGCCCAACACCCCCAAACGATACATCAACGCCGATTTGGAAGAAGGCATCGGTCCGTTGGAGACGATGCTTTTGGATAAAAACGTCTATTTGCAGTTTACCAGCGGCGACGGCGCCTGCATGGGCTGCGCCGAGAAGACGGTGATTCATCTGTTCACCGCCGCCATCGAGGCCCTGATGCGACCGCGGATCGCCCAACACGTCGCCTACCTGGACGATCTCATCGGGCGCCTGGAACGCCATATCGAAGGCAAACTGGTGGAGGAAATCGATATCGACGACATCGCCGCCATTCGCGAGGTGGTCGCCGGAATGGGGGAAGGGGATCTCACGCTGGGGCGCATCGCCAACCAAGTCGAACGGCTGCGCGGCACTCGACCCATCGACGAAAGCTGGCTGCGGCGGGTTACCGATCTTCTGGCCAAGCTCAAACACTTGCAATGGAAATACACCGAAGGCAATACCGGTCGGGGCCGCACCGCCATGGGCATCATCAATGCCACCGGTTGCACCTCGGTCTGGGGCAGCACCTATCCGTTCAATCCCTATCCCTTCCCCTGGGCCAATCATCTGTTCCAGGACAGCGCCTCCATGGCCATGGGGGTGTTCGAAGGCCACATGGCCAAGATGGCCGAAGGCTTCAAGGCCATTCGCACGGCCGAGTTGGAACTTTCCGATCGATACGATCCGGCCGAGCACGACGAATTCTTCACTTATTTCAATTGGCAGCATTTTTCCGACGAGGAATTTCGCTTGTGCCCGCCGGTGGCGGTGATCGGCGGCGACGGCGCGCTTTACGATATCGGATTTCAGAATCTTTCCCGCCTAATGATGTCGGGCAAACCGATCAAGGTGCTGGTGGTGGACACCCAGGTCTATTCCAACACCGGCGGCCAGGCTTGCACCTCGGGCTTTGAAGGCCAGATCGCCGATATGTCGCCCTTCGGCAAAATCACCCAAGGCAAGCAGGAGGTGCGGAAGGAAATGGGGCTGATCGGCATGGCCCACCGGACCACTTATGTCTCCCAGAGCACCATCGCCTACCCCAGTCACATGATAGAAGGCTTCATCCAAGGCTTGCAGAGCAGACGCCCGGCCGTGTTCAATTGCTATACCTCTTGCCAGCCGGAGCACGGCATCGGCGACGACATGGCCCAGCATCAGGCAAGGCTGGCGGTGGAAGGGCGGGCCTATCCTCTGTTCCACTTCGACCCGGACAAGGGGCCCGTGCCGGCCGAATGCTTCGATCTGCACGGCAACCCGGCGCTGCACGAGGATTGGCCCACTTACACGCTCACCTACCGGGACGGCAGCCGGCAAAAGCAAATGGAATTGCCCATGACCTTCGCCGACTTCGCCATGACCGAAGTGCGATTCCGCAAACATTTCCGTCAGGCGCCGCCGGACACCTGGCACGAAGACATGCTTCCGCTGGTCGATTTCCTGGACCTCGACGAAGCCGGTCGCCAAGGCAAGTATCCCTTTATCTGGAGCGTCGACCACCAGCAACAGCTCACCCGTTTATTGGTGGATCGCACCATGGTCGCCTCCTGCGAGGATCGGCGTAACTTCTGGACGATGCTCCGGGCGATCGCCGGGCTCATGGAGCCCGAGGGGCCGAGCCGGGAAGACATGGAAAACGAGATTCGCCGAGAAGTCGTGTCCCGTCTTGCCCAAGGACTCATGAAGCTGACCGGCGGGGAAGGCGAGGGCCTGATCTCTCTGGCGGAAGGGGCAGCCGCGGAGACAACGCCGGAGGCCGAACCGAAAGCCGCCCCCCAAGGCGAGGCGGCCTACATGGCGCCCTGGATCGACTCCGAACAATGCACCAGCTGCGGGGAGTGCATTTCCCTGAATCCGGAAATCTTCGCCTACAACGAGGAGAATAAAGCCTATATCAAGAACCCCAAGGGCGGTCCCTATCGAGATCTGGTCAAAGCGGCGGAGCGCTGTCCGGCAAGGATCATCCATCCCGGCCTACCCAAAGACCGGTCCGAGCGGGAGATTGACAAGTGGATCGAACGCGGGAAGAAATTCAATCAATAGCCGGGCAACCAGTGATGCTGTGGCGTAGACATAAAACATTTCCCCGGGGGATCCATCCCCCCGAGTGCAAGGACGAGACCCGCGGCTCGCCCATTCGGCAATTTCCCTTCGCCCCGGTCATGGTGATTCCGATGCAGCAACACATCGGCAAGCCGGCCATCCCCGTGGTTGCCGAAGGCCAAGAAGTGGCGCGCGGCCAGCTATTGGCCCGCGCCGACGGCTTTATCTCCGTACCCGTCCATGCGCCGGCTTCGGGCGTCGTCAAACGCATCGCCCTAGTGCCGAATATCGACGGCCACATGGTGCCGGGCATGTATCTTCAGTGTTTTCCCGGCGCCACCCAGGAAGTGATCGAGGGAACGCCCTGCCGCGTGGAGACCACCACCCCGGAGCAGATCATCGACGCCGTTCAGCAAGCCGGCATCGTGGGGCTGGGCGGTGCCGCTTTCCCCGCCCACGCGAAACTCCGAATCCCCGAGGGAAAGACCGTCGATACCTTGCTGATCAACGGGGTCGAATGCGAACCTTATCTGACCACCGATCACCGGGTCATGTTGGAGCAGACCGACGATATCTTCCTGGGTATCCGTTACCTGCTCAAGGCGACCGGCGCCGAGCGGGCGATCATTGCCGTGGAGGCCAATAAACAAGATGCGGCGGAGAAGTTGCGTCGGCAGGCGCCGAATAATTTGCCGGTAATGGTGGAGGTGTTGGCCGTCAAATATCCCCAAGGCGCGGAAAAAATGGTCATCCAGGCTTTGCTCAATCGCGAAGTGCCCTCGGGGCACCATCCCTATGAAGTCCACGTCATCGGCGTCAACGTCGCCACGGCCGCTGAAATCGGTCGTTTGCTGCCCCACGGCCGGGGGATTCAAGAGCGGGTGATCACCATCACGGGCCCGGGGGTGAAGAAGAAAGGCAATTATCGCATTCCCATCGGTACCCCCCTTCGCTTTGCCCTGGAGTGGGTGGGGGTCGGCGACGATTTGGCCGAGGTGTTTCTGGGTGGGCCGATGATGGGCCAGGCCGTACCCAGTTTGGATATTCCGATCACCAAAGGCATCAACGGATTCGTCGCCTTTACGGAAGCGCAGATTTACCGGGCCGAGAAGGTCCTGCCGTGCATCCATTGCGGTTACTGCGTGGCGGCCTGTCCCGTGCGATTGAATCCGGCCCGGTTGGGTTTGCTGGCCAAGCGGGAACGGTATGAGGAAATGGCCCGATCCTTCGATCTGATGGACTGCTTCGAATGCGGCGCCTGCAGTTATGTGTGCCCCTCCCGCATTCCATTGGTTCAGCATTTCCGCGTGGCCAAACAGCGGATCAAGAAACGCCGGGCCGCCTGATGAACGCCGTTGAAAAAACCTTAACCATCCGCTCTTCGCCGCATATCAGAAGCCCCATCGGGGTTGAGGCGATTATGCGCAACGTCGTGTACGCCCTGTTGCCGGCCGCCGTCTTCTCCGTCTACGTCTTCGGGCTCGCCGCCTTGGTGCTGCTGACGACGGCCGTGCTGACTTGCGTGGCGACCGAACATCTTCTTTGCCGGGCCACGGGACGCGCTTCCACGGTCAACGATTGGTCGGTGGCCATTACCGGACTGATCTACGGTATGACGCTGCCGCCGGGACTGCCCCTGTGGATGGTGATCTTGGGCGGGATGGTCGCGGTGGCCTTGGGCAAATTCCTGTTCGGCGGTTTGGGCGGCAATTTGTTCAATCCCGCCCTGGTGGGCCGGGCCTTTCTCCAAGCGGCGTTTCCTTCGGCCATGACCAGCTGGGTGCCGGTATTGAGCGCCGACAGATTTCAGATCCTGCCCCGTTCCACCTTGGCTTATCCCTTCGCCGAACCCGTCTATGACACGATGACCGGTGCCACCCCCTTGGCGGCGTTTAAATTCGAACGGCAGACCACCGAGACCGTGGATCTTTTTCTCGGTCTGACCGGTGGGTCGACCGGAGAAACCGCCAGCCTGTTGTTGCTGGCAGGCGGTTTCTATCTGATTGCCCGAAAAATGGCGAATTGGCGGATTCCGGCGGGTATTTTTGCGGCAGTCGCGGCGCTGAGCGGGATAACTCACGGCCTTGAGCCTGAGACCTATGCCGCACCCCCATTCATGCTGTTCTCCGGCGGTTTGATGCTGGGCGCTCTGTTCATGGCCACGGACATGGTTGCCTCGCCGCTTACCGGGGCGGGGTGTTTCATCTATGGCTTGCTGATCGGCGCGGTGGCGATGACAATCCGGCTGTGGGGGGCGATGCCCGAAGGGGTCATGTACGCCATTTTGTTCGGCAATGCGGTTTCGCCCCTGATCGACCGTGCGATACAGCCCATCACTTATGGCACCGGAAAGCGAGGTCGAGAACCGTGAACGCGAGAACCACGGACAGCAAGTCGATGCAAAGCACGGATTGGCCCATGTATCGCGCTCTGGTGGGCCTCGGCCTGATCTGCTCGCTGGTGATCGTCTCGGTGTTTGAATACACCGCACCGATCATCCGCAAGAATCAAGCAGCGGCACTGCGCCAGGCCATCTTCACGATCTTCCCTTTGGCTCGGACTTATACGGCGTTTCATCTGAACGCCGAGGGGCAATTCAAAAGGATGACGGACGAGTCCGATACGGGCGCTGCGGTCTATGCCTGCTATGACCAGGGACAACGTCTGTTGGGATACGCCATCGAGGCGCAAGGCATGGGTTATCAGGATACCATTCGATTATTGTACGGCTACGCCCCGAAGCAATCCGCCATCGTGGGGATGGTGGTGTTGGAAAGCCGGGAGACGCCGGGCCTGGGCGCCCGCATCGCCAGCGATCCCGACTTTCTCCGCAATTTCCGGCAACTCGATGTGCGCCTGGCGGCGGATGGATCGAAACTGGCCCATCCCATCGAGGTCGTTCCAGCCGATCAAGCCCCGAAGCCGTGGCAGATCGATGCCATTAGCGGCGCTACCGTCTCTTCCCGGGCGGTGGGCCGCATTGTGGAACAAAGCGCGCGATTTTGGGTGCCTCGCCTAGCGAACCGGGAGACGTCTCATGGGTCATGACAACGCAACGCCGCCATACACGGACGAATTCCTCAAGGGGCTGTGGCGGGACAACCCGGTGTTCGTGCACGTGCTCGGCATGTGCCCGACGCTGGCCGTTACCAATACGGCCGTCAATGGCTTGACCATGGGTTTGGCGACTGCCTTCGTGCTCATTATGTCCAACCTGCTGGTCTCGACCTTGCGTCGATTCATTCCCAAACAAGTGCGTATCGCCTGCTTCATCCTGATCATCGCCACCTTCGTCACGGCGGTCGATTATTTCATTCAGGCCGTCAGCCTGGAATTGCATGGCGCTTTGGGCGCCTTCATCTCGCTGATCGTGGTCAATTGCATCATTCTCAGCCGCGCCGAGGCCTTCGCCTCGCAAAACACCGTGGCCCGGTCCGTCCTCGACGGGCTGGGCATGGGGGCGGGATTCACCTTCGCCTTGCTGTGTCTCGGCGGGGTACGGGAAACCCTGGGGAAGGGGGCTTTGTTGGGATTCCCCTTGTTTCCCGAGACCTACCAAGGCTGGGCGATCATGCTTCTGCCCGGCGGGGGCTTCTTTACCCTCGGCGCCTGGCTGTTGGTATTTGGTTGGCTGAAACAACGCAAGGCTCGCGCTTCGACAGGGGAGGAGGTCTACGGTGAGTGAACAATCTCTGTGGTCGGTGTTCATCAACGCCAGCCTGATCAACAATTTCGTATTGGCCTATTTCCTGGGGATTTGCCCGTTTTTGGGCGTCTCCGGCAAACTGGGCAACGCCACCCGCATGGGGGCGGCGGTGACTTTCGTCATGTTGATCAGCTCGGTCAGCGCCTACGGCATCCATATTCTGCTGCAGCTGGCCCATGCCCCTTATCTTCAACTGATCGCCTACGTGGTGGTGATCGCGGCGCTGGTCCAATTGATCGAAATGTTCATCAAAAAGATCAGCCCCCTTTTATATCGCTCGCTGGGCATCTTTTTGCCCCTCATCACCACCAACTGCGCAATCCTCGCCGTCGCCTTGTTCCAAACCAACCGCAGCTACGATTTTTTCCAGTCCATCGTCTTCGCCCTGGGGGCGGGGGCGGGATTCACCCTGGCCCTGACCCTGATGGCGGGGCTGCGCGAGAAACTGGAATTCTCCAACGTGCCGGACTTGGCCAAGGGGACAGCGGTCACTTTGATGGTCGCCGGCATTCTGTCGATGACGTTCATGGGCTTTGCGGGCCTCGGAACAGCGCAATGATTGTGAGCTATTTGACCGCCGCTTCGATTGTCATCGCCCTGCTCATGCTGTGGGTTGGGGTACAGGCCTTGAGTCGCCGTTTCGAAGCCGGGACGTCATTCACGCCCTGCCGCGAATGCCGCTGTTTCGGAGCATGTGACACAACCAACGCCGACCATCCAAACAAAGGGTAAGACCATGCGTTTACAGGATTACGATCTCGAGCGCCCATACCAGGCGACGGTCAAAAGCAGTACCCGGATCACGCCGGAGGAATGCGACGAAGTCAGAGAGCTGGTGCTGGAAGTCGATCATCCGGATTTCCACTTCGAGGCGGGCCAGAGTGTCGGTGTCCTGGTGCCGGGCCGACATGCGCTGGGTCACGAGGTGCATTTCCGCCTTTACAGCATCGCCAACGAGCCCACTCCGATGCCCAGCGGCAATCCGATTATTACCCTTTGCGTGAAGCGCGTCGACTACATCGACGACTACAGCGGCGAGCGCTACAAAGGCATCGCTTCCCATTATCTGTGCGATCGCCGGGCAGGGGACCGAATCACGATTACCGGCCCCTATGGCCTGCCCTTCGAAGTGCCCGACGATCGGGAGGCGAATCTGCTCATGATCGGCTTGGGTACCGGCATTGCCCCTTTCCGTGCTTTCGTCAAGCACATCTACCGCAATCTGGGCGGATGGGAGGGTAAGGTGCGGCTCTTTTACGGCGCCAAAACCGGTCTCGAGATGGTTTACATGAACGACGAACGCGACGATTTCGCCAACTACTACGACCGCGAAACCTTCCGCGCCTTCAAGGCCCTTAGTCCCCGTCCCCATTGGGACGAGCCCGCGGCTTTGGACCGGGCTTTAACGGAACATCGACGGGAAGTGTGGGAGATGGTCTCCAGCCCCGAAACCTGGGTCTACGTCGCCGGTCTGCAAAGCATACGAGAAATGCTGGACAAGGCCTTTGTCCAGATGGCGGGCTCGGCCGAACAGTGGCAGCGCCGCAAGGCCGAACTGGTCGCCGGCGGGCGCTGGACGGAATTGATTTACTGATCTCACGACTGCCATGCGATTTCGGTGATTTCCAAAGGTGTGAAGGCCTCGGTCCGATAAGGAACCACCCGGACGGTGTAATGTTCCGCCGGTCGGTCGGTGGATGCCTCGCCTTCGTAGAGAAAACCGTTGGCGGCGCCGAGCAGGGGATGGGAAGGCGTGAGAGGGATTTTTACCGGCGGTTCGTCGGGGGAAAGCGGGTCGGCGTAGAGTTCCACCCGAATCCCTTCCGGTGCCACGTTGCCCAGATAAACCGGAATTTGAAAATGGTGGTTTCCGTTGCGGGAGTCGATTTTGGGGGTGCCGAAGTGGATGGTGTGCCAGTGGGTTTTAAGATTCCGGCTCCACATTAGGAGCTGCCGGGCGAGGGATTGGTTGTTTTGGTGACGGCGCGTCAGGGCCTGCGATTGGGGTACATAATAATGATCGATGTATTGGCGCACCATCCGGTTGGCGGAGTAGTAGGGGGTCAGTTTGGCCAGGCTCTCGCGCATCTTTTCCACCCAGGCGTTCGGGATGCCGTTGGAATCGCGGGTATAGAACGCCGGAACGGCTTCCTGTTCGAGCACATCATATAATTGCTGCGCTTCGATTCGATCCCAGGCCGGGTCGGCGTCGTGTTCGGCGCCGTCACCGATGGCCCAGCCCACCGAGGCGTCGTAAGCCTCCTCCCACCAGCCGTCCAATTCCGAGATATTGATCCCGCCGTTGACCAACACTTTCATCCCCGATGTGCCGCACGCTTCCCACGGCCGCCGCGGCGTATTCACCCACACATCCACGCCTTCCACCAGTTGTTCGGCCAGTTGCATGTCGTAGTCGGGTAGAAAAATCACTCTTCCGGCGATCTCGGTATGGCTGCGGATAAAGTCGATCCAGGCGGTCAGCTGGGCTTTGCCGTCCTTGTCCTGCGGATGCGCCTTGCCCGCTAAAATGAGCTGCATCGGCCGCTGGGGGTCGCTTAGAAGCCTGAGCAGGCGCTCCGGATCGTTCAACAGGAGGTTGGGGCGTTTGTAGCTCGTGAAACGGCGCGCAAATCCGATGGTTAAAATATTGGGATCGAGCAGGGTGGTTTTGGGGGGAAGGTAATTGAAGGCGGTGGGACGCTGAGCTTGATAGTCGCGCACGAACGCCACCAGCCGTTTGCGGTTGCGGGAGCGGAATTCCCAAATATCCTTTTCCTTGAGCTTGCGGATTTGTTTGCCCAGGCGGGAGGGATCGCAGACCCAGCGCTCCTGGCCGCAAGCTTCGGTCCAGAGTTTATCGGAGGGCGGCGAATCCCAGGACGGCGTATGTACCCCGTTGGTGACGTGGCCCACCGGCACTTCCCCCTGCGGCCATCGGGGAAAAAGGGGTTGAAAGATGCGTCGGCTGACTCGGCCGTGAAGCCGGCTGACGCCGTTGACCGCGCCGCTCCCCCGAATCGCCAGATAGGCCATATTGAATTTTTCCTTCGAGTCTTTGGGATTGCTGCGGCCGAAGGCGAGGAGATCCGCCAGCGAGATCCCCAAAAGCTCGCAGTAAAAGCCCAAGTAGCGTTCGATGATATGGGGCGAAAAACGATCGAAGCCGGCCTCCACCGGGGTGTGGGTGGTAAACAGGTTGCCCGCGCGAGTGACGCTCAAGGCGAGTTCGAAGTCCACCTGGTGGCGCTCCATGTAGCTGCGCGCCCTTTCCAATACCGCCAAGGCGGCGTGGCCCTCGTTGAGGTGGCAGAGGGTGGGTTCGATTTCCAAGGTTTTCAAGAGCTGCCAACCGACGATCCCCAGCAGCATTTCCTGCTGTAGGCGCTGCTCGGTGCCGCCGCCGTAGAGGCGGTCGGTAATGCAGCGTTCCGAAGGAGGGTTGGCCGGGTCGTTGAGATCCAGGAGATAAAGCCGAATCCGTCCCACTTCCGCCTGCCAGACCCGCACCCACAAGTCGTAGCCGTTGAAGTGATAGCGGAGCCTGAGTATTTGACCGTCCTCGTTCCGGACCGGCATGATCGGAAGCTCCCAGGGGTTGTTATGGGGATAGAGCTCCACCTGGCGTCCTTGCTCGTCAATGATTTGCCGAAAATATCCTTCTTGGTAGAGGAGGCCCACGCCGACGACCGGAACGCCCAGGTCGCTGCAGGACTTGAGGAAGTCCCCGGCGAGCATTCCCAGGCCGCCGGAATAAAGGGGAAGGGCTTCGGTGAGCCCGTATTCCATGCTGAAATAGGCGATGCAGTCGAGGGGGGCGTCGCCTTTATAGTCCTGGAACCAAGTGGGCTTTTCCAGAAAGCTGAGGCGCTCGGCGGCCACTTGGTCGACTTGCCGGCAGAAATCCGGGTCTTGGGCCAGTGCTTCCAATCGCGCGGGCGAAACGCTTTGTAGTATCAGCCAGGGGTTCGCCGTCAGTTGCCAGAGATCCGGGTCCAGGGTTTTCCACAAAACATCGCTGACGTGGCTCCAGGACCAGCGAAGATCCAAGGCGAGGGATACGAGATCGGACAGCCGTTCGGGAACGGACGGCAGGTATGCGGGAGGAAAATTATTCAAGGCGAGCGCCCCGTTAAGATGATTGGTTGTATTTATAAATGGTAGTTGCCGCTTCGAGGGTTCGCAAGCAACCTTGGTAGCGGCATAGTCGAAAGACTGTTTCCAAAAAAAGAATACCCGCTTTGGCGGGCATCATGGCGTCAAGTTGTTAGGAATGGTTCCTAACTAAAAATATTCTTCGCCGGGCGTGATGCTTAGCGCAACCACTCAGCTATAAGTTTCTTGCATTCCCGGGACCATCTGCAGCGCCGGGTGCAATAGTACCGTTCGTCCGTTCGAAAGCAGGGCCGGTAGTTTCTGATCTGAGTCTCGGTCAGTTTATCGCTGGTCTTGTCGGCAAAGTCGTCTTGGGATCGTTGCTCCTCCTCGATTACTTCGTGGACGAGATCGTCAGGCGTAGAAACGAGTGCTTTGGCGAGTCCCATTATCTTGCCTCTCTCCTCTTGACTGTTTAGATTTAGGAACCATTAAATTTCATAGACCGATGGAAATTGTTAAGGTTCCATTCAGGAACAATTTATTTAAGCTGCTATATTGTCGTAACGATCTGTTTGTCATATTGCGGTCGAGTCGGAACGATAAATAGGAGGTTCCCTTATGTGCGCCACCTGCGGTTGCAGTGACTCTCACCACCATCACCATCATCCTCAGGATGATACTTCCCGTTTGTTACAGGTTGAAAAAGATCTTCTCGCAAAGAACGACCGCTATGCCGAAGCTAACCGCCAGTGGTTGGCCGAACGCGGCATTTTGGCCTTGAATCTGGTGGCCAGCCCCGGCGCCGGGAAGACATCCCTTTTGGTGCGGACGCTCCGGGATTTGGCGGCGGAAGCGCCCTTTGCGGTCATCGAGGGGGACCAGCAAACCTCGCTCGATGCCGACCGTATTCAAGCGGCCGGGGCGGCGGCGGTCCAGATCAATACCGGCAAGGGATGCCACTTGGATGCGCATCAGGTGGGTCACGCCTTGAGAGATCTCGATCCCGCGCCCGGTGCGGCGGTGATGATCGAAAACGTGGGTAATCTGGTGTGTCCTGCGGGCTTCGATTTGGGCGAGGACGGCAAAGTGGTCGTTCTGTCGGTGACCGAGGGGGAGGATAAACCCCTGAAATACCCCAACATGTTCCACGCCGCGCGGCTCATGCTATTGAGCAAGGTCGATCTTTTGCCCCACGTGGATTTCGATGTTCAGCGCTGCATCGCCTATGCCCGTCGGATCAATCCGGATATCGAGGTAGTGCAGGTTTCGGCGAAAACCGGCGAAGGGTTGGAAGATTGGTATCGATGGCTCCGTGCGATGCGCGAGACGAAAACCGGGAAGCTGGCGGAGAGCGCCTGACGGGACTGGAAACCCGCATCCACGGCCTGGTGCAGGGGGTCGGTTTTCGACCCGCCGTGTGGCGCCTGGCCAGCCGGTACGGGTTGACGGGATCGGTCAGCAACACGGGGGCGGGGCTTCGAATCGAGGTTTGGGGAACAGCCGCCTCCCTAGCGGAATTCCAGCGTGAACTGCGGGAAAATCCGCCCCCTTTGGCGCGGATCGAGCGGGTAATCGATCGGCCCTTGCACGGTCCGCCGCCCCGGGGCGACTTTATTATCCAAGCCAGCGGGACCGAGGCGCCGCGGACATCGGTCCCGCCCGATGCGGCGATCTGTCCCGACTGCCTGAAGGAGACCTTCGATCCCGCCGGGCGCCGCCATCGCTATCCCTTCACCCATTGCACTCACTGCGGTCCCCGTTTCACCGTCATCCATCGTTTGCCCTACGATCGGGAGCATACCGGCATGGCGGGCTTTCCCCTTTGTTCCGCGTGCCGCACCGAATACGAAGATCCGTCCGACCGCCGCTTTCACGCCCAGGCCACCGCCTGTCCCGACTGCGGGCCGAAAGTATGGCTGACGCCGGAAGATGCAATCGGCGATGCCGCCGTCAAGCGGTGCGTTCGATTGCTGCGCCAAGGCAAAATCATCGCCGTCAAAGGCTTGGGTGGATTTCAGCTGATGGCCGACGCCACGCGGCCGGAAGCCGTAACCGCTCTGCGTGCCCGAAAGCATCGCCCGCATAAGCCGTTGGCCTTGATGGCGCGGGATTTGGCCGTGGTGCGCCGCTATGCCCGAGTCGACCCGGAAGAGGAGAGGGCGCTTGCGTCGACCGCCGCGCCCATCGTCCTGCTCCAGGGCCGGGGGCGAACGCTGCCGAAGTCCGTCGCCCCGGGCTTGGCTCTTTGGGGCTTCGTGTTGCCTTATACGCCCCTCCATCACCTCCTGCTGGAAACCTTCGATCATCCGCTGGTATTCACCTCCGGCAATGTGAGCGGCGATCCCTTGTGCGCCGACAACGAGGAAGCCCTGGAGCGGCTGACGGGCATCGCCGACGCTTTTCTGCTCCACGACCGGCCCATCGTCCATCCCTGCGACGATTCGGTGGTGTGCCGGATGGCCGGCCGGATGCGCATACTGCGGCGGGCGCGGGGATACGCGCCGGCGCCCGTCTCCTTGCCGCCGGGATTCGAACAATCCAACGGCATTCTGGCCCTGGGCGGCGAGCTCAAAAACAGCTTCTGCCTGGTGCGCGACGGGCAGGCGATTTTGTCCCAATATCTGGGGGATCTGGAGCAGGCCCGAAGCTACGGGCTTTACCGGCGAGAATTGGCGGCGTATCAAGATTTATTCGGCTTCGAGCCGCGTTGTCTGGCGGTGGACATGCATCCCGAATATCTGTCCACCAAGCTGGGACGGACCCGGGCGGCGGAAAAAAACCTCCCTTTGACCGAAGTGCAGCACCACCACGCCCACCTGGCCGCGTGTCTGGCCGAACACGGTCATCCGCAGGCGGCCGGGCCGGTGTTGGGGTTGATCCTGGACGGGCTCGGCTACGGCGGCGACGGCACTTTTTGGGGCGGCGAACTGCTTTGGGCCGATTACCGCACCTGTCGGCGTCTCGCCCACCTCAAGGCCGTTCCGCTGCCGGGCGGCGGCAAGGCGATGATCGAGCCGTGGCGCAACCTGGCGGCGCAATTGTGGCAGGCGGGGATTCCGCTGGAAGCCTTCCCCGGCCTGCGGACCAAGCCCTTGCCCGCCTTGCGCAAGATGCTGGAAACCGGCCTCGGCTCGCCGCCGGCCTCCTCCTGCGGGCGCCTGTTCGACGCTGCGGCCGCCGCCTTCGATCTCCGCTTCGACACCCAAAGCTACGAAGGGCAGGCGGCCGCCGAGCTGGAACGGTGGGCTTGGCAAAGCGATGAGCGGTCGGGTTATTCTTTCTCCATCAGGCGGGGCGAGACCTGGATTGTGGACCCTTCCCCCCTGTGGCCGGCCGTTCTGGCGGATCTCGCCGCGAGGGTTCCCAAGACGATCATGGCCCGCCGTTTCCATCTGGGATTGGCGGATGCCTGGTGCCGGGTGATCGGCCACTTTGCAGAGCGAATGAAATGTCCTATGGTGGTCCTGTCCGGCGGCGTATTCCAGAACCGGCTTTTGCTGGAGACGACGACCGAATGTCTGAGAGACAAGGGGCTTCGAGTGTGGATTCCGCAGCAAGTGCCCATGAACGACGGCGGCTTGGCGTTGGGGCAGGCGGTGATTGTCGCCGCACGAGGTTGACCATTGATTCCAATACTAGCCAGGTGTGAGATATGTCAAGCGTAAAAGAGAAATTGACGGATATCATCCAATCGCAGAAAGCGTATCGCGCCTCACTCACTTGAAAGTGTCTCGCGTTAGTCCCTTCTCCCGCTGGCGGGAGAGCGGGAGAGCAACCGTGTTTAAAGTCAAGTGTTTTGTGGCTGCCAAGGGGTATTATTTTTCAACATGGCATTCATGATGGTGAGCAACTTCCTCATGCAGGCGACGATGACGACCTTGGGCGGTTTGCCGGCGTTTTTGAGGCGTTCTGCAAAGGCGCGGATGACCGCATTACAGCGTATCGCCGAGATCGTGGCCATGTATAGCACGGCGCGAACCTCGGAGCGACCACCCCAGATGAAGCGCTTGCCGCGATACTGGCCACTGTCGTTGGCCATCGGCGCCACGCCGACCAGCGCGGCAATCTCGCGCCGGTTGAGGGTGCCCAGCTCCGGGCATTTTGCCAGCAACGTGACAATGGTCACCGAACCGACGCCGGGAATGCTCTTGAGCAGATCGTCCTTGGCCCGCCAGGCGTCCGACTCGCGCAACCGCCGGGTCAGGTCCCGGTCGTTCTGGTCAATCTGCTTGTCCAGCCAGGTGATATGCTTTTTCAGACTGGTTTGCAGCGGTTTCGTCGTGGCCCCATTCAATCGGAGGACCTCTTGAACCCGGATGCCGATCAACTGCCGCCGCCGATCCACCAGATCGTCCAAAGCGCGGGTGTCCGCATCCTTGAGCGGACGCGCCTGGGGACGGATGGCCCGGGCAAACGCCGCCAGCACCCCGGCATCCACCCGATCGGTCTTGGCCAGCCGGCCACTGGCCTTGGCAAAGTCGCGCACCTGGCGCGGATTGACCACCGCCACCGGCAATTCCTTACCCGCCAAGGCAGACGCAATCTGGGTTTCCAAACCGCCGGTGGCCTCGATGACGATCAAGGTCGGCCCGATCTCTTGCAACTGCAAAACCAGCTGATCGATCCCCTTGGCATCGTAGGCCACCTGCCATACCTGACCTTGAGGCTCGACCGCCCCATCCAGCGTCGCTTTCGACACGTCAATACCAACAAACTGTTCTGCATTCATTTCGTTCATGATTCCCAACCTTGCAAAAATACGGGCTTATCTGCCCAAGCAACCGTCCGGGGTATCCATGAAAACCGGTGCGACGCTCATCGCTCTCCCACGGGCTTGGTGTCCCAAGGGAGTTTCGAACTGCCGCACCGGGCCAGACATAAACCTACTCAAACAACCACTGTCCAGCAACACAAAACATACAAGGGAGATAATGGCATTCATGCGATTGCCCTGAGGTCGAAGTCGAGCATAGACATTTTGGGTGTATTCCACGGTTCGTTCGACATCAACAAGTATTTACTGTGAGTGTTGACCAATGGCAGGAGGAGAAAACCATGTGCCTGGGCGTACCCGGAAAAATCATCGCCATCACCGACACCGAGCGCCAATTGGCCAAAGTGGACATCGGCGGCGTGCGGCGCGAGGTGAACCTGGCGTGCGTGGCGGAGGAAGGGCAATCCCTTGAAGCCTGCGTGGGTCAGTGGGTATTGGTCCACGTGGGGTTCGCCCTGACCCTCATCTCGGCGGAAGAAGCCGAACGAACCCTGACGCTGTTGGCGGAGTTGGAAGTCGATGCAGCTGGTTGACGAATTCCGCGATCCGGCCAAGGGACGTGCCCTGGTCGAAGCCATAAGGTCCCGCCTCGAGGCGATCGCTCCCGCCAGGCCGCTTCAAATCATGGAATTCTGCGGCGGCCACACCCATGCCATTTTCCGCTACGGTCTGAATCAGATGCTTCCCGAGGCCGTCGAATGGGTCCACGGTCCCGGCTGTCCGGTCTGCGTCCTTCCCAGAGAACGGGTGGATGCCGCGGTCGAAATGGCGCGCCGACCGGAGGTGATCTTCACCTCCTTCGGCGATGCCCTCAGGGTGCCCGGCAGCGCCGGTAGCCTCCGCGAGGCCGGCGCCGAGGGAGCGGACGTGCGCGTGGTGTATTCTCCCCTGGATGCCTTGGAAATCGCCCGCCGCCATCCGGACCGAGAAGTGGTGTTTTTTGCCATCGGCTTCGAGACCACCATGCCCGCCACCGCCCTGACCGTCCTCCGGGCCGAAGCCGAGGAAATCCCGAACTTTTCCCTCCTGTGCCACCACATCACCACCCCGGCGGCGGTGCGCGCCATTCTCGACGACCCGGATCTCTCCCTCGACGGCATCGTCGCCCCCGGTCACGTCGCCTCGGTGGTGGGCGCCGACACCTTCCGCTTCATCCCGACCGAATACCGCGTCCCGACGGTGGTGAGCGGCTTCGAACCCCTGGACATCCTCCAGTCCCTGTGGATGGTGCTGGGCCAGTTGGAGGCGGGGAAATGCCGCCTGGAAAACCAATACCGGCGGGTGGTGAACGAGCAGGGCAGCCGCGCGGGGCGCGCCGCCATCGAACGGGTCTACGAATTGGCCGAACACTCCCGCTGGCGCGGCCTGGGCGAGATCGACCGTTCCGGCGTCCGCTTGAGGCCGAATTATGCCCGCTTCGATGCCGAGCGCAGATTCGGTTTGGTCTCCCACGTGGCCGAGGAAGAAGCCCTCCCTTGCGGGGAAGTGCTCAAGGGGCGTCTCAAACCCCGTCAGTGTCCCCACTTCGGCGGCCGCTGCCGGCCCGAGGCGCCATTGGGCGCCTTGATGGTCTCCTCGGAAGGGGCGTGCGCCGCTTATTTTAGATATACGGCTTGAGTTCTAGCGAAGCGACTCGAACTGAGAGGCAGTTCTATGAAGATTGAAAAACTGAAAAAGCGGCTAGACCGGAACCGGCCGATGACGACGATTACGATTCGCATGCCGGAAGATGTGGTGGAGGACCTGAAGCGTATCGCGCCCTTACTTGGGTTTTCAGGTTATCAACCCTTGATTCGAGCCTATATCGGTCAAGGTCTTAGAAAGGATTTAGAGAAATTGGATAGCGATACTGTCTCGGCGTTAGTGGCGAGTTTGAAGCGCCGAGGCGTCACCGACGAAGTGATAGAAGAGGCCTTGACCGAGGCCACACATGGGTAAACAGCCGGCCCGGATAGAACAAAACGGAATCGTAATCTCCCATAGGCCGTGAAAGAGCATTCCGTAACCCTCGCTCACGGCAGCGGCGGCCAGGCCATGGCCGGCCTCATCCGGGAGTTGTTTCTGGAAATATTCGACGATCCCGAACTGGCGAGGTTGGAAGACCAGGCCCGACTGGAATCTCCCGCCGGCAAACTCGCCATGACCACCGACGCCTCCGTCATCGACCCCATCTTTTTCCCCGGCGGCGACATCGGCAAGCTGGCCGTGTGCGGCACCGTCAACGACCTGGCTGTGGGCGGCGCCCGGCCTCTTTACCTGAGCTGCGCGTTCATCCTGGAAGAAGGGTTGCCCTTGGCCGATCTGCGCCGGATCGCGTCTTCCATGAAGGCGGCGGCCGCCCGGGCCGGAATCAGGATCGTCACCGGCGACACCAAAGTGGTGCCGCGCGGGGCGGCGGACAAGGTTTTTATCACCACCTGCGGGGTAGGGGAAATCCCGCCCGGCGTGAATCTAGGCGCGGCCAACATCCGCCCCGGCGATCGCATCCTGATCAGCGGCTTCATCGGCGACCACGGCGCGGCGGTGCTCGACGCGAGAGGCGAACTGGCCCTGGAACATACCCTCGAAAGCGACTGCCGCCCTCTGAATCACTTGGTCGCGCATCTGTTGTCGGCCTGCCCCAACGGCGTTCATGCCCTGCGCGATCCCACCCGGGGAGGCGTCGCGGCGGTCCTCAACGAATTCGCCCAAACCTGCGGCCATTGCCTGCGTCTCCGAGAAACCGAACTGCCGATGCGGGAAGCGGTTCGGGGAATGTGCGAAATCCTGGGTCTGGACCCGCTGTATCTGGCCAACGAAGGCAAGCTGGTGGCGGTCGTCGCTCCGAAAATCGCCGAAACCGCCTTGGCGGCTTTGCGCGATCACCCCGACGGCCGCGACGCCGCCATCGTCGGCGAGGTCACGGAAACGCCCTCGGGAATGGTCATTCTGCACACAATCTTCGGCGGCGAACGAATCGTGGACCTGCCCATGGGGGAACAGTTGCCGCGGATTTGTTAGGGGCTGATTTTGGACGTTGGCCGATTTCTGGGCTAGTCTTGAAAAGTGTGGGCTGGGCTAATTATTTGATGGGAAATTATCGCGAAGCTGAGCGACAGGAGTAGGCCAATCAAGGTGAGCGGATTGAGAAAGGGAAGAGGGATTCATCATCGGCGTCGCTGTGCCATTCCGAAGCGCTTATGCAGGATCAAAAAATGACGATCTACGAGCGTATACGGAATAAAAAGGGCGCCGCCTATCAAGACGCTAGAGTCGAACCTCCGCCCAGGCGGCCCGTCCGGGGCCACCTGCACGGAAGTCGCTCAGCTTCGCGTTAGATGAAAAAGGAAGGTCACATTGGACGTTGAAAATATCAAGCTCCACATTGACGGGCGCTGGGAGCTCACAGACCTGAATGTACTTACTCGCGTGTATATTCAGGTTTACGGCCTTCTCTATTCTCTTGATGTGGCAGATGACTATATTGAAGAAGAAATACAATACATTTACGGCAAGTACCCTTGGCGCGGAGGGTATAGCGCGGTTAATTTTTATCAAAATCTTTTCTCAAAAATGCCTCGGGAATACAGGCCGAGGATTAAGTCTATTCAATACGCATCGCCAGGGTTCATCGAGCTTTCCCAGCTCGTTGAAGTCGCAAAGGACATTTCGTTGATTGTGGGATACGTTTCTGCCGCCTTGCTTGCAGGAAATAAAACGTACAGCGCAATCCAGAAAGGCATAAGAGAACGAAAGCTATCAAAATTCGACCTTCGTAGCGAAGAACTGAAGCTTCTTGAAAAGGAGCGAGATTTTATTCACCAATCAGTCAGAGACATTGCACAGGTAATGGGTGTCCGAAAGGAAACGTTAGCCAAGCTCTATCTTCGTGCGGAGAATAATGAGCTAGCCGTTCTAAAAATACTGTCGTCCCTTTATCGCAGGGCGAGAGATCTCGCCAAACTGCAAAACAAGCAAAAGCTTAATTTGAAACGAGGCATTGATGAGCGAAATACATCTAACGAATAGCTCCAGCGGACAGCAAAAAGCGCCGCTCGTTCCTCGCTCTGCTTTTTGCTGCCCCTGAGCATGGCGATAGGACAGACCGCTTACGCGGTCTGTCCTATCGGATCAGCTGTTGAGTTCCGCTGCGCTTCACTCGCCCGGCTTGATAGCCGCCGCGCTTCGCGCTCTGCCTATCAACCCG
This sequence comes from Methylohalobius crimeensis 10Ki, assembly GCF_000421465.1. Lineage (NCBI taxonomy): Bacteria > Pseudomonadati > Pseudomonadota > Gammaproteobacteria > Methylococcales > Methylothermaceae > Methylohalobius > Methylohalobius crimeensis. The sequence goes on from NZ_ATXB01000001.1 coordinate 1,255,799, forward strand.
TTCGAGCCACTGCGCTTCTCAGCAAGAGCTTGTATAACAAGCTCTTGCCTGCGATGCTCGAGGCTCAACAGCTGATCCGTTAACGCAAATATCAATCACGGAGCGCATATGATCATAAGAATTTTAATTTTGACCACAGTTATGATGGTAGTTTCTGGATGTGCCTCTACTTACCGTCACTCAGAGCTCCAAGCACCTGTTGCAAAGCTAGATTCTTCATTGGGTGTCCTAATTTCGGTGCCAGAGGATGGCTGGTATGAGAATACTCAATACAGGAACTCCGGTCGCATGGCAGCCAATGCAGTAAGAGCTGCCTTTTCTAAGAATGCAAGGAAGGTCGACATAGCACAAGATTGTCGTGATGAAGAATGCCTAGATGGGATAGATGCTGAGAAATATGGTTACTTCGTTAAACCAGTTATCCTTCATTGGGAAGAGCGTGCAACGGAGTGGTCCGGTAAGCCAGATCGCATAGAAATTCAAATAGTTATCTATGATGCCGTCACTAAATCAGAGGTGGCAAACTCCTCTTATACTGGAAAAAGTAAATGGGCAACATTTGGTGGAGATCACCCACAAGATTTATTGCCAGAGCCTACAAATGAATACGTTTCTAACCTATACCAGTAAAGCGTTAACAAGCAAAGGCAGCGGATGCTATGCACCGCTGCTTTGAGCGTTATGTTTCATGATGACTCTGTTGACCTCTATAAGAACACTACGCACCGGCTGATGAAGGGCGGAATCGGAAGAGACAGTTGACATGGAGAAAACTATAGCGACCGCTATACACTGTGAAACGGCAGCGAAACTAAACTTCGCTTGTCACCAGAGCGCGTTCGCCTTTCTGCGAGAGTTGCGGATCGAAAACGCGGACCACGATACGCGGCTGGACGACGTATTTGTCAGCCTGTCGTCGAACCCGTCCTTCCTGAAGCCCAAATCTTGGCGGCTGGATCGGATCGCGCCGGAAGGGTCGATCTCGGTCAAAGACCGGGATATCGAGCTTGACGGGGACTTTCTCCTCGCTCTGGCCGATGCCGTGCGCGGCACCGTCACCATTACCGTCGAAAAGGATGGATCGGTTCTGGCGGAAGAGAAGAAGCCCGTCGAATTGCTGGCCTATAACGAATGGGGCGGCGCAGGCTACATGCCCGAACTGCTTGCCGCATTCTCCATGCCCAACGATCCGGCGGTGGATAGTGTGTTGCGCGACGCGAGCCTCATCTTGCGAAAAGCGGGAAAACAGGACGGCATCGACGGCTACAAGACGGGGAGCCGCCAACGGGTATGGGAAATCGCGTCTGCCGTCTACACCGCCATCTGCAACCTCGGCATCACCTATTCCGTGCCCCCGGCGAGTTTCGAGCGTGACGGACAAAAAATCCGATTGCCCAGCCAAGTCCTGGAGAACCGCGTAGCGACCTGCCTCGATTGCACCATGCTGTTCACCTCGGCATTGGAGCAGGCCGGGCTCAACCCCATCATCGCATTGCCTAAGGGCCATGCGGTGGTCGGCGTGTGGTTGCAGCCCGAAGAGCTCACGACCATCGTCATCGACGAAGCGGAAACCCTGAGGAAACGCATCCAGCTCAAGGAACTCGTGCTGATCGAGACGACCTATGTGACGTCGCATCCCGCGCCACCATTTTCTAAGGCCGTCGCGGCTGCGACGGAAGTGATCGCTCCAGATAAGGACGACACCTTCAATTCGGCGATTGATATCCGCCGCGCCCGTGCCCATCGAATCGCTCCCCTCGGGCTGAAATCCGGCAAGCCTTCGGGGCCGGCAGAAGAGAGGGACGGCGAACGCGTGGAGCTCACCCTTGAAGAGGCTCCGGCGTTGCCCGACTTCGACGATGGCGTCGAGGAGGAAGAACTGTCCGAAACGCCGGCCGGGCGTCTGGAGCGATGGCAGCGCAAGCTATTGGACCTCTCCGCACGGAACCCGCTCCTCAATCACAAGTCCACGAAAACGAGTTTGCGCCTTATCTGTCCGGCGCCGGGACTGCTGGAAGACAAGCTGGCCGAGGGAGCCCGGATCTCGATCCAGCCGATCCCACGGCCCACGACTCACGGGCAGGACGAAGAACTTCATCAGCAGCGTACCGGTGAGGTGATCACGGAAGAATACGCCCGGGATGCGCTGGAGAGGAACTCTCCCGGCGAGCGGTCGATATTTACAGAAAAGCTCAGACAGCACTTCAGGAAGGCGGCGCGAATACGCTCTATCTGGCTCTCGGCTTCCTGCTGTGGAAACGCGACGAGAAGGATGAGCGTCGGTTCCGCGCGCCGCTGATCTTGCTGCCGGTGACCCTGGAACGAAAATCCGTTCGCAGTGGAATCCGGATGCTGGCCCATGACGACGAGCCGCGCTTCAACACGACACTGTTGGAGATGCTGCGAAAAGACTTCGAGATCGATATCCGGGGCTTGGACGGGGAACTGCCGACAGATCACAGCGGTATCGACGTGAGCGGGATTTGGAACACTGTGCGCAAGGCGGTGAAGGACGCGCCGGGGTTCGAAGTCGTCGAGGATGCAGTGCTAGGCCATTTTTCCTTCGCCAAATATCTCATGTGGAAGGATCTGGTCGACCGCACCGATGCGCTGCGGAAGAACGCGATCGTCAAGCACCTCATTGATACGCCGCGCGATCCTTATCCCAGCGATATCGCCTTTGTGGACAGCACTCTTATCGATCGGCACTTCAAGCCGTCCGATTTGCTGACTCCGCTGCCTGCGGACTCATCACAAATGGCGGCGATCGCCACGGCAGACCGTGGCAAGAACTTCATCATCATCGGCCCGCCCGGGACGGGCAAGAGCCAGACCATCAGCAATCTGATCGCCCATATGTTGGGCAAGGGGAAGACGGTTCTCTTTGTTTCGGAGAAGACCGCAGCGCTGGAGGTTGTGTACCGACGCCTGAAAGACATTGGGCTTGGAAGGTTCTGTTTGGAGCTTCATTCCAACAAAGCCCGCAAGGCCGACGTGCTCGACCAATTGCGCAATGCATGGGATCTCCATCAAAGCGCCAAGGCCGAAGCTTGGGAGCAAGAGGCCGAGCGGCTGCGGATCTTGCGCGACCAACTGAATCGTGTCGTGGACCGACTACACATCCCCCGCCGGAACGGAATCACGGCTCATTACGCCATCGGCGTGAAAGTTCGAGACGAGAATTTGGCGTCGCGTGTGACCCTTTCCTGGCCGTCCGCGGATCAGCACGATAAGGCCCGTTTGGACGCAATGCGTGAAGCCGTCAAATGGCTCCGTGTGCAGGTCACCGCCGTGGGAGATGTGGCCGAAAGCCCTTTCCAGTTGGTGACGAAAGGTGACTGGTCGCCGCAATGGGAAGGCCAAGTGGTCGAACAGGCAGGCTGCCTGTCTGCGGCGGCGTCCAAATCGGAGCGTTCCTGCAAAGCGCTGTTGGACGCCATAGGGATCGATGGGCCCGATCGCTCAATGGCGCGCCTGGACGCTGTTGCCGATCTCGCGGCGGTCTTGATGGAGTCCTATCGCAGACAGATTGCCTACGCACTCGAGCCGGATGGGTCAGATCGTATCGAGGCGCTTGAAGAAGCTGTGCAGCGGCTCAAGGCCTATGCTGAAGATCAGGCGGCACTGAGTTGCGCTTACGATCCCATGGCTTGGCGCAAATTGGATGGGGATGAGATTGCTCAGCGCTGGCAAGAAGCGGAAGCGGCTTGGTGGCCCAAAAGTTTCTTCGCCCGCCGTCGCCTGATCAAGGACATGAAGGCAGGAGGGGCACAGGGAGTTCCGGATCCGGTTCGCGACGCGCCGACGCTTAAGCGTTTGCGCTTGGAAGGCGAAGCCATCGACCGCCTGAACAAGCTGCTTTCAGAATTCAAGGACTGGGAGGGGCATACGACCAGCCCCGACGTGGCTCTCGCCTTGCGGACCCTCGGGCAGCGGGCGCGACTTGCAGTTGGCAGGTTGGCTGACGATGCGCCGACGCTGGTGGAAGTTCGCAGCAAGGTTCGAACCTTGATGCATGACGGCAACGATTTGTTAGCGCCTGAGGCTGCAGTCGGTCGGGCTGCACAGGAGTTCCTGACGGCCAACAAGGGACTAAAGGAAACATGCACGGCGTTCGAAGCCATCGCCGGAAGGTCGGTGAGAGAGCATTTCGCGGAAACAGGCAAGGCGCTGGATGCCATTCGGGAGACGGCGGACACTATCGCTGCGCGCCATGCAGAATTGCATGATTGGTGCGGCTGGCGTCATCGTCGAACGGCGGCAATGGATCTGGAGCTGGGGCCGCTGGTGGACGCGATTGAGAAGGGCCGCATTCCGGCAGAGGAGATCGAAGCGACTTTCGAAGCAGCATATTGTACATGGTGGTCGGGCGCGGTGATCGGGGAAGATGAAGTCTTGCGAACCTTTTCCACACCCGAGCACGTCGCGACAATTGAGAAATTCCGCGAGATCGACAGTCAATTCCAGGACCTCACGGCAGCCTATATCTCTGCCAAGTTGGCGGGCAATCTTCCGGATGCCGATGACGTCAAGCGAAGTTCGTCCTGGGGTGTTCTGCGCCGTGAGATCCAAAAGAAAAGACAGCATAAGCCGGTCCGCCAGTTAGTCCAGGAGATGCCTGACGTTCTGACCAAACTGGCACCTTGTCTCATGATGTCGCCGCTGTCCGTTGCCCAGTATCTGCCGGCTGACCAAGCGTTGTTCGATGTCGTGATCTTTGACGAAGCGTCGCAGATCACCGTCTGGGACGCGGTTGGCTCCCTGGCGCGCGGACGTCAAGCCATTGTCGCCGGCGATCCGAAACAAATGCCGCCAACAAACTTCTTCGCGCGGGCCGACGACGATCCCGATGGGAAAGTGGATACGGAAGGGGATTTGGAGAGCATCCTGGACGAAATGTTGGGGGCGAGCATCCCGCAGCGGACCCTCAACCTGCATTATCGGTCGCGCAGGGAGAGCCTAATCGCGTTCTCCAACAGCCGATACTATGGCAATGAACTCGTCACCTTCCCCGCCCCCATACACCCTGATCACGGCGTTCGCCTGATCCGCCCCGACGGCTTTTATGCACGTGGAAAGGCGCGTCATAACGAAGGGGAAGCAAAGGCGATTGTTGCGGAGATTTTGCGAAGAGTCACCCACGAGGACGAGGTGGTGCGGGAACAGTCCATCGGCGTTGTAACCTTCAATTCCGAACAGCAGTCGCTGATCGAGAATTTGCTGGACGAAGCGCGCTCCAGAAATCCACAAATCGAATGGGCATTCTCCACGGATAGCACGCTTGAGCCGGTGTTCGTGAAAAACCTGGAGACCGTGCAGGGGGACGAACGGGACGTGATCCTGTTCAGTATCACTTACGGTCCGGATCAGGGCGACCACGTCACCATGAATTTCGGCCCCCTCAATCGGGACGGAGGGGAGCGCCGCCTGAACGTGGCCATGACACGGGCACGCTCCGAAATGCTGGTGTTCTCCACGCTCAGTCCCGATCGCATCGATCTTTCGCGGACGCAGGCTCGGGCAGTCGCAGACTTGAAGCATTTCCTGGAATATGCTGAACGTGGTCCATCGGCACTCGGAGCGGCAGTTTATGGTTCGATCGGTGATTTTGAGTCCCCATTTGAATCTGCGGTTGCCCGGGCGCTACGGGATAGGGGATGGGACGTCCATCCGCAAGTCGGCGTATCCGCCTATCGAATCGACTTGGGTGTTGTCCATCCAGATGAGCCGGGGATCTACCTCGCCGGTGTCGAGTGTGATGGTGCCATGTACCACAGCTCCGCTTTCGCACGGGAACGCGACAAGATCCGCCAGTCGGTTCTGGAGGGACTCGGCTGGACTTTATTCCGCGTGTGGTCGACCGATTGGTGGACCCATCGTGCAAAGGCTTTGGACTCCCTCAATGAGGCGCTGAAAGTCCATCTGGAAGCGGATCGGCAAAAGCGGGAAGAAGCAGTTCGGGCGATGGAGGCAAACGCTGCGGATTCATCTTCTCGCCCGGATCATATCGATGGATCCGGGGAAGAGATTGTCGCGCCGATTTTGCCCACTGAAATGACAATTGACGAGACGGACGCATCAGGCCCGGATTTCGAGCCGCAGGAAAGCTATATGGCCGCTGATCTTGCGAGGCCAGAACCTTCGGCCGGTGAGGTGCCATCAAACCGAATGCCGGAGTCCCCCGATGACCTATTTGGCAATAACGAACACAGCTATGTGGTGGCGGACCTCGACGGAGGGAATTATAGGGCTGAACCGAACACGTTCTACTCCGAGGAGTACGAGCCTCGGCTGTCAGCCATGATCGATCACGTCATCGATATAGAAGGACCGATCCATGAAGATGTGTTGGTCCGGCGTATTGCACGCCATCACGGATTTCAGCGTGCGGGTCGCCAGATCCGTGAAATTGTCATCGATATAGCGAAGCGCCGTCGGGGCCGGACAAAGGAAGATGTCGGCTTGTTTTTCTGGCGCAAGGGAACGGTCAAAGATCGCCTCGCGCCAGCCCGTTATGCGGGCCGTGATGATGAAATGCGGAAGGCGGAGTATATCTGCAAGGAGGAAATCCGCGCGATCAGAGCTTTGTTGTCCCTTAGCGACGACCCCATTGAGATAGCCCGCCATATTGGCATTGCTCGATTAAGCCAGAGCGCTCGCGACCGGCTAAGCAAGGCGCTGGGTTGATACCTGAATGAAACATAACAACAGCATGCAGCGGACGGCGCTGCGCGCCGCCGCTGATGCTTATCGTTCGGCAAGTGACCAATGATCGAGTCTCAGTACTGGAAAGAAGAGCTTCAGCGGATAGCTCAAGGTCTGAAGAAAGTGGGTCGTCCGCGTCGCTGGGGCGAACGAGCCCACTGCGTTCTAGAGAGAGACATCATGGTGGGCTTCTTCATGCTCCGGCGGCTAATCGAACTGCACAAGGTTTCACGCCGGACCAGCGACCAAATATTGCGCGTTTTCTCATACAAAGCGGTCGGAAAAAAGGTCCATCGTCTGAATGGACATGAAATCTGGGAACTCTATGATATGGAAAGAGAACGCCCAGAACAAAAGAGGCCGCTGTACGTCGCTAATCAGTTCATTCATGCGTATACAAGCTTTGTTGCGCGTGACGAGAGCAGAAACTGGAGTGATGTGTTCGTTGTTTCGGATTTTGACAAAAACGATTGCATCTGGCGCGTTCCGGTTGACGAGATTCGAAGACTGTTTCTGAATGCCGCCAGTGATTACCCTCACATAGCCAGGATGGTGTTCAACGAAAAGAAGGGTGATTACGACATTGAGACGAACTAACTGCGGAGGCGCAAAAATGCCGAACAATGCGCTCCAGCCGACTGAATCGCTCCGGGTTCACCGGAGACCCGTTAGTTTGAGTCAGGCTGCTTCAACTGACTCCTCCAGTTGGCGATAATACGCCAATTCATATTCCGCCGGCGGCATGTTGCCGATCGGCTCCAACAACCGACGGTGGTTGAACCAATCGACCCATTCCAGGGTGGTATATTCGACATCGTCGATACCGCGCCACGGGCCCTTGTGGCGAATCACCTCTGTCTTGAACAGCCCATTGATGGTTTCCGGCCAGGGCGTTGTCATAGGAATCGCCTACGCTGCCCACCGAAGCATCAATGCCCGCTTTCGCCAGCCGCTCGGTGTAACGGATCGACAAATACGATGATGGGGTCTACCATCGGATTTGCAGGTTAGCGGAGCCCCCGCATAATAGGTAAGATTGACTTCGGCGGGGGTGTGGCTCCTGGGGTCGGTGGCCGGTTTCGGCTCACTCGAACCTGAAATGCCGCCCCCGCCACCCTGCATCATCCGGTGGGTCGAACGGGATGGTGCCGATCAGCTCTCTGATGTGGCTCTGTAAGTAGACGAGACCGGCGGATGATTTTCTTCTACTGGTTCTGACTTACGGAGACACCAACAATGACAACAACCTCCGACATTCGCGTCAGCATTGATGTGGGCTGTCACAGTCACAGTGTAGCGATCGGCCTGCCCTGTGGAGAAGTGCTGGACGAATTCGACCTGCCCCACCGGCCGGAAGGCTTCGAGCTTTTCTTCGAGCGAATCGAACACCACCACCATCGCTATGGGGGTGAGGTCTCGGTGGCCATGGAAGGGTATAACGGCTGGGCTCGCCCGTTGGACACCCTCGTGCGCTCCCATGGTTATCGCCTTTTCAATATCAATAATCTGAAGCTTGCCCGCTTCAAGGAGATTTTCCCGGCGGCGGCTAAAACAGACCGAATCGATGCACGGAAAGGCCTCGAGCTGTTCCAGCTGCGGGACTATCTCCCATCGGCCAAAGGGGTGCTCCAGGAGGTCTCAGCAACGCCGGTTGAGAACGAAAAACTGAAGCGTCTGACCCGCCGGCGCCGTTCGCTGGTTAATGAGAAAAGTCGCCTTCTGAGCCGCATGCAGGCTGATTTGCAGGCGGTTTGCCCCGGATTGCTGGCAATCACCAAGGATGCGGAAAACCTCTGGTTTTTGAACTTTATCACCTATAGTGACGACCTTCGTAAGCTTGCCCGTATCCGTCGGAAGACGGTGCTTTCGATCAAAGGCATCGGACGCACATACGTCGAGGTGATAGGCGGTTGGCAGAAGGCTGCGAGCTTCAGCCACGATGTTGAGTGGGTCGGCCCGATGATTGTTGAAGATGCCCGTCGAATACTGGACCTGAGACAGAAGATAAAGGCGCTTGAAGTCCGCTGTGAAGAACTCATGGGCCAGTCAGAGATTGCACAGCTGGTCGATACCATACCCGGCTTTGCGACCGTATGTGCGTCGGAGCTGGCCGGTGAACTCGGTACCATCGAGCGCTTCGCCAAAGAAGGTAGTCTTGCGGTCTACGTGGGCATGGCGAACCTCGACAACAGCTCAGGAAATCAGCGCGGCTCGAAGAACCCAAAGCATGTGAATACGCGCGCAAAAGCGGCGATGCTGGTGGGTGTCGATCGGCACCGAAAGCAGGTTCCTGAATCACAGCGCTTCTATGAGAAAAAGCGCGCCCAGGGTAAGAGCCATAATCAGGCTATCCGTGCGTTGGGGCGCCATCTGTGCCGCGTGCTATTTCGAATGCTCAAACAGGGAAGGGCGTATGAGCTCAGGATAGCTTCACCAGAGAAAACTAGCTCGAAATAGCTTGAAAATACCAGCGGGATGTTCAGTTCTAACATTCCAATTAGCCAGTTTGGCAAGAAACGAAAAAGCGCGATATGGCTGAAATCGGCGTGCATTATATGACGGTGAGCCGCGCGGTGCGGCGATTTGAGCTGAACAACCGGGATTAATGTATGAATGTTAGAACTGACCCCGCCCCTCCGAGAACTGACCCCGCCCCTCCTGACCCCGCCCCTCGCGTGCTGGGGCTGGATCCCGAATGGTCGTTTTTCCGGTTCTAGAACTTGCCATGGATCGACCCCGTTCGGAGCAGGTGCCGGTCGTGCCTCATATATTAGAATCTTTTGATTCTTTAAAACCTTTGGGAGAGACCCAACATGGAACAAAGTATGAACGAACTGATGGAGCACACCGCCGACATGGGCCAGGCGGAGATGTTTTCCAAGGAATGGTACAACGAATATTTCCGGCGCGCGGCCGAAAGTCCGACGCATGCGCGCTTTTGCGAGGCCGTTTATGGCAGGGATCTGTGTCAGCACGGCATGATGGACATCGACGAGATGGGTTTTCTGGCTTCCTTGCTCAAGCCCGGGGAGAAAGTGTTGGAAGTGGGCTGCTCCAACGGTTTCATCACGGAGCATATTCACCGGCAAGCCGGATGCGACATTCTGGGCGTCGATTATTCGGACGTCGCCGTCGGCCAGGCGCAAGCCAGAACCCGAGGGAAAGCCGATAGGCTGAATTTCCAATGCGTGGATTTGATTCAGGACGAGCTGCCCGGCGGCGAATACGATGTTATTCTGGCTATCGATTCGATTTACTTCATGGGCGATTACAACCAGACACTGGCCAAGCTCAACGCCAAGCTGGCCCCCGGCGGGCGGATGATTATCGCGGCGTTTCAAGTCAAGGAAGAGGGTGATCCCGAAACCATCCTGCTCCCCGGCCATACGCGTATGGACGAAGCCTTGAAGGACCTGTCGTTCCGCTATACCCGGCACGACTTCACGGAGAACGTCCGCAATCACTGGATAAAAAATTACGAGTGCTCGCGGAAACTCCAATCCGACTTCGCCGCCGAAGGCAACGCATTCCTATGCGAGGCCCGCATGGCCGAAAACGGCTGGTTCAAGGATCACGCAGAGCGCGAAACGCTGGTCCGATTCCTGTATGTGATCGACCATAACGGGGCTTTGGCATAAGGCGCTCGGCATACCGAATCGCAATTTTCCTGCTGCAAAAATGCCGCTGAAAGATGCTGTCTAAGGGGTATCAGTTTAAAGATTCCAACGGTTTCATCGCCTTGTGCCGGCCCGGGTTCGAAAGGGAGTTGGCACAAGAGTTTTACCGCTGGAGCGGACAAAAAGGGATGGCGGGCGTTTGCCGGGCCGAGAACCAGACCGGTTTCGTCGTCTTTAGCGCTTCCATGCCGATGGACGACTTGACGGTGGAAGCGGCGCCGAGTTGGCAGCGGCTCATTTTTGCCCGCCAGGTCTTGCCATGGTTCGCTCAGGTCACCGATTTGCCGGCGGGCGATCGGCTGACCCCCATGCTCGCCGCCGTGGAGCAATTGCCGCCGGAAGCGGTATTCGAGGGGATCGGATTGGCCTTTCCCGACAGCGAAGCCGGCCGTCCTTTGTCGCGTTTTTGCCGCCGTTTCGAAAAGCCCTTGACGAGCGCGCTTCAGGCACGAGAGCGGCTGGTACCCAAGGAGAATCCCAGGGAAATGCTCTATGGGGTATTCACCGATTGGAGCACCGTCTGGCTGTGTCATGCGCCGCCAGGATTGGCCGCTCCCTCGGCGAACGGCATTCCGCGCTTGCGTATGCCGCGGGAAGCACCCAGCCGTTCGGTTCTGAAACTGGCCGAAGCATTGCTGGTGCTTCTCACCGACAAGGAGCGGCAGCGTTTCCTCAAGCCGGGGATGAAGGCGGTGGATTTGGGGGCCGCGCCGGGCGGTTGGAGTTGGCAGTTCGCCCAGTATGGAATAGAGGTCAGCGCCATCGACAACGGGCGGATCGCCCCCCGGGTGACGGCAACCGGAATGGTCCATCCTATCGCCGCCGACGGCTTCAAATGGCGCCCGCGGCGACCGGTGGATTGGCTGTTGTGCGATATGGTCGAACAGCCCAGCCGAATCGCCGAACTGATGGCCGCTTGGCTCGCACGCGGCGATTGCCGGCATGCCTTATTCAACCTGAAGCTGCCGATGAAAAAGCGTTTGGCCGCGATCGACGATGCCATCGCGCGATTGCGTCAAAGAATGGGGTCGCAAGGCGGGGTAGAGTTGCGCGTCAAGCATTTGTATCATGATCGGGAAGAGGTTACCGTTTATGCGCGGGCTTTACGTGGAGCCCGCCGTGGTAGAAGATAGGGTTGTTCACCGGGATCCAGCACAACGAGGCCCTGTATGCCTTCCGATCCGATCCAAACCGCCGCCCTCGCCGTCGAACGCTACGGCAACCATCTTTCGTCGCTTCTGGCGATCCTGCGCCAACTTCAGCAAAGCCATCATTACGTTCCCCGTCCGGCAATGGAAAAGGTCGCCGAGCGGCTGGCAGTGCCTTTGGCCGAAGTGGAGGCGGTCACCGAATTCTACAGCTTCCTCCATAGCTTCCCTCAGGGGCGTTACGAGATATATTTCAGCAATTGCATTATCGACGATCTGCAGGGGAGGGAAACGCTGCAGCGGCGGTTGTGCGAACGTCTCAAAATGGCGGTCGGCACCACGCGCGCCGATGGCTTGGTGAGCGTTGCCGAAACTTCGTGCACCGGCTTGTGCGACCAGGGGCCGGCGATTTTGGTCAACGGTCATGCGATCGGATCGTTGACGGGGGAAAAGATCGATCGAATCGCCGACCTTATCGAACAGCAGATTTGTGTCGAGGACTGGCCGGCGAAATGGTTCCGGATCGAGGATCGGTTCGAACGGCGCGATCTTCTGTTGACCGCCGCCTGGCAATCCGGGAAGGCGCTCAAATCGGCGCTTCGCCGGGGACCGGAATACGTGCTCGAGGCTTTGTCCGATTCGGGGCTGCGCGGGCGCGGCGGAGCGGGGTTTCCCACCGCCAAGAAATGGCGATTCTGCCGCGAGGCGGCGGGTGAGCATTACATCGTCTGCAACGCCGACGAGGGCGAGCCGGGCACATTCAAGGACCGGGTCCTGCTGCGCCACCACGCCGACCAGCTATTGGAAGGGATGACTTTGGCCGCCTTCGTTACCGATGCCCGCCGAGGTTTCATCTACCTACGCGCCGAATACGCCTTTCTCCGAGCCGAATTGGAAGCCGCCATGCGACAACGGCGCCGGCAGGGCTTGTTGGGGCGCAACATTTGCGGGCTGATGGATTTTCATTTCGACATCGAAATCGTCATGGGCGCGGGCGCTTATATCTGCGGCGAGGAATCGGCGCTGCTCGATTCCATCGAAGGCCGCCGCGGCCAGCCGCGAAACCGACCGCCTTATCCGGTCACCGCCGGGCTTTGGGGGCAGCCGACGGTGGTCAACAACGTGGAAAGCTTTATCGCCGCGAGCCTGATCGTCCTCAACGGCGGCGCGTGGTTCGCCGGCGTGGGAACGGAAAAGTCCAAAGGCACCAAGCTGCTCTCCATCGGCGGCGATTGCCGCTGGCCGGGGATTTATGAAGTCCCTTTCGGGATGACCGTGACCGAAATCATGATCCTGTGCGGCGCCGGCGAGACCTTGGGCGTGCAAGTGGGCGGCCCTTCCGGCACCTTCATCGGCCCGGGGGAGTACGATCGCCGGATCGCTTTCGAGGATCTGGGCACCGGCGGCTCGTTCATGGTGTTTGGCAAGGAGCGCGATATGCTGGAAATCGTGCGCAATTTTACCGATTTTTTCGCCCACGAATCCTGCGGATTTTGTACCCCTTGCCGGGTGGGCACCTCGATCCTCGTCCATCTGCTGGACAAGCTTCGCAACGGCTGGGGAACGGCGGGCGATATTCTGGAGTTGGAGCGTTTGGGTCGGGTGGTGCGGCAAGGCAGTCACTGCGGCTTGGGGCATACCGCGGCCAATCCGCTGCTGGATACCTTGGAACGCTTTCCCGATCGCTACCAGGCGCCGCTGCAGGAAATCGATTTCTCTCCCGGTTTCGACTTGGACGGCGAACTCGAAACCGCCCGCCGCCTGACCGACCGTTTCAGCGCCGCCGATCATCTGACCCAGGAGTAAGCGATGCCCCACTTCACCCTCGACGGCCGGACCATTCCCTTCGAGCCGGGCCAGACCCTCATGGAGGCCGCCATGGCGGCCGGGGTCTACATTCCCCACCTCTGTTATCATCCGGATTTCGAGCCCCACGGAAGCTGCAAGCTGTGTTCGGTGGAGGTCAACGGGCGCATCTGTTCGGCCTGCACCTTTCCCGCGGCGGAGAATCAAGAGGTGATCTCGGCCAGCGAGGAAGTCCGTCATCTGCGCCTGCGCCTGACCCAGATGCTGTTCGTGGAGGGCAATCATCTGTGTCCTTCGTGCGAAGCGAGCGGCAGCTGCGAGCTGCAGGCGACCGGGTATTATCTGGGGATGACCGACGGCCACTTTTCCCACTTCTTTCCCCGCCGCGAAATCGACGCCTCCCATCCGGAAGTGCTGCTGGATCGCGACCGCTGCATCTTCTGCGCGTTATGCGTGCGCGCCAGCCGGGACGAGGGCAAGAACGTATTCGCCTTGTCCGGGCGCGGCATCCATACCCGCTTGGTGGTCAATTCTCCTTCCGGCAAGCTGGGGGATACCGATTTGGAAGCCACCGACCGCGCCGCCCATATCTGCCCGGTGGGGGCGATTCTGGTCCGGGGAACCGCCTTTCGGGCGCCTATCGGGGAGCGCAAATACGATCATCGGACCATCGCCCAAGTAGCCTTGGAGGAAGAACGGCCTTTAGTGGGGAGGCAGCATGGGCAAGCCGAAGATTAGAATCGCCACCACCTCCCTGGCCGGATGTTTCGGCTGCCACATGTCGTTCCTGGACATCGACGAGCGGCTCCTGGATCTGGTGGAGATCGCCGAGCTGGACCGGTCTCCCTTGACCGACATCAAGCATTGCACCGATTGCGACATCGCCATTGTCGAGGGTGGAGTGTGCAATTCGGAAAACGTCCACGTGCTGCGGGAGCTCAGGCGCGCCTGCAAAAAGCTGGTTTCCATCGGCGCCTGCGCCATCAACGGCGGCATTCCCGCCTTGCGCAACCGCTACGACCTGGGGGATTGCCTGGAAGAGGCTTTCATCACCGGCATCGGCGTCACCGATCCCCAAGTACCCGGCGACCCGGAACTGCCGCTGCTGCTGGATAAGGTCCACCCCATTCACGAAGTGGTGAAGGTGGATTATTTCATCCCCGGTTGTCCGCCCTCCGGCGACACCATCTGGGCCGTCTTGACCGACCTGATCGAAGGCCGCGAGCCGGTCTTGCCTTACGAGTTGACCCATTATGACTGAACAGCGCTATCGCCACCTGGAAACCGCTTCCGAGCCCGAGAATTTGCGCCGGGTGGCCATCGATCCGGTGACCCGGGTCGAGGGGCACGGCAAGGTGACCCTCCTTCTGGACGAGGATAACCGGGTCCGGCAGGCGCGCCTGCATATCGTGGAATTTCGGGGGTTCGAGAAATTCATCCAAGGCCGGCCCTATTGGGAAGTGCCGGTGCTGGTGCAAAGATTGTGCGGCATCTGTCCAGTCAGTCATTTGTTGGCCGGGGCCAAGGCGGTGGACCGTCTGGTGGGCGTCGATCGGCTCACTGCAAGCGCGGAAAAGCTGCGCCGCCTGCTCCATTACGGGCAGGTGCTGCAATCCCACGCCCTCCATTTTTTCCACCTGGCCTCGCCCGATCTCCTGTTCGGTTTCGATACCGAGGCCGAAAAACGCAATATCCTGGCGTTGCTGGAATCGGAATATCGCGACGTCGCCCTCAAGGGCATCAAGCTGCGCAAGTTCGGCCAGGAGGTAATCCGGGTGGTGATCGGCAAGCGCATCCACGGGGTGGGGCCGTTGCCGGGGGGGATGAACAAGCATTTGACGGAGGGAGATCGGCGTTACCTGGCGGGGGAGGTGGATCAGGTGATTGACTGGAGCCGGGAAGGCCTGGCGCTGATCCGCAAGCTGCATCTCGCCAATGCCGATTACCACCGGCGCTTTGCGGTGATCCGCTCGCATTTTGCGGGGCTGACCACGAACGACGGCGCGCTCGAGCTATACGACGGCAAGATAAGGGTGAAGAGCGCCGACGGCGGGATGCTGTTCGACGGGCTCAGCGATCAGGACTATCCCGATTATATCCACGAGAAGGTGAAATCCTGGAGCTACATGAAATTCCCCTATCTGGCCGAGCTGGGGCCGGAGGCCGGATGGTACCGGGTCGGTCCCTTGGCGCGCCTGAACATCTGCGATTTCATCGATACCCCCTTGGCGGAAGCGGCACGCCAAGACTTTATGACCCTCGACGACGGCCTGCCGGTGCAGGCATCCCTGGCCTATCATTGGGCACGAATGATCGAGATTCTCCACTGCGCCGAAAAGATCAAGGCGCTGTTGGCCGACTCCGATTTGTATCGAGGCGAATTGATGGCGGAAGGCGAATCGACCGACGAGGGCATCGGCGTGATCGAAGCCCCGCGCGGTCTGCTCATCCATCATTATCGCATCGATCCGGGCGGTCTGGTGGAAAAGGCCAATCTGATCGTCTCCACCACCCACAACAATACCGCCATGAACGAGAGCATCCGCCAGGTGGCGACCGAATACCTGGATGGCAACGAGCTAACCGAACCCTTGCTCAATCGGATTGAAATCGCCGTGCGCGCCTACGATCCCTGTTTGTCGTGCGCCACCCACGCGGTCGGGAAGATGCCGCTTCAGGTGGAGCTGGTGGATACCGGAGGCCGGGTACGCCAAGTGCTGACCAAGCACGCGGACGGGAAGGTCAGCGCCGATTGATGGGCGTTAAGGTCTTGGTGCTGGGCTACGGCAATCCGGGCCGCGGGGACGACGGGCTGGGACCGGCGTTGGTGGAACGGTTGGAAAGCCGGTTTGAAAGTGAAGGTCGGGGAACCCTGGTCAAGGGTCTTCGCGGCAAGGACGCCGCGATGAAGCGCCCACGGACGGGTTCACAGCGTCCCTTGACCAGGGTTCCCCGACCTTCTTTGGATGCTGATTCGATGGTTACCTGGCTGACCGCCATGCAGCTCCAGCCGGAGCACATTCTCGATATGGAGCAACATGACCTGACCCTTCTCGCCGATGCCGGGTGGGAGACGCCCGCGCCTTTCACCTTCGAAGCGGTGCAACCTTTGCGCGACAGCAGCTTCACCACCCATGCCCTGAGTCCG
This sequence comes from Methylohalobius crimeensis 10Ki, assembly GCF_000421465.1. Lineage (NCBI taxonomy): Bacteria > Pseudomonadati > Pseudomonadota > Gammaproteobacteria > Methylococcales > Methylothermaceae > Methylohalobius > Methylohalobius crimeensis. Next base: position 1,272,283 of record NZ_ATXB01000001.1, read on the forward strand.
CAAACCTTGTTGGCCATCTATCGGGATACTCTGGGCGGATCTCTGCCGCCCACCTTTCTTCTCACTCTGCGGGGAGAGCGTTTCGGCCTGGGAGAAACGCTCAGTTCCGCCGCTGCCGGGCATCTGGATGCAGCCGCCGGATTCGTCGCCGAGCGGTTGTCGGAATCGGAAGCGAGTGCGTGGCGGGCTGCCTGCACCGGTGCTATCGAAGAAGCGAGCACTTCGCATGCATGAACTGTCATTGAGCGAAAATCTACGCGAGATCATCGAAACCGAAGCCGAGCATCAGAAATTCAGTCGAGTCGAAACCGTGCGCTTGGCGGTCGGGCAGTTGTCTTGCGTGGAACCGGAAGCACTCCGTTTCTGTTTCGATGAGGTCATGCGGGGCACTCTCGCCGAAGGCGCGCGGCTGGAAATCCTGCCGGTGCCGGGGTTGGGGCGGTGTCCCCGCTGCGATCGGACCGAGGCGATGTCCGAGCTGTATGACCTATGCCCGGCGTGCCAGATGCCTTTGACGGTGGAAAAGGGGCTGGAGATTCGACTTCGGGAACTGGAAGTTTGCTAATGCGCTGGTCTTGTCATCCAATCTTCATCCGACTGACATCTAATTTTAAGACCCATTTCACATTTCGTTTTTAACCTGGTCTCCGGATCGCCCGAGGGTGGTTCGGTTCCGATCAATAGGCATAAAAACGGAGTGTTATCATGAAAAAGTACCTCATCGGCATGGCAATCGCCGCCACCGTTTCGGCCCCGGTCTGGGCCGCCAACGACTTCGGCGCGCAAATGGAGAAATTGCTCCGTGCGCAGTCGCTCAAATATTTTGGCATCGTCAAACCGCTCACCGATTCGGCCGAAGGCAGCGTTCCTCGCGCGCCCGGACAAAAGGCTTCCGATTTGATCGAGCTGGCCCATGGGCTGAAGGCCGCCGTCTTGACCCGCGAAACCGCCAATAAGGCGGATATGTTCGCCTTTTGGCCTTCCGACGAAAATCCGACCCACACCATCTGGTGCATCGAAGGTGGCCGTGAGACCCTTTCCAACGATAAATACAATCCTTCCGTCCAAGCTATCGATTTGGCCACCGGTGCCGTGACCACTCTGGTGCGCGGCATGGATCGCTGCGACGGTATCCGCCGTACCGCCTGGGGAACCATTCTGGCCACCGAGGAGACCGGTGACGGCGGTGCCTATGAAATTTTGGATCCTTTGAACACCAATACAACCGTGTTGGATCGTGCCACCGGAGATGTGAGCGAGCCGGTCCATGTCGCCAAGCGCGCTGCCTTGCCGACCATGGCTTGGGAAGGCCTCACCGTGCTCGATTCGGGGGTGGTGATCGGCGGTGACGAGCTGCGTCCGGGCACCGGAGAAGACGATAAGGACGGCGGTGCCATCTTCAAGTTCGTACCGGCAAGTCCTTACACTGGCAATAATGCCATCCAGAACCTGGATGAATCGCCTTTGGCTTCCGGTAGCACTTATGCCATGCAGGTGAGCTGTCGGGATTCCCGCCAGCAGTATGGGCAAGGCTGTGAGATCGGCAACGCCGCCTGGATATCGATTTTGGCTGCCAATGCGCGCGACGATGCCGATAGGGTCGGTGCCACCGGTTATTACCGCCCCGAAGATCTGCACCAAGATCCGACCTACGAGGGGGAGGGCGTCCGTTTCTGCTGGACCAACACCGGCAATGAAGGCGCGAAGAACTACGCGGAGGTCGTCTGCGGCGTGGACAGCGAACCGCTTCTGGCTGACGCCGATACCCGCAGCGTCGTGGTCAACCGTTTCGTGGAAGGCGACACCGACTTCAATTCCTTCGACAACCTGGCCTTCCAACCCCATACCGGCAACCTTTACGTCATCGAGGACCATTCCAACGGCGACGTCTTTGCCTGCTTGCCCGACGGAGAAGATCGCGACATCAAAACCGACGGTTGCGTGAAGGTTCTGTCCGTCAAGGACCGGTCCGCCGAGCCCACCGGTTTCGGTTTCACCGCCGACGGCGAAACAGCCCTGCTGTCCATTCAACATTCCAACGACAGCCATTGCGGTGCGGGAACGGATTGCGCCGACGTGGATGGCTATGCCACCGACGATATCGTGGTCGTTACCGGCTTTCGGCACTTGAACCGTTTGTTTGGCGGGCGTGACGATCATCGCTTTGATCGCTGACATAAATCTGCATAGGTTTCCTTCGAGGAGCGTCATCGGCGTGTCTGAGGCAAATTTTTCGTCCTCTTTCAGACAGTGCCATCCTCGATCGACTTATCGATCGAGGGAATTGAAATGTTCGACAGGGATCTCATCCCCATTTTGGGGAGCTGTTTTCAGCTCCCTTTTTTTATGTGCATTCCTTTAGGAGTAATATCCATGCAAAGCTTCCAGAAATATCTGTTTTTAGGCAGCTTGGCCGCGTTATTCGCATCCATTGTTATTTCTCCCGGGGTGTATGCCGATTCGATGAAAGAGGAAGTGAGAAAGCGAATCCAGCGGATTCAGCTCGGTCCCCGGCCTTATTTCCTGGTCAACGATATGACCGAAGGGCCGCTCAAAGAAGCGCTTCAGCGCTGCGCCGACAGCAGGATGGTGTTCCGGAAATCCGACTTTTCCATCGGTCACCGCGGCGCCGCCTTGCAGTTTCCCGAGCACTCCAAGGAATCCTACGAAGCCGCCGCGCGGATGGGTGCCGGTATCGTGGAGTGCGATGTGACTTTCACTCAAGACAAGGAACTGGTGTGTCGTCATTCCCAATGCGATCTGCACACCACCACCAACATTCTGGAAACGCCGTTGGCGGCTAAGTGCTCGGTGCCGTTCCAACCGGCGATCATCGATCCCGGCACCGGTGAGCTGATGCAAGCGGCCACCGCCCAGTGCTGCACCAGCGATATCACTCTGGCCGAGTTCAAGACCCTCAAGGCCAAGATGGACGGTTTCGATCCGCGTGCGCAAACGGCGGCGGAATATCTGAAGGGCACCGCCGACTGGCGCACCGACCTTTACGGCTACGGGACGGTGATGACCCACAAGGAAAGCATTGAGTTATTCAAGCAACTGGGCGTCAAGTTTACCCCGGAACTCAAATCCCCCGAAGTCCCGATGCCGTTTAATGGCATGTCCCAGCAAGATTATGCCCGGAAGATGATTGACGAATATCGGGAAGCCGGCGTTCGGCCCCGGGATGTGTACGCCCAGTCATTCAATTTGGAAGACGTGCTGTATTGGGTCGATTACGAACCCGAATTCGGACGGCAGGCGGTTTTTCTGGACGGCCGGTACGACGATCCCGACTTCGACCATGCCGACCCGAGCACGTGGAAGCCGTCCATGGATGAATTGGCCGCCCAGGGGGTAAAAATCATCGCGCCGCCCATGTGGATGCTGTTGGCCTTGGATAACGGGGAAATCGTGCCCTCCGTCTACGCGCAAGAAGCCAAAGCCGCCGGGCTTCAAATCATCACCTGGACCTTCGAGCGCTCGGATTTGCGCAGCGGTGGGGAAGGTCAGTGGTATTACCAAACCATCGGTGAGGCGATCAAGAAGCAGGGCGATAAGTATCGGGTTTTGGATGTCCTGGCCAAAGACGTGGGCATTATCGGGATTTTTTCCGATTGGCCGGCCACGGTTACCTTCTATGCTAATTGCAAGGGATTGAAATAAATTTCTCCGGTTTCCCCGGGGCCAAGGACGGCCACCCCCTGTGGCTAAGGCCGGTTTGGAGGAGGTTTACGTCGTTCCTTAAAAAGACTGTGACCGCTTTGGCGCTTGGCCAGCTTCTTCACTTGCGAGGCGGTATCGGATAGATCCCGGTGCGACTCGTAGTCGCCGTGATTGACTTCGACAGCACCGACCGACAACGTGGGCAGGGGATGGAATACTTCATTACCCGAGCGATCTTCGGTCCAATAACCCCCGGCACTTTGGTGCCGCGGATGAAGGAGGGGTGTCAATCCCGCATCGAAGCGGGCAAAAAGTTGTTCGATGCGCTTTTGCCAGTTGCCGCTTTGCAGCAAAACGATGAAATCGTCGCCGCCGATGTGGCCGACTAGATCGCGGTGGCTGTCGGTGACCTCGGTCAATGCTTGGGCGAGGATCAAGATCAAATCGTCTCCCGCATGGTAACCGTAGGTATCGTTGAACGGCTTGAAGTGATCGATATCGATATAGCAGACGACGAAATCGGCTTCGTTGCCCAACAGCCGGTCCATATGGGTATAAATCGGTACGTTCCCGGGCAATTGGGTAAGCGGATTGGCGTAGCGGGCGGCGTTGATTTGGAGCTCGGTGATTCGGGTCATCAAACGTTGACCGCTGCAAACGCCGGCATAGCGGCCGTTTTCGGTCACGATCAGACCGAAAATTTCGCTATGCTCGCTGATCTGTGCCAGACGCAGACTGGCTTCTTGCAGCGGCGTGGCGGCATCCAGCATCAAGGGATTCGGATTCATGAAGAGCGTGCAAGGCTTGCGGCCGAACAGTTCGCGCCGATAGGGGCGAACCAGACCGTCGAGAAAGGTGTAGCGCCAAATGAGTCCGAGGGGATAACCGTCATCCACCACCGGCAATAAGCTCAGTTGCGGATCGCGTTCGAAGCGGTCGAGGACCAAATCGTTGCAGGCCCCGGGGGTCATCGGTTCGATTAAATCAATCAATTGGCCGATGGTCTGCCGGTGGGTTTCCGACAGTTTTCCGGGTTGAACGGAAATTTGACGTTGCGCCAAAAATGACCGGATTTTCTCGTGGGGGTTGATCGGCGGGTGAGGTTCGGGGCGGGCGATCAAGAAGCCTTGTGCGCATTGGATGCCTAAATCGCGTACCGCCAGAAAATCCTCGGGACGCTCGATGCCCTCGGCGATGACGGTGGTGGCACTGGTTTTGGCCATCAAGGTGATGGCGTGGACCAATTCGTATTTGAAGGGATCGTCGGCGAGCTGGTCGATGAAATGACGATCGATCTTGACGCAATCGGGATGGATTTCGGACCACAGTTTCAAATTGGCGAACCCTTCGCCTAAATCGTCGATCGCAAATTGAAAACCGTGAGAACGAAAACGGTCGAGTGCGTCGATAAGCTGATCGAAATCGTCGATTTGTTCATTTTCCGTCAGTTCGAATACGATCCTGCTGGGGTGCAGGTTCAATTCGGCGAGCAATTTGCTTGTATGTCCATTGCCTATTTGTTCATCGAGCAATCCAGAGGGGGATAAATTGACGAACAAGCTTCCCGATAGACGCGCTTCGGCAAAGCGGCGAAAAATGACTTCTATGCAGGCGCGCTCGAGGGGAAGGGTGAGCCCGTGCTCGCGGGCGCAATCGAACAAGGCCAGCGGGGCGTTGAGGGGGGTATCGGCGGGTCCTCTGATCAGGGCTTCGTAACCGGTGAAGGTGCGACTGCGAAGGTCCAGAATGGGTTGGAAAACCGCGTTTAACAGACCGGCGTCGAGGATGTCCTCCAACAGGCAGAATCTGGGATCTTGGCCGGCTTGCGTTGAATGGGGCATATTATTATGAATGATTTCCGACGTAGTGTACGTTGAGCGTTTGCGGGAAATGACATCGTAGTGCTTTGCGGTTACGAAAGAATGAATCCAGTGCTTGTGCGTTCCATCGTGGGTTCACGCAGTCAGGGACCGCGGTTGCAATGGCGAGACCTAAGGAAACATAGGTATGTATAACAAGGCCCGAACTCTGCGATTCGCATCGATCGCAATCGCGGTATTGGCATTATGTGTATTCGGCTATTTTTGGGTGAACCGGGCGGCCCTTCCGGAAATCACCGCTGCCGCAAAAAAAGTGGTGCGTGTGGGGGTATACCAAAATCCTCCCAAGATCTATTTCAACGACGCCGGTGAGCCGGCGGGACTGTTTATGGATTTGATCGAGGCAATCGCCCGCCGGGAAAATTGGCGGCTCGCATTCGTCTCTTGCAATTGGCGGGATTGTCTGGAGCGACTGGAAGCGGCCCGGATCGACCTCATGCCGGATGTGGCCCTTTCCGATCAACGCAGCCGCCGCTTCGACTTTCACCGCATCCCGGTCACCCACAGCTGGTCGGTCATTCTCACGCCGATGAGCGCCCCGGTGATTTCCCTGCCCAAACTCAATCGAAGTCGCATCGCCTTGTTGTCCGGCGCCATTCAAGCCAAGCCGCTCGATGCGATGATGACCGGCCACGGTTTGACCTATACGCCGGTCGGTTATCCCAGTTATGCGGAAGCCTTCGCAGCGGTCCGCGACGGCGAAGCCGACGCCGTGGTCAGCAACAGCTATTATGCCGGCTTCTATGGGCAGCGATACGGCTTGCGCGAAACGCCCATCGTATTCAATCCGGCGGCTTTGTTTTTCGCCACTTCCAAGGGCGATCCGCTGGGGCTGCTGCCGCGCATCGACGCCCATTTGGAATCCTGGCGATACGATGAGGATTCGGTGTATTACGCGGCCTTGAAGTCGGCCATGGTACCGGCCCAGGAACCGGTCGTTCCACCGACGCTGCGCCATCTGATGGTCGCTATCATCGGGATGCTGCTCATGCTTTTGTCCATGAGCGTCGTGTTGCGTTGGCAAGTCAAGCGGAGAACCGCCCAATTGCGGGAAACCGCCCATCGCCTCGATCACATGCTTTCCTCCAGCCCGGTGGTGCTTTACCAGTTGTCGATGGCCGACGGCCGTATCGATACGCGCTGGGTGAGCGACAACGTGGAGCGATTGTTCGGTTTCGGGGCCGAACGCTTCGTTGCGGATAATTGCTGGCCACGGCAACTCCATGCCGAGGACCGGGAAATGGTGCTGAACAACCTCGACGTGCTTTTTCAAGCCGGCCATCTCGTGCAGGAATACCGAATCCACGATGCCCGGGGAGAAGTTCGCTTCGTGCGCGACGAAATGCGCTTGCTGCCGGGAAAGACCGACCAGTTGGACGAAATCGTCGGTTCCTGGAACGATCTGACCGAATCCCACGAACAGGCGGCGCGGCTGAGTTTCCTCACCCATTACGATCCGCTGACCCGGCTTCCCAACCGCGCACTGCTGCGCGAACGCTTGATCCATGCCGTCTATCGAGCGCGCCGAGAGAACCGTGCTTTGGCCGTGTTGTATATCGATATCGATCGTTTCAAGACCATCAACGACAGTCTCGGCCATAATCTCGGCGATACGGTGCTCCGGGCCTTGGCGCACCGGCTGGAAAGTTTGCTACACTCGGGCGCCAACTTGGCGCGGGTCGGCGGCGACGGTTTCGTGCTGCTGATGGAAAACGACGTCGGGCGGACTACAGCCGAAGCGGTGGCCGAAAAGATCATGAATGCCTTGGTCGAGCCGATACAGCTGGGGAATCAGAAAGTGGCGCTGACCCTCAGCATCGGCATCAACCTGTTTCCCGGCGACAACGGCGACGCCGATACCTTCTTGCAGCACGCCGAAGCGGCGATGTACGAGGCCAAGCGCGCGGGGCGCAATATATACCGATTTTACTCCCCCTCCCTTTCGGTGGGAGTCGCCGAACGTTTGTCCCTGGAGAGCGCCCTACGCTTCGCGGTGAAAAACAAGGAATTGATCCTCCATTACCAGCCTCAGATCGACTTGAGCTCCAACCGCCTCGTCGGCGTGGAGGCTTTGGTGCGCTGGCAGCATCCGGAGCTCGGGTTGGTTTCCCCCGGGCGCTTCATCCCCCTCGCCGAGGAAATGGGCATCATCGGGAAGATAGGCGCTTGGGTACTGGAAGAAGCTTGTCGCCAGATGGTGGGGTGGCAGAAGGAGAAACACGCCATCGATCGCGTGGCGGTGAATTTGTCGGTACAACAGATCGACGGCGAAACCATCCTTCCCCTGGTCCGGCGAATTCTCGACGAGACCGGCCTGCGACCGGCCAGTCTGGAGCTGGAAGTGACCGAATCGATGATCATGCGCGAACCGGAAAAGGCGACTGCCGCCTTGCAAGGTTTTCGGGCCATGGGGATCGAACTCGCCATCGACGATTTCGGCACCGGCTATTCCAGCCTGAACTACCTCAAGCATCTGCCCATCAATCGTCTCAAGATCGATCAATCCTTCGTGCGCGATATAGGAGGCGACCCCAATAGCGAGGCGATCAGCCGCGCCATCATTGGGCTAGCGCGAAGCCTCGAGCTTGAAACCGTGGCCGAGGGGATCGAGCATCCGCATCAGCGCGATTTCCTGCGCCGGGAAGGATGTCTGATCGGGCAAGGGTATCTGTTCAGCCGGCCGGTCCCCGGTGACCAGATCATCGAGGATTATCGGATGGGAAAAGACCACTCGTCGACGCTTGGCTAGGAGTCGCGTCTCGGGTGATTCTTGCGCGGCGTTTCGACGGTTTCGCTCATTTATAATCGGCTCAGGTTCAGGAGGTTGTCATGGAAAGCACTTATCTGCAAGCACTGGGACTCATTCTAGGCATGGGAGCGGTGACATGGATCTATAGCTTGTTTCGGCGTGACGTCAGTATCGTCGATAGCCTGTGGTCTTTGATGTTTCTGGCCGCCGCAATACTCTATCTCAGCCGAAGTCCCACAGTGAATTTGCGCTCGGTGCTGGTTCTGTCGCTAATCGCTATTTGGGCCCTGCGTCTCTCGATTCACCTGACTCTCCGAAATTGGGGGCAGCCGGAGGATCGCCGCTACCGGGAAATCCGCCGCAACAATGAGCCCCACTTCGCTTTTAAAAGCCTCTATATTGTTTTCGGCCTGCAAGGGGTACTCGCCTGGATCATCTCCATTCCGCTGCTGTTCGCCTTGTACCCGGTAACTCATTTTCATTGGCTGGATGTGATCGCGGTCATTCTTTGGCTGGTGGGATTTGTTTTTGAAAGTGTGGCCGATTGGCAGTTGTTTCGATTTCAGAAAAACGAAGCCAATAAAGGTAAGGTACTCGATACCGGACTGTGGCGTTATACGCGCCATCCCAATTATTTTGGCGAATTTTGTATTTGGTGGGGCTATTATCTGCTGGCGGTGCCTGGGGATGGGTGGTGGACCATTTATGCACCGGCGCTGATGACGCTTTTGCTTCTCAAGGTGTCAGGGGTCGGGTTGATGGAAACGGAGATCACGCGAAGACGCCCGGCCTATCAGGCTTATCGGGAAACAACCAGTGCGTTTTTCCCTTCCCTGACCGAGGTATTTCGGACGAAAAAAGCCCATTAACGCATTAAGCCGGGCAAGAACAGGGCGATCTGCGGAAACATAATCAGCAGCACCGTGGAAAAGAGAAGCATGAGGATAAAGGGCGGGGTGCCTTGGATGATTTCCAGATAAGGTCGGCGAAAGATCGCCACCGCGGTGAAGATGTCGCAGCCGAACGGCGGGGTGGCGGAACCGATCGCCGCCTGCAGGGTCACGATGGTGCCCACCAGGACCGGATCGATGCCCGCGGCTTTGACCGCCGGCGCGAAGATGGGGGTCAGGATCAGGATGACCACGATGGGATCGACGAACATGCAGCCCACGAAAAAGGAAACGGCGATCAGCCCCAGGATGAAGTAGGGGCTGTCGGCGGCGTCGGCGATCACGTCTCCCAGCAATAATTCCGGAATTTGGGCGAAGGAGATCACCCAGGAAAAGGCCGAACCCGCCCCCACCAGGATGAACACCACCGCGGTGACCAAGCCGGTGGACAGGGCGATTTCGGGCATGTCTTTGAGTCCGACCTGTCGATAGATCCAGCTCTCCAGGATGAACGCATACAATACCGACACCGAGGCGGCTTCCGTGGGGCTGAAAAAGCCCGAGTAGATCCCGCCGATGATGATGACGGGAAAACCCATGGCGAGAAGGGCGCGCTTGAGCGCCCGCCGGCGTTCCGGCCAGCTGGCTTTGGGCTGGTGTTCGATGCCCTTTCGGACCGCCACCATGTAACAATAGATGGAAAACAGGAACAGGATCAACAGGCCCGGGCCGATGCCCGCGATAAACAGCTCGCTCACGGACGTGCCGGAGACCACGCCGTAGATGATCATGCCGATGGAGGGGGGGATCAGCAGGGCGATGTCGCTGGCGTTGATGATCAAAGCGATGGTGAATTTGTCCGAATAGCCGGCTTCCAGCAATTTGGGGCGCAGGGGTTTTCCCATCGCCACCACCGTGGCCTGGGTGGACCCCGATACCGCGCCGAAAAGGGTGCACGACACGGCCGTGGTCATGGGAAGGCCGCCTTTTAAATGACCGACGAATTTCGCCACCAGATCCAACAAACGATCCGCCGTGTGGCCCTTGATCATGATATCCGCGGCCAGGATGAACATGGGCACCGCCACCAGGACGCTTTGGGAGACGCCCCCGATCATCTGCTGGATGAGGATTTGGGCGTCGAGAAAGGGGAATTGGGTGAACATCAAGACCAGTGCGCCCACGATCAGGGGGACCATCATCGGATAGCCCATCAAAAGGAGCACGATCATGATGGCTGCGGTGATAGCCGCCATGGTGGAAGTGGCCATATCCATTGAACTACTCGTTTTTCTCGTCGGTAATGATGACTTCGGATAAAGCGTCGGCGGGCAATTCGTATTCGTCTTTATGATGCCAGGACAAATAATTCTCTTTGCTGATGAGATTGCGCACGCCGGCGAGCAGATATTGCGCCGAGCCCACGAACAGTCCCAGCGGGACCACGGCATAGGCGAGATAGAGGGGCAATTGCAAGGAAGGCATGATGCGACCGGTGGTGGCCAAATTGAGGACGTATTGGATGGCGAACCATCCCAGCATGAACAGGAGGATGCTCGTGGTGAAGCTGGTGATGATCAGCAGCGCTTTTCTTCCCCCTTGTGGCAGCAGGTCGTGGACCGCGGAGACGCGAATATGCCGGGCCATCCGGACGCCGTGGCCGACTCCGACGAAAGTAATGGCCACCAGAAGGATTTGGGCCAGTTCGTTGGCAAAGGAGAGGCTTTGCCCCATATTGCGCGCGATCACGTTGACGATGCTGACGATGGCGATGGCGAGAATCGCGCCGATCAGTACCGTGCGCTCGAAGTAGTCCAAAATCCGGTCGAGCCATTGAAAGGGTTGTCTGATGCGCTGACGCCATTGCTTGGAGCCGGCACCGGTGGTTTGCATCATGTGCGGAACCCCTTGATTTGTTCGTGTTATTCTGATGACTTGACTTAGTAGTCTATCGGTTATCCGGCGGCACTGCCAGGGGGGCTTTTATCCCCGAGCCGCAAGAATTCGTCAGGAGGGGAGAGCGTTATGCGAGGATCGTTGCGTTGCTTGGCTGTTTTTTGGATCTGCGTGATCGTCCTGATCGGCGGTTGTTCGAAGTCCTCGGAGGAGGCGTCTGAAGCGATCACTTGGCGTATCGCGCTGGAAGAGGTGGAGGGCAGCGTACAGGATGCCTACGCCCGGGAATTCAAAAAAAGGATGGCGGAACGCTCCAAGGGGCGCATCCATGTGGAAATCTATCCTTATGGGACCCTGGGAACGTCGCCGCAATTGACCGAACTGGTGCAAGCCGGCGCGCTGGATCTGACCTTCGCTTCACCGGGGCATCTGGCCTCGGTGATCCCGGAAGTGGGCGTGTTCACCCTGCATTTCGTGTTCTCCGATGACAATCAGATCAACAAGCAAGTCCTCGCCAGCGAACCGGTGCGGGAAATTTTGTCTTCCGCCTACCAAGAGCAGGGCCTGGAGTTGATCGGCATCGTCCCGGAAGGCTGGATGGCGTGGACGGCAGATAAAGCGTTGACGTCTCCCGCGGATTTTGAAGGGCTCAAGATCCGTACCATGACCTCTCCCATTCTCATCAAAACTTACGAAGCCTACGGCGCCAACCCGACCCCCTTGCCTTACTCCGAAGTATACAGCGGTCTTCAGTTGGGTCAGATCGACGGCCAAGTCAATCCCATTTTCGCCATCGAGGAGATGAGTTTCTACGAAGAACAGGATGTGATGACCTTGGCGCGTCACGCCCAGTTCGTGTCCACCCTCGTGGCGAGCAGCCAATGGTACGCCAGCCTCCCGCCCGAGCAGCTGGCATGGTTTAACGGCGTGGTGGCCGATATGGTGGATTGGATCTACCAAAAGCAGGAAACGTTTAACCAAAAACGCTTGAATATCATCAAACAAGCGGGCGGTACCGAAGTGGTGGAGCTCACCGATACCCAACGCGAAGCTTTCCGCCAGGCGAGCATGGGCGTTCGGCAAGTGTATATCGAGCAGGCGGGCGCGCGGGGGGAAAAACTGCTCGATGCTATCCGAGCTCAGATCGAAAACCACGAAGCCGAGTCGCGAATCGAGCCCATGACGGAATCACGCCTATCCACAAACCGATGAACGACAGGCCGCTCATTCGAAATTCGACTTTGTTGGTTGCCTTATTGTCGTTGAGCTTATCCGTCTCTTCCACGGCGGCGGAAACGGGTAGGATGTCAGGCATGACCGCCGCCCATAATGCGGCGCGAGCCGAGGTGGGTGTTCCTCCTTTGAAATGGTCGGATGCTTTGGCCGCTTATGCCCAACAGTGGGCGGATCATCTGGCACGTCGCAACGGCTGCAAGCTTAAACATCGCTCGAATGGCAAGTATGGCGAAAATCTCTACTGGTCCAGCGCGGTGCGATGGTCGGATGGGAGAAGAGAACTGAAGGCGCTGACCGCTTCGCGGGTGGTCGCCCAGTGGGTGTCGGAAAAACAGGATTACGACTATGCCGGCAATCGCTGTTCAGGCGCCATGTGCGGTCATTACACGCAAATTGTATGGCGCGATACGCGCAGGTTGGGTTGCGGCATGGCGGTTTGTCCCAGCCGGGGACAGATCTGGGTATGCAATTACGATCCGCCCGGTAATTATGTGGGCCAGCGGCCCTGGTAGAGGTCTGCCCTTATTTCCGAATGTGCGCAAAAGCGTCCAGCGCTTGCTTGCGGCTGGCTTTGAGGTCGACGATGGGAAGGGGATAATCGTCCCCGAGACGGATGCCCGCAGATTTCAGAGCGGTTTCTTTGGTTTCCCAAGGGGCATGAATGGAAGGGGCCGGAAGCTTGGCCAACTCCGGTACCCAACGCCGGACGTAGTTGCCCTCGGGATCGCATTTGCGCCCCTGCAGGACGGGATTGAAAATTCGAAAATAGGGGGCGGCGTCGGCGCCGCAGCCGGCGACCCACTGCCAATTCTGGCTGTTGTTGGCCAAATCCGCGTCCACCAAGGTGTCCCAGAACCAGCGCGCCCCTTCCTGCCAGGGGATGAGCAGGTTCTTGACCAGAAACGAGGCGACCACCATCCGCACCCGATTGTGCATCCAGCCGGTGCGCCACAGCTGGCGCATCCCGGCATCCACCAGCGGAATACCGGTTTGCCCCCGCCGCCAAGCCTCGAATCGGTCGGCATGGTCATTGGCCCGGGGAAAGCGCTCGAAACGAGCATCGAGGGGCGTATCGGGCAGAGAGGGAAAGTGACAAAGAAGGGCATGGGAAAATTCCCGCCAGCCCAGTTCGCGCAGAAACGCCGCCGCCGCCCCCGAGCCGGGTGGTGTTGCCGCTTGCGCCTCGGCGGCCACCCGCTGAGGGCTGATTTCGCCGAAATGAAGGTGCGGCGACAGCCGGGAGGTCAAGGCCAGATCGGGCCGGTCGCGTCCTTTTGAATAGTCGGGCAAGGCATGGTCCACGAACGCCGTCAGAGCGTTCCCGGCGCCTGCCTCGCCGGGCTGCCAGCAAGCGGCGATGGAAGCATACCAAGGGGTTTTCGGGAGCAGTTTCAATGCTTCCAAGGATAGGGAGGAGATCCCGTCCGGAATGGGCGGCAAGCGATTCGGGGCCGGCCTTGCGGAGGCGGGGAGCCCCGATTTCAAACAGTTTTTCCAAAAGGGGGTGAACACACGGTAAGGGGTTCCGTCCTCTTTGACTGTCGTCTCCGGCGGATACAACAAGGCGGATTCCTTTTCCTCCACCGCGATTCCCGCCTCGCGCAGCGCCGTTTCCACCGTTCGGTCCCGCTTCCGGGCCGCCGGTTCGATCAAACGATTCCAGAATACGGTTTTAGCACCGGTTTCCCGGCACAAAGCCGGCAATGTCCGGCGGCTCGGTCCCCGCCGCAATATCAATCGAGCTCCCTTTTGACGCAGCGACGCGTCCAAGGCCTCGAGGCTCTCGTGCAGCCACCAGCGCGAAGCGCTTCCCGGTGCCCACGGGGCTTCTTCCTCGGGGGCATGAATGTATATCGGCAAGACGGTGCGGTAATCGGCCAGAGCTGCGTGGAGAGCGGGATTGTCGGCAAGTCGCAGGTCGCGTCGGAACCATATCAGGGCGGTTGGGTTGTTTGTCATCTTCAATCCGTCATTGATTGAGTGAAATATGAGTCCATCCGCGATAAGAAGCTTTCCGGTTCGAGATTTTTCCGTGCGATGCGTCGTTGGCTTGAAAAATCATCTGGTCTGTCTTATTCGATGGTGTTTGTACGTCTAACAAGAGGCAGGCGTATAAACGGGAGATTATGAAATGAAATATTTAAAGCCCTTGATTTTAGCGATGGTAGTGGCGGTATCCAGTCCGGTATTTGCCGAAGAATCGAAGCGCGTCGTGGCAACCAGCGATTACGTGGTGGATCTCGCATTGCGTCCGATAGGGTTCATCGCTACGGTTACCGGGACGGGTTTGTACATTGGCCTGAGCCCGCTAACCTTAATCTCGCATGCATTTCCCCCCCATCGGTCCTTTCAAAAACTGGGCAATTTTTTGGTCGTGACGCCGGCTAAATTTACTTTCACGCGCCCGGTGGGGGATTACACGCTTCATTCAAACTACTGATAGGGGTTGATCCGGCAGTAACGCAAGCCAGTCAATGAGTTCATAGAGATTTCGAACCGCCGTATCGGGCGGCGGCAGCTCCCTCGGCCATGAAGCGCCCTCGCGGTTGACCCAAACCGCGCGCATGCCCACTTCCCTGGCTGCATGGATATCCAGGTGCGGGTCGTCGCCCACGTGGACCGAATGGCCGGCTTCGACTCCGGCTTGCGCCAGAGCTTTCAGAAACATCTCCGGAGACGGTTTGGCCGCGCCCACGCCGGCCGCTGTCAGGGAAAAGTGAAAGTGGGGACCGAGTGGGGTGCATGTTACATCGGCGTTGCCGTTGGTCAGCGAAACCAGCCGGTGCGTTTGAGCCAAGGTTTCGAGTACCGGGGGGGCGTCGGGATAAGGCGTCACCCGATTGCGCGCTCGAAGAAAGATTGCCATCGCTTCATCCGCCAGTGCCAACGGATATTCGAATGCCTCGAGAAGCAGTCGGAGGGAGGCGAGCCGCACCGCGGTCATGTCGTGGGCGATGGCCGGCTGTTGTCGCATGAGTGCTTGGCGGTGGGCGCGCAGACTATTGAGGTCGTGGCTCGAGGCAAGGCGCGGGGCGCGTTGCTGAAGCCATCGGAATGCCTCGTTCTCTGCCTGCCTTAATACCGGATCGGTAGGCCAGACGGTATTGTCCAGATCGAAGCTGATCAGGCGGATGGTGGTCATGCGACGGATTGTACCGTTTATCCGCGCTTAGTCAGAAGGCTTTGGCGCAATGATTCGGAGATGGGTTCATCCGGTCCCAGCCAGATGCCGAAATAAACCCGTGCGAAACCGGGCAGGGTGATTTCCGCCTGGAGTTCGTCGTTGAAATACAACCGGGTTCCCAGACCGGGGGCATGGCAGAGGCGGTAATGATCGCCCGGCGCAACATCGCGATAGGCTCGATGGATTGTCTCGATGGCAGGTGCCAAGCGGGTCAGAGTCGGAGGGTCGGCTTGGCGGTCAAGGATCTTGTCGGCGGCGGTCCGGATATCTTCGGCCGAGATTTCGCGCCCGTATCGGAGCACCAGACAGCGCGGTGTGTCCTCGTCGAGGACGTGTTTCTCGTCGGTTTCGGCGGGCAGATACAAGGCGGCGTCATAAACGTGCCAGATAAGGTAACGTGCCTCCCCTTGGCCCGTCAGTACCAAGCCGTGATCGCCGTAATCGAGTCGGGTCGGCCACGGGGTAGCCGCGCCGAGGGTTTTCCCTATGAGGATCAAAAGGATAAATGAGATGAATCGCTTGGAGTGCATTACTTCTCTCCGGTAGAAAGGTCGGCTTTGCGTCGTCGAATTTCTCTTTGGAGATCGAATTGGGCATGTTCGTCCAGAGGAAAGCGCCAGGCAATATAGATACAGGGCAATTTCAGCAGTACCGGCAGGCCGGCGTACAGAAATCCCAGGGCGGTGAGCGCCGAGGTGGGCTGGGTTGGGAGCGCCGGATCGTAGCCGGCCAGCCCCAGGAGCGGAAAGGCGATCCCCACCGCCAAGGCCAAGGCCAGTTTGGTCGCCATGCCCCAGATGCCGAACAGAAGACCGGCGCGTCCGCCGCCCCCGCGGGCGGTGTCCACGTCCACCACGTCCGCCTGGATCGCCGTCGGCAGGGCCATGTCGGCGCCCAGGGTCAACCCGGTGAATGCGACGGTGACGGTGAATACGGCCAGATCGCCCGGTCCGAGCCAGGGAACGATGGTGAACGAAAGCGCCGCCACCCCCATGGAAATGGCCCAGGCTCGGTGCTTGCCGATCTTGCGGGCTAGCCCGATCCAAGCGGGGAGGGCGACGACGCCCATGCCGAAGTAGAGAATCAGGAGTGGGCCGGTGGCCTCCGGGGCTTGCATCCGTTCGGTGATGAAGAGCAAAAATAGGGTCGCCGGCAATCCGTTGGCGAGTCCGTCCAGGACATAGGCCAGAAGCAGCCGCCGCAAGGGCTGATTGCTCAGCAGCAACCGCACTCCGGCCGTCAGTGCGGGGCCTTGCAAAATCCACCTGGATTCCGAGAGTACCCTGACCGCGATCAAGACCGTCAGGGGTAGGGTCACAACGACGCAAGTAAAAAGCAAGCGCAGCGTCGCGCCGGCGTCTTCCGCGATGCCCGCCAATGTGGGAACGGCCAGCGCCAGAAGCACTCCCAGGGCTTGAAAACCCTCGCGGCTGGCGGCCAAACGGCTGCGTTCGTGATAATCGGGACTCAACTCCGCGCCCCAGGCAGCGTAGGGAATGCTGACCAGGGTCCATCCCAGATAGGCCAGCAAGGTTCCCAGCAGCAGCCAGCCGGCCCCGATTCCCGCCGGCGGTAGAAACAACATCCAGATCCCGATCAGCAGCCACGGTACCCCCATGACCATCATGCCCCGGCGGCGCCAGTTGTCCAGGGACAGTCGGTCGCTCAGCAAGCCCGCGGCCGGATCGGTGACCACGTCGAAAAGTCGCGCCGCCAGCAGAATGCTGCCTACCAAGGGTGTCCCCAGCATCAGATCGCGGGCGTAATAGGTGGGCAGGTAGACGTAAAGAGGCAGGCCCAGGATGGCCAAGGGCAACCCTGGCAAACCGTAGGCGATCAGGCGCGGCAAGGACAGCGGTTTTTTCATGGGCGAGTCAGCACGAAGTGGTTGACATCCACGCGTCCGGTAACGAAGCCAGCATAGCAATAGGCCAGGTAGTAATGCCAGAGGCGCAGGAATCTGGGGTTGCAACCGAGCGCCAAGCATAATTCTTCTTGGTTCAAGAATCGGGCGCGCCAGTGACGAAGGGTGCGGGCGTAATCGGCGCCGAAGGTGTGACGGTGAGCGACTTGTAGGCCGGCTGTTTCCGCCTGTTTTTCGAAGACCGGTACCGACGGCAGCATCCCGCCCGGAAATACATGACGCTGGATGAAATCCGCCTGGCGTCGATAAGTTTCGAAATAATGGTGATCGATGGTAATGACCTGAATCGAGGCTCGACCACCGGGTTTTAGGACCCGGGCCAAGGTTTCGAAGTAAGTGGGCCAATACCCCTCCCCCACCGCCTCCAGCATTTCGATGGAGACGATGTGATCGAAAGTGCCGGTCAAATCCCGGTAGTCCTGCAGCTCGAGTCGAACGTAATCGGAGACTCCGGCTTTATGAACCCTTTCTCTGGCCAGGGTGAGTTGAGCGGGGGATAGGGTAATTCCTGTGACCCGCAAACCGTGAGCGGCAGCTTCGAGACCGAAACCGCCCCAGCCGCAGCCGATTTCCAGCACTGCTTGTCCCGGTTCGGCGTCGATTGCTGCCAGATGCATCCGGTATTTACGCCGCTGAGCGACGGCCAGGGAGTCGCTGGGGGAAGCAAACCGAGCCGCCGAGTAGCTCCAGGTTTCATCCAACCACAGCCGGTAAAATTCGTTTCCCAGGTCGTAATGGGCCTGGATGTTGCGCCGCGCTCCTGTTTTGGTGTTGACATTGAACAGGTGACGCAGACGGTCGATCCCTCCGGCCAACCCGGTACCCTCCCCGCCCAACTCGCGCTCATTAAGCGCCAATAGGCTCAGAAGGGCGAATAGATCAGGGCTGTCCCAGTCTCCGTCCAGATAGCTCTCGCCCAGGCCCATTGCGCCTTTAAGGGCGACCTTGCCTAAAAGTTGCATCGGGCGGTGAATTTTCCAGGAAGCCTCGGGCATCCCTTCATTACCGCGGAGCTGTTCGCGGTAGCCGCTGGCAAGTTCGATTTCCAGCGTGCCTTTGGAAATGTTTTGCAGGCGTTTTAAAAAGAGTTTATCGATTAAGGCCGGAGGACGTTGGATCGATACCGTCATGACTTGTCTCTTGTTTGCATGAATAAAAACGATTAGCCGCCGACTTCCTGGTCGGGAGGTTCGGGTTTGTGATAGAGGGGGATTTTCTGGAGCCAAAGCTTGAGCGCCTGCCAATGGATCATGAGAATCACTTTGAAGGTGGCCAAGGGAAATCGGCACAATGCCCGCAACAGGGCGCGATCGGTGAGCGCTTCCCGGCGACCGGACTGGGTCGCGATCAGCATCAGCCGATCCTCTTGATACTCTTGAATCGAGACTTGCAGCCGCTCGGTCGGCTCTGACAGACGAAAGTGATACACCGCCTCCATGCCGATAAACGGAGAAACGTGAAAACATTTGGCCGCCTTCGAGCACAGCGGCCATTGGATCGGGCGACCCTGTTCGTGGAGCAGATAGCCGTGCCACTCGCCGAAAGTGTTATGCACTTCCGCCAGTACCGCCCGGAGGCTGCCGTCGCGGTGACGGCAGTACCAGAGGCTGAGGGGGTTGAACACATAGCCCCACAGGCGGGGGAGGGTCAAAAGAGACACTTCCCCGCCTGCCAATCCGATACCGGCGTCTTCGAGCACCTGGTCGATCCAGGGCCTTAGCGGCCGCCCGTCTCGAGGGCCGTGGTCTCGATCGTAAAATGCCACCGGCGCCGGTCGGTTGTAACCGAACAGCTTGAGTTTTCGGTCGTATTGGGGCAGGGCGTCGAGATCCAGCAGCAGACTGAACAACCGGTAGCGGAACCGGTAGCGAACCGGGAACCGGCGCGCATGCATGATGGAGCAGTAATACAGGGAGGCGGCGTGGGGTTCGCGCATTAGATTATTCCTGGTCGTCCAACCAACTGGGTAAGGCATCCAAGCGGCGTGCTATCGCCACCGCACTGGCTACCGCGTCCTCATGGAAGCCATGACCGGTATAGCTGCCCGCCAGCCAAAGCCCATCCTTTCCCTGCAAAGCTGCGATTGCATGTTGAGCCGCTAAAGCGTGGCGGTCGAACACCGGGTGTTGCCACGTGCACATGAGAAATACGCGATCTTCCCGCGGCGGTCGGAGGGGGTTGAGGCTGACGAATACGGGCCGGTTCATGGGCAGGTGCTGGAGACGGTTCATCCAATAGGTGACCGAGACCGCGTGTTGGTCTGCGTCTTCTGCGGTTAGATAATTCCAGGCGGACCAAACTTGTCGCCGTACCGGCATCAGCCCTTCATCTCGGTGCAACCAGGCGATGTTGTTTTGGTAAGGAAAAGCGGCCAGGCAGTCCCTTACTTCTTGCGGTTCATTTGCCAGCAAGGCATGGGCTTCGTCGGCATGGCAAGCCAGGATGACTTGATCGAACGTTTCCGTCTTGTTTTCCGCAGTAATATCCCAGCCTTTCGATCCCGGACGAACCGATGTCACCGGGCAATTCAGCTTCAGTTCAAACCGACCGGTCGCCAGGAGCCGTTGGACGTAACGGCGGCTTCCTCCTTCGACGGTGCGCCACTGAGGACGATTGAACAGATCGATTAAACCGTGGTTATGGAAGAAACGGCACAGGCTGAGCGCCGGAAACTCCTGCATGGTCCGAGTGGGGCAAGACCAGATCGCCGCCGCCATGGGAAGCAGATAGGCTTGGGCCAGGGGCCCGCTCAACCCCTCGCGGCATAGAAATTGGTCCAAGGTCAGTGAGTCGTCCGGATTTTCCAGCAGCCGCTTGGCGGCGCGGTTGAAGCGGATAACCTCCCCCAGCAGCCGCCAGTGGCGTGGATTGAGTAAATTGCTTCTCTGAGCGAATAATGTATTGAGATTGTCTCCGGCCCACTCGTAACGTCCCTCATCGGTGGAGAAAGCAAAGGACATATCGGTGGGGCGGCTAGCGACCCCGAGATGGGAGAAAAGACGGGTTAAAAGGGGGTAATTACGCTCGTTATAGACAATGAACCCCGTATCCACCGCCAACTCTCCGTCGGGGCCGGGAATCTCAACCGTATGGCTGTGTCCGCCCGGACAAGCGTTCCGCTCCAAGAGCGTCACCGAATATTTCGCAGACAAAAGCCAGGCGCTAACCAGGCCTGCAACGCCTCCCCCCACAACGGCCAATCGTGGTGATGCCATAAGCACTCCGTAAATGTTTTGAATAACTATTGTATATAATTTTCCAATCTGTACAATATTTTTGTGGCGAACATTTACGCTTGCTTTCAAGTTGAAAAGCAGGTTTCATCATTAACCAAGCCAGAAGAAGGGCGGGAGCTATGCGGCCGAAAGTAGTCATTCTCGGTGGCGGATACGCGGGCTTGGCCACACTCGTTGCGCTTCACGAACGCTGCCCCGGGGCGGACGTGACATTGGTCGATCCGCACTCCGCGCATATCAAACGGACGCGTCTGCACGAATTGATTCGCCATCCCGGCGGGCGTTGCCAAATCCCGTTCCGCGACTTCGAACGGCGTTTCGGTTGCCGGCATCTCCAAGCGGAAATCCAATTTAACGAGGAGAATTTGGAGAATTGGCAACATAGCAAAACCCTTCTTCTCGATGGCCAACGGTTGGCTTTCGACTACCTTGTCATTGCGACCGGCAGTCGACCCTGCTCATTGCCTGTGCTGGGAGCGGCGCTGACGCCCGATGATTTGAGCCGACTGGATTTCACCGCTTACCTCCGGCGGAGGTTGTCGGATTATGAAAAAGAAGAGGCTTGGATAACGGTGGTCGGCGCCGGCGCCGGCGGTATCCAGATTTTATTCGAGCTGGATGCGTGGCGCCGGCAATGGCGGAATATTCCCGCGCACACGTACGGCTTGCGCTTGGTGGATGCCGGTCAAGTTGTTTTGGCGCAGTTCCCTCGGCGGATGCGTCAATACGCCGCCCAGAAAATTTCCAAAGCGGGGATTCAGTATTTGGATCAAACCCTTCTGCGCGAATGCCGGGAAAATCAGGTGCAGTTGGAGCATCGAATCAGCGGTGAGAAACAAACCCTGCCTTCTGCCCTGACGATGGTTTGTCTGGGGCTGGTCGCTCATCCCAGGACGATTCAGGTGAATCCTTTCGGACAGGTCGTTCAAGGGGGAAGGGTGATGGAATGTTTGTTCGCCGCCGGGGATTGCACCGCCTTCGCCGGGGGCGGTGCCAATACCCTCAGCGCCCAGGTGGCTACCCGTAAGGGACGTTTGGTAGGGGAAAACATCGTTCGTCATCGTCACGGTCTCAGCCTCAGTCCTTACCGTTTTCGGGAGATGGGGTATTTCGTCAGCATGGGACCTGCCGACGGCGTGGGATGGCTGGGCATCCCGGAAAACGTGGTCGCGGGATTGCCGGCTTTTTTTATCAAAGAAACGGTCGAAACCTTGTACGAACTCTCCATCTTTTGAAAGGAGGGTGCCTGTATGGACGAGCATTTTCATACCGTGATCATCGGCGGAGGCTGTTTGGGAGCGGCTTGCGCCATTGCGCTGCGACGCAGCTTGGGGCCCGGTCAGGTGGCGCTGGTCGAACGCAAGGTGCTGGGGGCGGGTTTGAGTTCCAGGCACAGCGCTATCGTCCGCGCCGTCAACGCTTCCGTCAACGCCGCCAGAATGGGAAAGGCCGCCATAAATTGCTGGAAACGACTCGATGCGTATTGGGGCGTCAAAATTCCCTATCAAGAGCCGGGCGCGCTTTGGATCGCTCCGGCTGACGAACAGGGGCAATGGAGCGAACTGGAGCGTTCCATGCAGCGCTATGGTGTGGGCTTTCAACGTCTATCGCCTAAGGAGGCAGAGAAACTTTGCCAAAATGCGATTCGTACCGATCCTGAATCGCTTTATTTTTATGAACCCGAGGCGCTGCTGCTCGAGACGGGGGAGGTTTTGACTGCGCTGCAGACAGCTCTCCGTGGCAACGATGTTCAGGTCTTCGAGCATTGCCCCGTAGTGGCGTTCGAACAGGATGATGCTCAACGAATCATCAAGCTTCATACCCGTCAAGGCTCGTTCAACTGCGAGCAGGTGGTCAACGCCGCCGGTGCCTGGAGCGCGGAGCTTTTCGCCCGCTGCGGGATCGCGATTCCGGTCGCCCTGGAGCCGGTCTTGGCGGCCAACTTTCTGGCCGGCGGGCAAGAAATACCTGAATCCTTACCCATCATTGCCGATTATGTTCAGAACGCTTACTTTCGCCGCTGGCCGGGAAGTCAGTTGCATGTCCACCGGCCCCGATCCCGAAACGGCCGCGATGTTCTGGCGGCTTTCACCCGTTTTGCCTTCATGTCGGAAGCGGCTGATCGGGTTTACGAGGCGGGCAGCCAGGGCGCTTCAGAAGAACAATTGACCGCTTATCGGGAAAAGATTCGTTTCCGTTTCCCTCAGGTCGGTAATCCGGTATCCACCTATGCCTATCCTTCTTTTTTCGATATCACGCCGGACTTGCGTTTTATTTTGGGAAAAGATTCCAAAGTCGGAAATCTCATCCATTGTCTCGGATCGGGGCAGGCCCTGAAGTATGCTCCCCTATTCGGAGAGATCGTCGCCGCTCTGAGTACTGGAGAGGATCCGGGTTTCGATTTGCAAGAATTTTCCATCGACCGATTCCACAACCGACCGCTTCGTGAGCTCTGTCTGTCCCGTAATGCTTCCACTGGCCTCTAATTGATAGGAGTACTTGTTATGGCTACCCGTTATCGGAGATTTTGGGATATCTCCACCAGCGAAAAACTCATCGATACCTTGTTTCTGCTGACGATCGGGGTGGGTTATCTGTTTGCTCTCACCCATCTGTATTTCACCTACAACAATCGGGACGGAAATCCGGGCATGTCGGTTCAGGATGTGATCATTTCTTACTATGGGTCGATGGAGCAGACTCGTCTGGAGGCGGCGATCAATGGCATTATGGCGGGATATGTCGGTTCTGCCGAGAACAAGAACACCCTCATCAAGTGGATTCATAGCGGCAAAAGCCGGGACCGCTTCGAGGAAGAGGTCGCTCCCATTTTCCAGCAAAACTGCATCGGTTGCCATAATCCCCAGGCCAATCCGTCGCTGCCCAATCTGACCACGTACGAAGGGGTGATGGAAGTGGCCGCGGGCAAACCTGCGTCGCTGCCCAACTTGGTCAAGGTATCGCATATCCACCTGTTCGGCATCGCTTTTATTCTGTACTTGCTGGGCAAGATATTCATTTTGTGCGACATGAATGTCACCCTCAAACGAACCATCGTCATCATTCCTTTTGTGGCGATGCTGGTGGATATTCTTTCCTGGATTCCTGCCCGCAATCATCCTTTCTTTGCCTATGTCATCGTCGTCTCCGGTGGTGTGATGGGGCTGTCCATGGGGGCTCAGATCTTCTTCAGTCTTTATCAGATGTGGCTGCATCCTTTTCATCCGGGCCTGAATATCCCCGCCGACGAGCAGGCAAGGGTGCTGGAATGCCAGGATGTCTTGCATCAGTATGGGTACGAACTGATTCCGGAAGGGGGGGGATGGTTGGTGAAGGAGGGATTAACCAGCTGGCGGTTTCTCCATTCCACCGACGAATTGGAGGCCTATGTCGGTGAGGTCAAGGCTCGATGTCAGGGGGATTGAGCGATGCTTGCCCGATCCTGGTGGAAATTGACGGTTGCGGCCGGTGCCACCGCCACGGCGGCTTTCATCGGTAGCCGGTTTCGGCCCGGCGAGTGGTACCAGCATCTGACCAAACCCCCGTTTACGCCTCCCGATTTTGTGTTCCCTCTGGTCTGGAGTGCGCTCTATGCCTTGATGGCGGTGGCTGCCTGGTTGGTTTGGGCGGTGCCGGCAAGCCGCTTGCGCAATGTCGGATTGAGCTTGTTCTTTTTTCAGCTTGGGGCGAATGCCGCCTGGAGTTGGTTGTTTTTCGGACGTCATGCGATCGGTTGGGCTTTGCTCGATCTGGGCTTGCTGCTTGTGGTGGTAGGCGCTTGTGTGGCGGTCTTCGCTCGTCTCAGGTCCTTATCTGCCTACCTGATGATGCCGTATCTTCTCTGGACCGGGTTTGCCGGCATTCTCAATTTTTGGATCTGGTTATTTAATTGAATTGTCCTGCTCAAGGAATACCTTTTATGTATACCGTCGATGTTTCAGCTGATTTTTTTAAGGAGGCCGTTGAGTCTTCTCCTATCGTTATTTTTCATTCGTCACTGACGGACGTCCGTACCCTTATAGATTGGTTGGATAGTCAAGGTTTAGACTTTCGATCGGTCGAGATGCCCATGGCGAACCGGCAACATCGCGAGCTTTTTCAGCATTTGAGCGAAACCTACGCCTGGCACGGTCTGCCGATGATTTTCCTGAATGGTCAGTTCGTAGGGGGCGAGCCGGAACTTCGTTTGGCGCTCCAAAGAGGTGAGACAGACAGCGTACGGCTAATGGCCTGGTTGGGGTACGGGGGGCTGTTGCCGTTCATCCTGGGCGCGCTGATTTTAGGAGTGGTGCATCCATCTTTGCAGCCCTTCTTTGGAACAATGCTTCTAAGTTACGGCGCAGTCATTCTCTCGTTTGTCGGGGCTGTCCACTGGGGATGGGTAATTGCAGGCGGTGCTAGCGGTAAAATGGTTCATCGTCATCTTCTCTGGAGCGTAGTGCCGGCCCTCATCGGCTGGCTCACTTTGACATTGCCCTTTGGAATCGGAGCTGCAATTCAGGCGGTTTTATTTTTGATCGCCTGGCGCATCGATCTCGCCTGGTATCCCGAGCGCGAAGATCTTCGGTTTTTTCGTACCCTGCGTACCCATCTCAGTTTTGTGGTAGTGGGATGTCTAATGACGGGAATTGTGGTGCAATTTTTGACCTAGTTTTAGGTTGTGCATAAAAAATTGACTGCTTTGTTTGTTTTTGTATAATTATTGTATAGAGTTTGATGAGGGCATGGGATGAGCCGGGATTTTGGCATTGACATGTATGAGTTGCGTTTGCCGGTTGGAGACAGCAGGGATGCTGCTTTTTTTCGATAAGGCATTTAATCGATTTTTAGTTGAATTCCATGCAAGCAGTCATCTGGATTAATTTTTATATTTCCGTTTTAATTTCGGTCGTCGGCGGCCTTTTCGTGTTGCTCAAGCCGGGTCTGGTATTTCCGGAAATGATGCAGATCTATGGCCCTATGGGGCGGAATTTATTGGTCATTGTTTTTTATCTGGTGGCAATTCAATTTTTACTTTGGATGTTCCGATATCGCCATAAAGGTTATCTGGAAGCTTTGTTTATGGGAGCTCTGTTCCTGCTGGCCGCGGCGGGCATTCCGTTTTATTCGCGCATCAACGGGATTCCCCTCAGCGTTCCTTTGGTGATTGGACTGACTTACTGCGGAGTGTCCCACCTGCTGTATTTCGGAGATACTTATATGCGCACACGGAAGTCGTCGAAAGGTGGGAACCCCCCGTTTTGAGGAGATTGGATCATGGTGACACGGTGGCGAGATTGGTTGCCCGACTGGCAGTCACTTTTAAAAATCGTATTTTACGTGGCGTTATTATATGTCCTTCAAGTGTTTGTCATTCTGCCGTTCATGCGCTATGTGCTGGATTCCGATTATTTTGCCCGGACCGACGTCATCGAGCCGGTCAATGGCGAGAGAGCCCGGTCGGCCCAGTTGGCGTGTGGCGAATATATCCGCCGAGAAATGGGGGCGGCTCGAGTCGAGTTTCCTACTGGCGCCGAAAAGATTTGGAGTCTCGGGGGCGGTCGATACTTGATCAAGGCCAGCGTAATTGTCACCGATTCTCCGGGGGTGGCGAAAAAACAGCATTATGCTTGTTATATCAAGTATCAAGGCGGAGACGTCTTGGATTCCGATAACTGGGCATTGCAAGGACTCGACTGGCGTTCTGAGGAACCGGATTAACAAGACAAGCTGTGAGCAGCAGCCGCTTGAGAATAAGGTAATTTCTATCAAGGATGGAATGGTATGACTGACGCCAAAGGATCGAAGACGAACACCTCGCCGCTAGGGTTGTATCCTATCCGGGAAGTGGCCGAGAAGACCGGAGTCAATCCCATTACCCTGCGGGCCTGGGAGCGGCGCTATGGTCTGGTGAAGCCTCATCGGACGCCCAAGGGGCATCGTCTTTATTCTGAGCAGGATATACAGTTGATTCAGCGGGTTGTGAGACTGCTGGAGACCGGTATTCCCGTTAGCCGGGTGAGGGCGGCTCTGGAACAACCCCAGACCACCGAGGTGCCGCCGTTGACCGGGCAAGACTGGGAGCGGCACGCCGAGGCGTTGGTCAAGGCTTCATTGGCGTTCAGTCCCGGCGCGTTGGATGCCGCCTACCGGGAAGCCTGCAATCTGTACCCCAGTGTTTTGCTGGTACGCCAGGTGCTGCGTCCGGCGCTCGAACGTCTCAGGCGCCTGGAGGGGCGCGAGCCTCAGGCGATCCATGGGACGTCCATGCTGCGTAGGTATTTGACGGTTCAATTGGGCCACCATCTATGGCAACAAACCCTGCGTAATGAAGGTCCCACTATCCTATTCGGTTGCTTGCCCGGGGACGATAACGACTTGAATTCGGCATTTTTGGGGCTTCTATTGGTGGAACGGAATTATCGTTTGATATGGGTCCCGGATACGACCCCTTTATTATATTTAGGTGAGAGCGCGGAAATCTGTGGCGCGGCGGCGGTGCTGCTATATGCGAACTCGACCCCTTCCCGGCGTTTATTGACTCAGGAGCTGCCCATCCTGGCGCGAAATATCTCCGTGCCGGTCATGGTCGCCGGCGAAGCTTCGGCTCGTCACGCCACTGATTTCCGCAAGGCAGGGGTAGAACCGTTGCCTTTGGACAAAGATGCATTGCTATCGCAGCTTCGCGATTGCCTGGTCCGGTCCAATCAACAAGGAACGAAGCGTGATGAATGAACACCGACTTGTTGAAGCGCTTGGCGATGGTCACCCGACGCCGGTGATTTTGACCAGCGCCTGTCTGTTGGGCCAGCAAGTCCGTTATGACGGAGGACACAAGCGGAATCGTTATCTGGAAACCCTGGCCGCCTATATGGAGCTGCGGCCGATCTGTCCCGAGGTGGCCATCGGCCTGGGAGTGCCCCGCCCGCCCATTCATCTGGTCCAACACGATAGTCGGGTGCGTCTCCTCGAGGTTCGTGACCACAGCCGCGATTTTACCGATAAAATGACTGACTTCGCCCGAGCTCAGCTGAACGAGCACGATTCGGTGGACGGTTTCATCGCCAAGAAGGATTCACCCTCTTGCGGGATGGCCAGGGTTCGGGTGCACGACGGCGAAAGACAATTGATCCACAAGCGGGGTGTCGGTATGTTTACCGGTGTGTGGCAAGCGCTGCGCCCCGAGCTTCCAGTGGAAGAGGAAGGGCGCCTGAACGATTTGATTCTACGGGAGAATTTCCTGCAACGGGTCTTTGTTCACTGTCGCTGGCGCAAGCTCCGCGAGGAAGGTCTGACTCCCGCTCGCTTGATTGAATTTCACACCCGGCATAAATACATGGTGATGGCCCACAATATCAGTGCGTATCAACGACTCGGCCGGCTGCTTTCCCAGGCGGGAAAGCGGCCTTTTGAAGCGCTGGCGAAGGAGTATTTCCTCCAGTTGATGGCCGCTCTCCAGCGTCGTGCCCGGCGCCCCAATCACGTCAACGCCCTTCAACATCTTTCCGGTTATCTGCGTAAGTATTTGAGCTCCCAGGATCGGCAGGAGTTGGCCCGGGCAATCGAGGATTATCGCCGCGGCGAAGTCCCCCTGATCGTTCCTTTCACCTTGCTGCGCCATCATCAAAGCCATATTCGCGACCTTTATCTGGCCTGGCAATATTACTTGGAACCCTATCCGCCGGCATTGGGGCTGCGCAACGGGATATGAAAGGCATTTGTGCTAAGATCCTAGTTAGCTCTATGCCCGGAAGCGGTATGGATTATCCCCTATAACCATCGAGGTGCTTCTATGAGCGGCGTGAATCTGCAAGATCAAAATCTGTTTCGTCAGCAGTGTTATATCGGCGGCCAATGGGTGGATGCGGATGGCGGTGCCACGCTGGAGGTCGTCAATCCATCCGATCAACAGATATTGGGCACCGTCCCCGACATGGCCGAAGCGGAAACCCGAGGGGCGATTGCCGCCGCTCGAGAGGGATTTGAGGTCTGGCGGAAGAAGACCGCCGCCGAGCGCGGCGAGATTCTGTATCGCTGGTATGAGCTGATGATGGCGCTCCAGGACGACCTGGGGCGCCTGATGACCTTGGAGCAAGGCAAGCCGCTGCCCGAAGCCAAGGGCGAGATCGCCTATGCCGCCGGGTTCCTCAAATGGTTCGCCGAGGAGAGCCGGCGGGCCTACGGCGATACCATTCCGGCGGCCAAGCCGGGCCAGCATATCGTGGTGATTAAGCAGCCGGTGGGGGTGTCGGTGGCGATCACCCCCTGGAACTTTCCTTCCGCCATGATCACCCGCAAGGCCGGTGCGGCACTGGCCGCGGGTTGTTCCATGGTGGTCAAGCCGGCCGCCGAAACGCCGTTTTCCGCGCTCGCCTTGGCCGAGCTGGGCGAGCGCGCCGGTTTGCCGAACGGCGTGCTGAATGTGATCACCGGCGATGCGGTCAGGATCGGTCAAACCCTCACCTCCAGCGCCACGGTGCGCAAACTCAGTTTTACCGGTTCCACCGAGGTGGGGCGCAAGTTGATGGCCCAGTGCGCCGAGCATATTCAGAAGATCTCCTTGGAGCTGGGCGGCAACGCACCCTTCCTGGTTTTCGACGATGCGGATCTGGATAAAGCCGTGGAGGGGGCCATGGCTTCCAAATTCCGCAATACCGGCCAGACTTGCGTTTGCGCCAATCGTTTCTTGGTTCAGGAAGGCGTCCACGATGCGTTCGTGGAGAAACTGAAAACCGCGATGGAAACCTTGCGAGTCGGCAACGGCCTGGAGGAGGGCGTCAATCAATCCGCGCTGATCAATCAAGCGGCGGTGGACAAGGTCGATGAGCATCTCCGGGATGCGGTCGGCAAGGGCGCGCGGCTGATCCTCGGCGGCGAGGCCCATCCCCTGGGCGGCACCTATGTGCAACCCGCCCTGCTGACCGGGGTGACCCCGGACATGCAGTTGTGCCATGAAGAAACCTTCGGGCCGGTGGCCGCGGTGATGAAATTCCAAACCGAGGAAGAAGCGATTCGCCTGGCCAACGATACGCCCTACGGGCTGGCCTCCTATTTCTACAGCCGCGATATCCATCGGGTGTGGCGCGTCGCGGAGGCCCTGGAAGCGGGTATCGTGGGGATCAACGAAGGGCTGATTTCCAACCCGGTGGCGCCGTTCGGCGGCGTGAAGGAGTCGGGTATCGGTCGGGAAGGGTCCAAATACGGCATGGAGGAGTACCTGGAAGTGAAATATTTGTGCATGGGAGGCGAATGAAAATAGGATCTTGCGTTGCCGGGTGGTAGGCGTCATCCTAAATCCACGATGTGGGTCCCGCCGCAGAGGATCGGGTTTGAAAACAAGCGCTAAAGGAGTCTTTATGAGTCATTTGTCCCCGCTGCTGGCCCAATCCAGCTCCGTGCTCGTGGAACGTGGCGAAGGTGCGTATTTGTATGACGCGGCCGGAACGAAGTACCTGGATTTCACGTCCGGCATCGGCGTGACCGCCACGGGGCATTGCCATCCGACGGTGGTCGCCGCCGCGCAAAAACAAGTCGCCACCCTGGTCCATGCCCAGTACACCACGGTCAAGCATCCGCGGATGCTGGAACTGACCGACCGTTTGTATGAGCGTCTGCCCGCGGAACTGGACGCCATCGCTTTCTGGAACTCGGGTTCCGAGGCGGTGGAGTCGGCGGTCCGGTTGGCGCGACAAGCCACGGGAAGAGCCAACATCATCGCCTTTCAAGGGGGATTCCACGGACGCACCATGGGCGCGGCGTCCTTGACCACCTCCACCCCCAAGGTGCGCACCGGTTTCCATCCCATGATGGCCGGAGTGGTGTACGCGCCGTTTCCCCATACCTATCGTTACGGCTGGAGCGAAGAAGAGACCACCCGTTTTTGCCTGCAGGAACTGGATCATTTGTTCGTTACCCAATCCGCGCCTTCCGACACCGCCGCCATCATCGTGGAACCGGTTCAGGGAGAGTACGGCTATTACCCCGCCACCGAGGGTTTCATGCAGGGCCTGCGCGAGCGTTGCGATCGGCACGGCATCGTGCTGATCTGCGACGAAATCCAGGCCGGATATGGGCGCACCGGCCAATTCTGGAGCCATGAACATTTCGATGTCCGGCCGGATATCCTGATTACCGCCAAAGGCTTGGCCAGCGGGTACCCCTTGTCGGCGATTGCCGCATCCGCCGACTTGATGAAGCAAGGTTTTCCCGGTTCTCAGGGCGGCACCTACGGGGCCAACGCGGTGGCCTGCGCCGCCGCGTTGGCGACCTTGGATGTGTTCGAGCAAGAAAACCTGCTCGCCAATGTACGCGAGAACGGCGCCTACCTTCGCCAGCAGTTGGAACGATTGCAGTCAGCCTATCGCTTCATCGACGAGATCCGGGGCATGGGTTTGATGCTGGGCATGGAGATCGTCGACGACAAGAAACAACCCTCGGGCGAACGGGCGGCCCAGTTGCTCAAGGAAAGCGAGGCGGCCGGCCTGTTGATGCTGCGTTGCGGAACCCACGGCCAGGTGGTCCGGTGGCTGCCGCCCTTGATCGTGACCCGGGAGCAGATC
Organism: Methylohalobius crimeensis 10Ki; assembly: GCF_000421465.1. NCBI lineage: Bacteria > Pseudomonadati > Pseudomonadota > Gammaproteobacteria > Methylococcales > Methylothermaceae > Methylohalobius > Methylohalobius crimeensis. The sequence goes on from NZ_ATXB01000001.1 coordinate 1,303,479, forward strand.
GACGAGGCGGTCGGCTTGTTCGAGCAAGCATTGCAAACGATTTGATTCCCATGTCCAAGCAAACCCAAATCGTGGTGCTGACCGCGCCCGACGAGCCCGACTTGCCCGGCCTGGAGGCACTGGGAGGCCAAGCGCGAGTGCGCTATGCGCGCGATGAATCGGTGTTGCGCGAGACCTTGCCGGCGGCGGACATTCTCGTGGTGACCGATTTTCGCACCGATTGGCTGCGAGAAGTTTGGCCCCGTGAGCATCATATCTCCTGGGTGCACGCCACCAGCGCGGGGGTCGATGCGTTGATGTTTCCCGAGTTGACCGAAAGCGACATCATTCTCACCAATGCGCGCGGCATATTCGACCGGGGGATCGCCGAATACGTGTTGGGCGCGGTACTGTTGTTCGCCAAGGACACCTTGGGCAATTTGGATTATCAGCGCCAGCATCGCTGGCGGCATCGGGAAACCGAATTGATCCATAAACAGACCGCCTTGGTCGTCGGTGCCGGTTCCATCGGCCGCGAAGTGGCCGCTTTGCTGCGGGCGGTGGGTATGCGGGTGATCGGAACGGCCCGCCATGCCCGCGAGGACGAAAGATTCGATGCAGTGTACGGCGAGGATGCCTTGGACGAATTGCTTCCCAGCGCCGATTACGTGGTGATTACCGCGCCGTTGACGCCCCGGACCGAAGGTCTGTTCGACCGTTCCGCCTTCGAGCGAATGCAATCCGGTGCGCGCCTGATCAATGTGGGCCGCGGCCCGATTGTGAAACTCGATGCCTTGATCGAGGCGTTGAGAAACGGGCAAATCGACGGGGCGGCGCTGGACGTATTCGAGCAGGAACCGTTGCCGGCGGACAGCCCCTTGTGGGATATGCCCAACGTGATGATTTCGGCGCACATGGCCGGTGATTTCATCGGCTGGCGCCGAGCTTTGGGCGAGCAGTTCGTGGAGAATTTCCGCCGCTGGGTCGCCGGATCCCCTATGCTGAATGTGGTGGAGAAAAAGCGCGGCTATATCAGCGCCAAGTAGGATGGGCTTTTGCTCGATCGCCTCAATGGCAACCATTTTTTATGCATCGTCGGGAAACATGTGGCGTGAAATAAAGGAGTGGGGATATGAGTAAAGATGTGTTGCGGATGACCGCGGTTGAATTGCTGGAAGCTTATCGGAAGGGCAGCCTTTCGCCGGTGGAAGCGACCCGGGCCATGCTGGATCAGATCGAGCGGCTGGATCCACACGTGAATGCCTGGTGTCTGGTGGATTCGGAAACCACCTTGCGTTATGCGCGTGAATCCGAGGAGCGTTACCAGCAAGGCGAACCCAAGGGCTGGCTCGACGGGGTGCCGGTGGCGGTCAAGGATGTATTCCTGACGCCCATGTGGCCCACCGTCAAGGGTTCCAAGGTGATCGAGCCGAACAGTACGCTGGGCAAGGAGTCGCCCGCGGTGGCGGCTTTGAAACGCAACGGCTACGTCCCGCTGGGAAAGACCACCACGCCCGAATTCGGCTGGAAGGGCGTGACCGACAGCCCCATACACGGCGTGACCCGCAATCCCTGGAATCCGGAAAAGACCTCCGGTGGTTCCAGCGGCGGTTCCGGCGCCGCGGTGGCCCTGGGAATGGGACCCTTGGCGCTGGGTACCGACGCCGGCGGGTCGATTCGAATCCCGGCCGCCTTTTGCGGCATCGTGGGTTTGAAACCCACTTTCGGCGAGGTGCCCCATTGGCCGGCCAGCCCCTTCGGGACGCTCGCCCACGCGGGACCGATGACCTGGACCGTCCAGGATTGCGCCTTGATGATGAACGTCCTGACCGAGCCCGATTTACGCGACAGCCAGGCCGCTCCGCGGCGGGGCGTCAATTATTTGGCCGAATTGGACCGGGGCGTTAAGAGGTGGAAAATCGCCTATACGCCCAACTTGGGCCATGTGAATGTCGATCCGGAAATCGAAGCGGCGTTCAAACAGGCGGTCGCCGTGTTCGAGAGCCTGGGCGCCGAGGTGATGGAGGTGGACCCCAGCTTCAGCGATCCGGTGGGCGCATTCGGTCATTTATTCTACGGCGGGGCGGCCAACGCGATGCGCGATATCGGGACCAAAAAACGCGCCTTGATGGACCCCGAACTGGTCAAGGTGGCCGAAAAGGCGTCCCGGCTCTCCATGCTGGATTATCTGGGGGCGGTCAATATCCGGATGGCGCTCAGCGAGCGCATGGCCGTCTTCCATCGCAAATACGATCTCTTGCTCACGCCGACCTTGCCCATCACCGCGTTCAAGGCCGGCCGGGAAGTGCCCGAAGACTGGTACAGCACCCGTTGGCCCAGTTGGACGCCGTTTACCTATCCCTTCAACATGACCGGGCAGCCCGCCTTGTCCGTCCCTTGCGGATTCAGTACCGACGGATTGCCGATCGGATTGCAGATCGTGGGGCCTCGGTTCAGCGATGAGCGGGTGCTGCGGGCCGGATACGCCTACCAGCAGGCGGCACCCCTGACCGAAAACCGGCCGGAGTTGTTTGATCGGGAGAACGGGGCATGATCACCGACGCCGATTTCTACGAAAGCGAGGATCCCATCTGGAATCCGGCCCTGCACGCCATTCCGGTGCCGGGAATCCGCAAGATGGTGAACCTGGCGGCCGAAATGGACGACGTGATCCATCTGTCCATCGGCCAGCCCGATATGCCCGCGCCGCCGCATGTGGTGGAGGCGACCATCGAGGCCATGCGGGCCGGTCAGACCGGCTACACCATGGACGCGGGATTGCCTGAATTGCTGGAGGCCCTGGCCGAGTATTACGGCGAGCGCTACGGTCGCTCCCTGAGCCCGGATAACATTCTGGTGACCACCGGCGCGACCGAGGCGATCTACCTGGCGCTGACTTCCACATCGGCCCCGGGACGCGAATTCATCGTGCCCGATCCCAGTTTCATGCTGTACGCGCCCTTGATCCGAATGAACGGCGGCGAGGTGAAATACATTCCCACCCGGGCCGAAAACGGCCATCAGCTCGATCCCCAGGAAGTGATCGACGCCATCGACATGAACACCTACGCCATCGTGCTGAATTCGCCCAGCAATCCCACCGGCACCCTCTACCCGCGGGAAACCGTCGAAGCCATCGTCCAGGAAGCCGCCTATCGCAACGTCTACGTGATCAGCGACGAGGTCTACGATCACCTGGTCTACGACGACAAGACCTATCCCAGCGTGCTGTCCTGCTGCAGCGATCTGGACCATGTGATGGTGGTGAGCAGCTTTTCCAAAACCTTCAGCATGGCCGGCATGCGCATCGGCTGGATGATCGCCAGCCAGGGCGCGATCAAAAAACTGCGCCGCTACCACATGTTCACCACCACGGTGGCCAATACCCCCTGCCAGTGGGCCGGGGTGGCCGCGCTGCGCGGCGATCGGAGCTTTGTCGACGAGATGCTGGCCGAATACACCCGCCGCCGCAACCGCCTGGTGACCTTGGTCGACGAGACGCCGTATTTGAAGGGCTATCGGCCGGAAGGCGCCTTTTATATTTTCCCCTCTCTTCCGGAAGGCATCAACGGCACCAATGTGGCGCTGCGCATGCTCAAGGAAACGGGGGTGTGCACCATCGCCGGCGACACCTTCGGCGAATCCTGCAGCAATGCCTTGCGGATCAGCTATTCCACCTCCCTGGAGCAAATCGAGAAAGCCTTCGAGCGGATCATCCCCTGGATGAAAAAACAGGATTTTGAATGAAGGCGTTTGTTTGCGGCGACCTCGGGGGTTCATTGTGACGTGGAGGCTGGAATCCAGCCGATTTTTCGCTTGACCTGCTTTGCGGCTTGTTGTCGCTTCGTACACCATCAAGGTGACTTTATTCCTCCGGTCTCGATGACTTTCCGCGCAAAGGAAGTGATAGGGCAAGGATCGGGTCTATAATAAATTCGATAATTCAAAAAAATAGGAGACACGCATGGCCGAACCGTTTATCGGCGAGATCCGCATGTTTGGATTTGGCTGGACTCCACGGGATTGGGCCCGTTGTGACGGTGCATTGCTGGAGATCCAGCAGAATTCGGCGCTATATGCGCTTCTGGGAAACCGTTACGGCGGCAACGGCACCACCAACTTTGCGCTTCCGGATATGCGCGGTCGCGCTCCCGTACACCCCGGGCAAGACATAGGGGATGCTCAGGCGGGCGGTTATGAATCCGTTCCGCTGACATTGGATCAGATTCCGGCTCACAACCACCCGGTATTGGCGGCTTCCGAAAACGGCACCACCGACGACCCCGGCGGTGCCTTTCCGGCCAACTACGTTGACCGAAACGGCAATGCCCGCGACGCCTTTGCCCCTTCCGCGGCGAACCCCGCGAGCCTGGAGCCGGGCACCGTCAGCACCACCGGCGGAAGCGAGGCCCATCCCAACATGCAGCCTTATATGGGGCTCAATTTCTGCATTGCCTTGAAAGGCCTCTGGCCGAGTCGTTCCTGACGCCGTGCGGCTGCGGCAAGTGTTTCACTTTTTCCAACCCGGAGAATCATCATGGCGGACCCTTTCATCGGTGAGATCAAGTTGTTCGCGGGCAATTTTGCCCCGCGCAACTATGCTTTTTGCGACGGCCAATTGATGGCCATCGCCCAGAATCAGGCCCTTTTTTCGCTGCTCGGCACCACTTTCGGCGGTGACGGCCACACCACCTTCGCGTACCCCGACATGCGCGGCCGCGTCCCCATCCATTACGGCACCGGCGGCGGCCTTTCCACCCGCCGCATGGGGGAGCGCGGCGGTAGCGAAACCGTCCGGCTCACCACGTCGCAGATGCCGGCCCACAGCCATTCCTTCAATGCCGCTCCGGCCTCCGCCTCCTCCAATCAGCCGGCGGGACGGATGTACGCTCAGGCGGATGCTTCGGCCAACGAAATGCTGTACCGCGCCGAAGAACCCGACGCGACCCTGCACGACGACGTGATGCAGCCCGTGGGCGGAAATCAGGGCCATGACAATATGATGCCGAGTCTGGGCATCAACTTCATTCTGTCGCTTTACGGCACTTATCCGCAGCGCAGCTAACCGGCGACGCCGAATCCGCAACCAAACCAGGAGAACACCCCATGGCTGATCTCTATATCGGCGAGGTCCGGATGTTCGGGGGAAACTACGCCCCGCGCAATTGGGCCCTATGCAACGGCCAGTTGATGCATATCGACCAGCAGACCATGCTGTTCAGCATTATTTCCAATATGTACGGCGGCGATGGCCGCACCACCTTCGCGGTCCCCAATCTCATGGGCCGCACACCCATGCACCCCGGCCAAGGTCCGGGACTGACGCGGCGCCATCTGGCTCAGCCGCTGGGGAGCGACCGGGTCACCGTGACCGGGGATCAACTGCCTTCCCATCGGCACAACCTCAAGGCGAAGAACGCCACCGCTCAATCGGCCGATCCCGCCAATGACGCCACCCTTGCCAAGCCCATCAAGGACCGGGGCTTACCGCCAACACGGCCCACCCAAGGTTTCAAGCCCGATCCCGCCGCCACCTCCTCCATGTCGCCGCAGGCGACGGGCAATGCCGGATCGAGTCAGGCGCACTACAACCGCCAGCCCTTCCTGGCGGTGAACTTCATTATCTGCGTCGTGGGCGACTATCCCCCGCGGTCGTGATCAAATAGCCCGGCTCCGACGGATCCACTTGGTTAGGAAGGTGTATGAATCAAGAGATAATGCCAAGGCTGCGTCCGGTGCACGAGCCCGACGACTTGCCCCTGCTCGCTGAGATCTATTGCCAGTCGCGGGATTACGAGATGGCGAAAATTCCGCACTGGACCGAGGAAGACAAGCGACGGTTCCTGCTACAGCAGTTCGAGGTGCAGCACAAATATTATAGGGCCTATCTCGACGGCACCCGCTTCCAGGTTGTCGAGGATCGGAACGGCGAGCCCCTGGGGCGGCTCTATTTGCGGCCGCTGGAAGACCAGATCCGGGTGGTGGACATTGCCTTGCTGGCCCATCGGCGCGGCAAGGGCGTGGGCAGTCGGTTGATGAGGGCGATCATGGAGGACGCCGCCGAGGAGGACAAGCCGGTCACCATCCACGTGGAGAGGGAGAACCCCGCGCTGAGTTTCTATCGCCGGCTCGGATTCCGGAAAATCGCCGAAGAAGGTGTTTATTACTTGATGGAGTGGCGGCCTCGGAAATAGCTTCCCGACTCGGGACGGTTAAAGGCGGGAAAGCGCCCCGACCGACGCCGCCCGCGTCAATCGGAGGCGTGCCGGGTCGGCTTCAGGTGAAAATGACCTCGTAGTCGATGTGCTCGTCGGTGCCCTGAACCGGCACCATGAAAAGTGACATATGGCCCATTTCAGGATGCTCCACGGCGAAGGTTCCCTGGCCCGATTCGGCCTCCCGCGGCCCGCGGAAAATCATCGTGAAAGGCGCCCGCTCGGCGAGTCCCAAGGCCTTGGCGACTTCCGCATTGCTCACTTTGCGCGGCAATTCGGTCACCTCCACCAGGGTGAAGTCCACCGCTTCGTCCTCCAGGGTGATCCGGAAGGATTGATTCAGGTGCTTTTCGAAATCGTCCTTGGTCAGACGGCCCAGGAGCGGCTTGCCCTCATCCTCCGGGGAGACGGCCACCGGGGGTTCCGCAGGGGGCTCCACCTTTGCGGGGGGATTGTCGGGATCGAACGGGGTATCGGACATGGGGGGGTCTCCTACGATTGAAATATTGCGGCTCTTCGACAAGCCCGGGAAGATCCGGAAGGGCCATCCCGTGGAACCCTGCGGCAATCGAGCCGAGCTTTGGGCATCCACGAAGGCGGTCGCAGTCACCACCAGCAAGGTTAGTTCCGGATTGACAGAGCGTCAAGGAAGCGCTGGGGGCCATCGGCGGAACCGGATTTCCGCCCACCGGCGGCGGGTGGGTCCTGCGAGTTTGTGGGCTGTACTAAAATTGGCTATCTTTCTAGGGAGCGCCGTGGGGATTGCACGCTTGTTCCAACCGCGAATCGACAGGGGAGGAGATTCGATTTCATGACCAAACAATTCCATTTCATCTCCGGGTTGCCGCGTTCGGGATCCACGCTGCTGGCGGCCCTGTTGCGTCAGAATCCGCGCTTTCACGCGTCCATGTCCAGCCCGCTGGGCGCCCTCGTGTCCGCCAACTTGCAACTGATGAGTCCCGGCACGGAGGTGTCCCTCTTGATGGAGGAGGTCCACAAACCGCGCCTCCTGAAAGGGTTGTTCGACGCATACTACGGCGACAATGACGCCCGGGTGATTTTCGACACCAACCGTCAGTGGTGCGCCAAGCTGCCCCTGCTCGCCGAGCTGTTTCCCGAAGCCAAGATCATCGCCTGCGTGCGCGACGTTTCCTGGATCATGGACAGCCTGGAGCGCCTCATCCGCCGGCATCCCTTTCAAAATTCCCGCCTGTTCGGCTCCGACGCCGACCGCGCCACGGTCTATTCCCGGGTGGAAGCCTTGGCGCGCCACGACCGCTTGGTGGGATTCCCTTGGGCGGCGCTCAAGGAAGCCTTCTACGGCGAGCAGGCGGAATCCCTGTTGATTGTCGACTACGATTTGCTGGCCCGGGCGCCGGGCAAGGTATTGCCGTTGATCTACGACTTCATCGATGAACCCTGTTACGACGGTCATGACTTCGACCACGTGGAATTCGACGCGCCCGACTTCGACGAAGCCCTGGGCCTTTCGGGACTGCACCGGGTCCGGCCCAAGGTGGCCTTTCAGCCCCGCCGCACCATTCTGCCGCCGGATCTGTTCAAGAAATTCCAAGGGATGGACTTCTGGCGCGATCTCACCGCCAGCAAGGCCAACGTGATCACGGCGCAAAGGACGGATGAATAGCATCATATAGCTGTTGCAAGTTAGAGAAAACCTGTAAACGAGTCGACCGTTTCACCGGATCGAGTGTCCGGTCACCCCCTTGAGCAAGAATGGAGAACCAGGCATGGGTACCTTCGATCGCTTCACGCACAAAAAGACCATCGATTCCACCCGGGAGACGGACCCCCCGTCCCATGAAGCCTTGCCTGGCGATCGCGCCGAGGTCGCCGTGGTCGACACCTCCGTGGACGATTACCAGGTGTTGGCCGATGCCGCCGCAGAGGCGGGCATGGAGGTCATCCTGCTCTCCGGCGAGGGCGACGGGGTCGAAGAGCTCGCCGCCGCCCTGGAAGGACGCGAGGCGATCGACGGGCTGCACATTCTCTCCCACGGCGATACCGGCGAAGTGCATCTGGGGGACGGCGTGCTGTCCTCGGCGACCCTGGACGAGTATGGCGAGGCGCTGGAAACCATTTCGGGGTCGTTGTCGGATGAAGGGGATTTGTTGTTGTATGGCTGCCGAGTAGGTGAGGGCAAGACCGGGATGGCGTTCGTCGAGGAGCTGGCGGTGGCGACCGGGGCGGATGTGGCGGCGTCGAACGACGCCACCGGGAACTTCGCCGCCGGCGGCGACTGGGTGCTCGAGGTGAGCCGAGGTGTGAGCGATGACGTGCCGTTATCGTCTGATGGCCTAGCCAAATTCCAAAGTCTTCTCGCTTATACCGGAAATATCAGCTTCGATAGCGTTAACGATGCTGGCGCCTATAGTAGCAACCCTGCTGACGATGCCAAGTTCAACGTCGGAAGCTATCTGCTCGTCGTTGATGGACAGAGCGCAGGTACAGGGGCATATTCCTACTCAGGAAACAGCTATGTCACAATTGGACATTCCGGCGCTTATGAGTCGCAGGTGACCCTGTATTTTTCGACCGGCGAAACCTTCGACGCGAACAGTATCTATATATACAACTGGTCCGGTCCCACCCATTTTGACACTTTTACGATCTCCTCCGATAATGGCGATAGCACAACAAGCAGCTCTCTTGCCAATAGCGGGGAAAACGTTGCCCTCGGGTGGAGCGGCGTTTCGAAAATATACATTACGGCAGGCGACGGCGGTATTTTTGGAAAGCTCGATGATTTTGACATCTCCAATCTTAGCCCTGCCGCTTCGAATACCCCACCCTTATTTGCCACCGCCAACAACGGCACCATCGCCGAGACCGCGAGCAACGGCGCTACCGTTCTGACCGACGCCGACATCGAGGCCAACGACGGCGACGGCGGCGCCAACGATGCCAACATCACCTACGCCATCACCGCCGGCAACCCCGACGGTGACGGCGATACCAACAAGGCTTTCGCCATCGACAGCGCCTCGGGGACGGTCACCGTCAACGATGCCGACGACCTGGACTACGAGACCCACGGTACCTCCTACACCTTGACCATCCAGGCGGACGACGGCGAATCGTCCAACAACACCACCACCACCGACGTCACCGTCACCGTCTCCGACATCGCCCCCGCCATTACCTCCGGCCAATCCTTCGGCGTCAACGAAAGCGACGGCGACGGTACCTCCGTCGGCACCGTCGCCGCCACCGGCGACGACGATTCAATCACCTTCTCCATCCAGTCCGGCAACACCGGCAGCGCTTTCGCCATCGATTCGTCCACCGGCGAGATCATCGTCAACGACACCACTCAGTTGGATCGAACCAACAATGCCGCCAGTTACACCCTAAGCATCCGGGCGACGGACGGCACCACCAATGCCGACCAGAATGTCACTGTCAATGTCACCGACGACGTGGCACCGACGGTAACCGATGGCAACATTTCCCTCTCCGGCGCCTCGGGGACCGGCGGCATTTTCAAAGTGGGGGACACCGTCACCGCTACATGGAACGACACCGCGGGCGGTGACAATAACAGCGATACCATCTCAAGCGCGACCGTCGACTTTTCCGCTTTCGGCGGCGGGTCTGCGGTGGCCGCCAGCAACAGCTCCGACACCTGGACGGCGACCTATACCATCGTCGCCGGAGCCATTGACGGGACCAACCTCAACGTTTCCCTCACCGCCACCGACGATGACGGCAATCCGACCACTACGGCCGACAGTACCAATGCAGCGGTCGACAACGTGGTCCCGACGGTAACCGACGCCAATATTTCCATTTCCGGCGCTTCGGGGACCGGCGGCGCCTTCAAAGTGGGCGACACGGTGACCGCCACTTGGAACGACACCGCGGGCGGCGACAACAATAGCGACACCATTTCGGGCGTGACCGTCGACTTCAGCGCTTTCGGGGGCGGAACGGCGGTGGCCGCGAGCAACAGCGCCGGTACCTGGACGGCGACCTACACGCTTACCGAGGATGGCGGCGGGAGCATTGACGGGACCAATCTGAACCTCGCGGTGACCGCCACCGATAATGCCGGCAACGCGACCACTACGGCCGATACGACCAACGCCACGGTTGATAATGACAGCCCCGGCACCCCAACGGGCACCCTGGCCGTGGACGAGAACAGCGCCAACGGCACGGCGGCGGGAACGGTCACTGGCGGCGGCTCCGACGGCGTCACCTACAGTCTCGCCGATGACGCCGGCGGTCGCTTCGCCATCGACGGTTCGGGCAACGTCACCGTCGCCGACGGCAGTTTGCTCGATCGCGAAGTCAACGCCAGCCACGACATCACCGTGCGCGCTACCGACGATGCTGGCAACACTACCGACGCCGATCTGTCGATCACGATCAACAACGTCAACGAAGCGCCCGTCCTGGCCAATCTCGACGGCGATTCGGTCTCCCACAGTCTCGGCGCCAATGGTGTTTCCTTGGACGCGAACGGGGATGCCGCCGTGTCCGATGTGGACTCTCCGGACTTCGACGGGGGCAACGTCACCGCCTCGATTGTCGCCAATGGCCAGGCCGGCGAGGACGTACTCGCCGTCGGCAACGTCGGCGCGATTTCGGTTACCGGCTCCAACGTGGTTCATTCCGACGGCGGCGGAACCGTCATCGGTACCGTCAGCGGCGGTTCCAGCGGCAACGATCTGGTCGTTTCGCTGAACGCTAACGCCACGTCGGCCAGGGTTCAGGATCTGGCGCGGTCGATCCAGTACGCCAACTCGGATCCCGACAGTGTCAATACCGCTGCACGAACCGTACGCATCACCGTGACCGACGGCGACGGCGGCACCGAGACTTCGGCCCATCAAGACGTCACCGTGAATCTGGTGCGAGCCCCCCTCATCGACTTGGACGGCGACGACTCCAGCGGCGCGGGCAGCGGCGGTTACTCGGGAAGCTTTACCGAGGGCGGGGGCGCGGTCGCGGTGGCCGACAGCGATTCCGCCATCACCGACGACGGCACCTTCAAATCCCTGAGCGTCACCCTGACCAATCGTCCCGACGGCACCGCCGAAAGCCTGGCTTCCGCTTTCGGGAGCGGCAATCAAACGGTGAACGGCGAGGCGGTGACCATCGGTGCCTACGACAGCGGCACCGGCCAGTTGACCGTCACCGTCGACGACGCCTCCGCCGATGCGACGACCATGCAAATGCTGATGGCGTCGATCCGCTACGACAACGGCAGCGACGACCCCGACACAAGCGACCGTTCGATTACCTTCAGCGCCGTCGACAACGACGACAACGCCGGTGCCGATGCCACCGCGACGATCTCGGTCGAGCCGGTCAACGATCGACCCACGCTGACCGCCGCCGGCTCCGACCCCACCTATACCGAAGACGATGCCGCGGTGACCTTGTTTAGTGCCACCAGTATCGACCCGGTAGAGTCCGCCGATAATATCGGAGAGGTCGTTCTCACCGTAACCAACGTCAACGACGGCGCCGACGAAAGGCTTTCGATCGACGGTCAGGAGGTCGTCCTGACCGACGCTACTTCCGGCACCACATCGGCCAACGGTTTCGGATACAGCGTCGCCGTTTCCGGCGTCACCGCCACGGTCACCCTAACCAAAAGCGCCACCGCCGCCGATTGGCAGACGCTGATCGATAATCTCGGCTACCGCAATGCCAGCGACGCCCCCGACACTTCGAATCGCACGGTGACCCTTACTTCTGTCCAGGACACCGGCGGCACCGCCAATGGCGGCGAAGATACCCATGCCGGACTTTCCGTCAGTTCTACGGTAACGGTTGTCTCTGTCAACGATGCACCTACGGCGGCCGATCGCACTGTCATTCTCGACGAAGATAGCAGCTTCACTTTCACTGCGGGAGACTTCAATTTTTCCGATGTCGACAGTGGCAGCCTGACCCAGGTGCAGATCTCCGACCTGCCTTCCGCCGGCAGTTTGGCCCTGGATGGTGTCGCCGTCAGCGCCAACCAGGCGATCGCCAGGAGCGATATCGATGCCGGCAAACTGACTTTCACGCCTGCCCCTGATGCCAACGGTACCGCCTATGCTAATTTCGATTTCAAAGTGCACGATGGCGCTGACTACTCCACCGCGAGCTACACCCAGACCATCGACGTTTCCGCCGTCAACGACGCGCCGGAATTAGACAATAGCGGCAGTCCGAGTTTAACCGCCATCGACGAAGATTCCGCCGCCAACGACGGCACCTTGATTTCGGATCTGCTCGGCACCAGCCTCACCGATGTGGATGCCGGTGCGAGCGAAGGGATTGCGGTTACATCGATGGATGAGGTCAACGGCGCGTGGGAATACTCCACGGATGGCGGCGTGAACTGGATCGCGGTAGGGACGGTCGGCGAAGGCGGTGCGCTGTTGCTGGCAGCCGATGCCGATACTCGTCTGCGTTTTGTCCCCGATGCCGATTGGCAAGGCACGACCACGGTGAGCTACCGGGGTTGGGATACCACTTCCGGTTCGATTGGCACCAAAGTCGATGTCTCCGTGAACGGTGGCAGCACCGCTTTCTCGAGTGCAAGCGAGACCGCCGCTCTTACAGTTAATACCGTCAACGATGTGCCGACGATTGCAGGCGTGCCCGGCACCGCGCAATCCGTCATCGTCGGTCAAGCGGCCTCCTTAGCCGATTTCACCGTAGCCGACGTGGATGGCGACGATTTAACGGTGACGCTGACCGCCTCCAATGGAACGATCCGCCAAGTAACCGATTCGAACCCGGATGCCGACGGCATACAATTGACCGGCGCGGTGGATACGATTAATGCCGCCTTGGCCGATGCGACGTTTACCGCCGCCGGCGCCGGTGATGCCGGCATCGATATCTCCGTAACCGACGGCATAGTAGGCACACCGGTCACCGCCACTTACCTTCTGGAAGCCAGCAATCCCCCTTTGCCCTCTCCGTCCCCCGATCCAGAGCCCGAGCCAGAGCCGGGTAACACTTTCGACGGTGTCTCTATCGACAGCCAAACCCGATCCGACGGCACCCAAATCCTCACCGTGCCTATCGTGGAGGACGATCGCCAAGACGACCCCGACACGCCGCTGTCGACCCATGCCGATATTCCGGTAGCCACGGACGATCAAGGCCGCGACCTGTTGACGGTCAGTATTCCCACCGGCGTGGGGCTCAACGTGGAAGGACGGACGATGCCGCTTGTCGGACAAAGCGCGACGGACGAGTTAATCCGACGGATCGAAACTATGACGGAGTCCGGCAGTCCCGAACGGCAATCCTTGACGCAAGAGGGACAAGCCTTCCTCAATGGCCTGCCATCGGAAGACTCCCTGGTCGTGAAAACGGTCTTGCCCACCGTCGCCGGCGGCAACGCGCCGGGTGCGCCGATCATCGTCACCGGCAATCAAGCCGAAGAAGGCACCCGTACGGCGCTGGTGATCGACGTGCGCGATCTTCCTTCCGGCACCGTCCTGCAAATCGACAATGTGGACTTCGTCACCCTCATCGGTTCCACCCATGCCGTGGGGGGGCAGGGCAGAAACGTTGCAGTGGGCGACGATAGCAGCCAATTTATCGTGTTGGGGGAAGACGACGACCGCTTGCACGGCAATGGCGGCGACGACACCGTCGGTAGCCTCGGCGGCGACGATCAAACCTTCGGCGGCGGCGGAGCCGATATCGTCTACGGCGGCGCCGACCAGGATATTTTGAGCGGCGGCAGCGGCCGCGACCGGCTCAATGGAGGATTCGGCTTCGACGTGGCGCTTCAGTCAGGCGAATTGGCCGATTACATAATGAACGTGAACGGTCCCGGGGTGACCCTGACTCATCCGCCCAGCGGAGAGGTCGACACGTTCATCGATGTGGAGCGCATTCAATTCGATACCGGTGAGAGTTTGGCCATCGCCCATAGCCGACGGGAAGCGGTCGCCCAGCATTTGGTCACCACCTGGTTGGACCGCGACTTGACCCGGGAAGAAGCGGCGGCGGTGCAGAATTGGGGCGATGCCAGCCCGCAAGACCTCGTCGACGCTTTTCAGCGGCTTTTGGCGCCGGTCGAACTGCAGGACAAGAGCGCCGACGAACTGCTGGCCGGTCTCGACGACAACCCGTCGATCCTGTCCCTGGATGTCGACCGCGACTTTGTCGGCGGCGAGGGCAACGATCAGGGCTATCTGCCGATGGGGCTGGCGTTGAATGCCGATGGCGGCACGGGCCATGACGTCCTGCAGCTTAGCGGGGGGAGAGAAGGGGTTCATCTGGAAGCCAAAGGCGGCAGTCTCGAGCTGACCCGCTACCAAGACGGCGCCATGCTTTCCTTGACCAATGCCGAAATGATCGCCTTCGACGACGGCGACACCGTCGTGTTGGCCCACGATCCCACCGAAGCCGCCTTGGGCCGTCTGGTGCATACCTTTTTCGACCGCAGCGCCACCGCGGACGAATGGCAAATGGGCCGGGAAGCCTTGCAAAACCCGGGCATCACCGATGAGCAGATCCTCAATTGGTTCCAAAACCAGACCGATTTTGCGTCTTTGAACGACGGCGAATACATCCAAACCCTCTATCAAAACACCGTGGGTCGGGACGCGTCGGTTGAGGAGGTACACAATTATCAGGCGCAATTGGAGGCCGGTGCATTGGACCGGAACGGCTTGGCGGTGGACCTGGCTCAAAGCGACGAGGCCCTTGCCACCATCGGCAGCGTGATGGAATTCGACGGTTGGGTGTGAGACCCTTGACGGTTTGATTAACCGGCTTTCCGGTTCCGCCTGGGCGCGCTGGAAAGATAAAAAGTATCTTCCGGGCCGGGGGATGGCTCGGCTTGGGAATATTTGGATTGGATCAGGTTTGTGGCCAAATCGGCGAATTTTCCGGAGTTATTGGGCATTTTGAGACGTCTGCGGCGGTACTTCTTCATCGTCGGAGCGTTTTCTTTCGTCATCAATCTATTGATGTTGACGCCTTCCCTCTACATGCTGCAGGTCTATGATCGGGTGTTGAGCAGCCGCAACGAAACGACCCTCGGCTTGCTGACCTTGTTGGTCGTGGGATTGTACATGCTCATGGGCGCTTTGGAGTTAGTGCGTTCCCGAGTTCTGGTGCGGGTGGGGGCTTTGATGGAAGCCGATTCCAACGAGCGCGTGTTCGATGCGGCGTTTGAGGCCACCTTGCGCCGAGAAGGACAGGATGCGCGCCAGGCGCTCTCGGATTTGACCCGGCTGCGCCAGTTCTTGACGGGTAACGGGCCGTTCGCTTTCTTCGACGCGCCCTGGGCGCCGATTTATCTGGCGGTGATTTTCCTGCTCCATCCGCTCCTGGGCTGGTTCGGAGTGGCGGCCACCTTGATTCTGCTGGGAGTGACCCTGCTCAATGAGTGGCTGACGCGCGGACCTTTGCAGGAGGCCAATCATATCGCCGGCCAGTCGCTCAGTGCGACCGGCAATCACTTGATCAATGCCGAGGTGATCGAGGCCTTGGGCATGCTGCCCCGAATGCGTCAGCGCTGGAAGCAAAGACACGTTCAACAATTGGCCTGGCAGGCGCTGGCCAGCGACCGGGCCGGTCTGATCGCCGCGGTCAGTCGTTTCGTGCGGGTGACCGTTCAGTCGCTGGTTCTCGGTTTGGGGGCGTATTTCGTGATCCGGGGAGAAATGACTGCGGGCGGCATGATCGCCGGTTCGATCCTGCTCGGGCGAGCCTTGGCGCCGGTGGAGCAGTTGATCGCCAATTGGCGGGGGTTCGTGAACGCGCGAGGCGCCTATACGCGCCTCGGCGAGTTGCTCGACCGTTTCCCACCCCCCTCGGAGCGTTTATCGTTGCCGCCTCCCGCCGGGAATCTGACGGCGGTGAATGTCACGGCCCTACCTCCCGCCGCCGAGACGCCGGTGCTCATGGGGTTAAGTTTCGAAATTCCCGCAGGTACGGTGGTGGGCATCGTCGGTCCGTCCGGATCGGGCAAATCCACTCTGGCGCGTTTGTTGGTGGGCGTTTGGAATCCCTCCTCGGGTAAGGTGCGACTCGACGGGGTGGATGTGGCCGATTGGGACAAGACGGAACTGGGACCGTACCTCGGTTATCTCCCCCAAGACATCGAGTTGTTCGAGGGCACCGTCGCAGAGAACATCGCCCGCTTCGGGGAATTGGACTCGGACAATATCGTTGCGGCGGCCAAATCCGCCGGCGTGCACGAAATGATTTTGCGCTTTGCGCAGGGCTACGATACGCAGATCGGCCCCGGCGGGGCGGTGCTGTCCGGGGGGCAGCGTCAGAGGATCGCCCTGGCAAGAGCTTTGTTTGGCGATCCGCGCTTGATTGTCTTGGACGAACCCAATTCCAATCTGGACGATGCGGGCGAGGCGGCGTTGGTGAGGGCGGTTCGAAAGGCCAAGGCGGATGGCCGGACGGTGGTGGTGATCACGCATCGGACGAGCATTTTGAACGAAGTCGACCGATTGTTGCTGCTCCGCGATGGCAAGCTACAAGCCCATGGTTCCCGGGATGAGGTGCTGGCAATGCTTCGAAATGCTTTTCAGCAAGCCGCCAAGGCCGGGAAAGCCGCATCGATGGCGGGTTAAAGGAATAATAAGTTCATGGCCGTTGAAAAGAAAGTCCTGTCGGTGCGAGCCTCTGAACCGATTGCCGGAAAAACCGCTGACATTGAGGTGCCTGCGATACCCCCCGATGATATCGGGCGTTTTGTCCGGTTGGGAGTGTGGCTGCTGGCGGTCGGGTTCGGCGGTTTTTTGACCTGGACGGCGCTGGCTCCCCTGGATGCGGGTGTGCCCGCACCGGGAACCGCGGTGGTGGAGTCCAACCGCAAGACGGTGGCCCATTTGACCGGCGGGATCGTGAAGGCGATCCATGTGACCGAGGCTCAGTATGTGAAGTCGGGGCAGCCTCTGATTACCTTGGACGATAGTGAAATTGCCGCCAGCTATCGCAGCGCCCTGAAAGAATACTACGCATTGCTGGCCATGGAGGCGCGTTTACGCGCGGAACGGCAAGGCGCCGAAAGCGTCGTTTTCCCTGACGAACTTCTTGAAGCGGGGAGCGAAGGTCGCGCCAACCTTCAGATAGAAGCGCAGCGCCAACTCTTTTCGGCCAGGCGATCCGCCCTCGATAGCGAACTCCGATTGCTTGCCGCCCGAGTCGACACCCATACCGCCGACGCCGACGCCAAGGCGGCGCAGCTGGAGTTCTTGCGCGAACAATTGGAGGGGGTGCGGAATTTGGCCGCCGAAGGCTATGCGCCGCGGAATGCCCGTCTGGAGCTCGAACGTCAGGCCTTGGATCTCGGCAATCAAATCGATCTGGCTCGCCGCGAGGCACAAGATACCCGACTGGAAGCCTTGAGGCTCAAGCAAAACTATCGCAAGGAAGTGGAAACCCAACTGGCCGATACGGTGCGGCAAGCGGTGGTGGCCGAAGAAAAAGTGCGGGCGTTAAAGGAGGCGTTGGAACGCACCGTGATCCGAGCCCCGGTTGCAGGGTACGTGAATCATTTGGAAGCCCATACGGTGGGCGGTGTGGTCAAGCCGGGAGAACCGATGATGGAAATCGTGCCCCGGGATGAGCGCTTGCTGTTCGAGGCACGGATTCCTTCCCATTTGATCGACCGTATTCAAGCAGGGCAGTTGGCCGATATTCAACTGCAGGCGTTCGTCAATCAACCGCAACTAATCGTAGAGGGGCGGGTGATTTCCGTTTCCGCCGACCTGATTCCGAGCGCTAACTCCGATATGCCGCCCCATTACTTGGCGCGAGTGGAGGTGACCGATGCGGGAATCGAACAGTTGGGTCATCATCGATTGCAGCCCGGAATGCCTGCGACGGTCATCGTAAAAACCGGCGAACGGACTTTCTTGGCGTATCTGCTTCGGCCGTTGCTCAGTCGGCTCCATGTTGCTTTGACCGAAGAGTAGAAATTATGCGGATTGGATTGTTGGTTAGCCGGTTGACGGGAGGCTGCTTTTGGAATCCGCCGCTGAAAAAATTCACAGTATTGATGCGAGCGCGAACCAATAATTTTAAGGGCATTGAATGATGTCGAAATCAATTAATGATTCGCAATTTTGAAATGGACTACAAAAGTCTGTTCCATCCGTAGTTGCCTTGAATTGGACCGCCTGGGTTTCTAGATCCACCCAAAATATCAAGCTTTTTGGTATTAGATCGCTGTTGGTGGGGCTGAAAACATCTAAAGCGCCATTGAAAATAGATTCCTCATCAATATAACCATTGCCGTGAGTAATGCCGGAATAAGCTTGTGCTAACCATTCCTTCCCCTCTATCACATCACATTGACTCAAGCCATTAAGGGAAAAATATTTGATATGCTGAGTTACTTCTATGCTAATAAAGCATTCGCCTGTATTCTTGAATGAACCAGAGAAACAAATTTCACCTAGCTCATCAGCAGCATAAGTCATCTGAGCAATTGAACTTAACAGCATTGCTTTTAATGTATTTAATATAATCCTCATTTCGAAAACCTTTTCAGAAATAATATCTAAAATATTATTCAAACTATTTGATAAGTTTAATCGAACTTCATGGGCAATTTACGAAAATAAAATCATAATCTAAAATGCAATCATCTTCACCTGAGCAAAAATTGTTATCCTCTGATGAAGCTTTGAATGCAACCGTTTGTGTGTCAATATTGAACTCAAATAAAACTGTTTTCGGTGTCATGTCACTATTGGTAGGAGAAGAAATTCGAAGAGCACCATTAAAATTTTTGGCGTCTTTTAGGTATCCGCTACCATAAGCAATACCCGAATACAACTCAGCAAACCATTCTTTTCCTTCAACTATTTCGCATTCGCTTGAACCGTTCAATGAATAATATTTATTGTGTTGAGTGGCTTCAATACTAATCAAGCAGTTTCCAGTGTTTTGGAACGTTCCGGAAAAACAAAATTCACCTAGTTCATTTGCTGCAAATAAAGCTTGAGAAGATAATGTTAGCGCTATAATTGGAAAAAAGTTTTCTATATAACTATTCATAGTCACACACCTTATCCTGAATTCTGATCTCACGTTTCAGCCAATTTTATCATTGGTAATTTATTTGGTTACGTGTTCCGTCAAATTATGTAATAGTTCTACGATGAAGCCTCTGACTTCCAGAGGAGTTATGCAAGATGTGACAGAATCGAAATGAGACTAGTCAAAAACATTGCACCCAAAGCTTAACATTGTAGCAGCCCTCAAGCGAAATCCTTCTAGTATGGTTCTGAATCATAACATTGATCAGTATTTGGAAATCAAATATTGATCAAATTACATCACTATTTTTTGGATAGAAGGGTTTTTTTCCAGTTCTGCTTGGTCTGAATCTTTCAATCGCTCCAAGGACTACATAAATATAATAACTGGCATGATCCATTGCCGTCAGCGTTTGTCGCTTCGGACAATGACACGAGGCAGTCGTGTTGGTAATCCCCGGGGGCACGATACATAGGTGACACCCTACCGACGAATTATTTCCCTATTCAGGGTATACGCCGGCTGTGGCGCACTAGAGACGATGGATCGTATTCGTCAAGATTTTTTACGTTCCGATAGGGTCTCTTAATGAGATTGGTTATAGGATACTGATTTTATTTAAAAAAGTTGCATGGCACCAAAATTGCCTAATCTCTAAAAGATGTCCTTTTTAACAAACAAGGGGCATTTTTCAGGGCATCAATCCCGATCGGTGTGTTATGCAAATCTGTTCTAGTCCTGCGCAAAGTGGCATGCATGAAAAGGAAATTAAAGGAATAAATTCATGGATCGGGCATCTGTGCGTTCATTTGTATGAGGAGATCAAATAATGAGACATAATCGATCAACTATATTCAGTTCGATCGCAGCAGCGCTGCTGGTAATACCAGGCGCATTCGCAGACGATGGGGGGAACGGGAACCCCGGCTCGCCTTTCCTGAAAAGCATATCGCAGAAACTCCCGGCTGGCGGCGAAGCCGAGCACGCATTCGTCGATGTGATGAGTCGGTATGTACCATCGCAAGCCGCCGATGGTAGCGACAACGATGTAGAGCATTTCAATATCGATGGCGTCCTTGAGGAGACACTTAGCGAGGTCAAACCCCAGATTGGCGTTTTCCTCTACGGTCCTGTCGAGCATGTGGAAGGCAACGAGGAGATTGGTTTTACCGGTCATGGCAAGCGTGAGGCCTATGCTGCGGTGAGTCTCGACGATGGCAACACTTGGAAGTTGACCAATCTGTCTGAATCGGCCGATCAGAGTTCCGCCGATTTCGATCGAACCGATGTAAGTCTCTACAGCGACGACGGTATCAACTATCCGGGGGATGTCCTCAACATTGCCCAAGCTACCGCCGGTGATCACACCATCGTGGCCTGGTTCAGCCGCTACTGCGGCAGTGGTCAGCCCAACTATGCCCTGGAAAGTGGCGATTCGGAACGGCGCGCGGCTATCGCCGATTACCTCGGAATCGACCTGAATAACGCATCCTACGATGATCTTTACCTCACCGATATGTACCGGGTTTCCGGCCAGCAGCAGTCGGTGGATTATGCGGAGGACGAATTTGAAAAAAATCAAATCGTTGGCGAGGTGCCCTACGCCTGTCTATGGACCGCGCGGGGCACGCTCGAGCAACAGGATGACGACACCTACCAGGTGGTTTGGCGCAAGGCCGAGCGCCTTACCTCCGGTCGTCGAGACGTCAACCGGGTCGAAGTCGACATGGTGGAAGGTGTCGGTGCTGTGATCACCTGGCAGGAAGATCCGGAAGGCTTGCGGCCCGGGCAGGGTCTCGGCCCGGGCGCCGGTTGGAGCGGTGCGGTTGCCAATCACGAGACCGATGTGTGGTATTCCTTTATCGAGTGGGATCACTTCGGGCTGGTCCAGCAGGAGAACGAGCAAGGCGATTCCACTGGCGAGATCGTGGCTCTGGCAGACTACACGGGGACTTCGAACCGGCCCAAGGTCGGCATCCCCGTGGCCATGCCCATGCGGGTGACCGACAACGCCAAGTGTAACGTGGACAATCCGGCACCTTACTGCAACGGCTCGGCGATTCAAAACCAGAACGTCCTAAATCCCCTGGCTTACGGCATGAAAGATATGTGCGCCGATACCGTGAATATCCCTACGGGACCTCAGGGTACGCCGGCACCCGTTTGTGTCACGGAAGACGGTCTGCCACTGGTGGGCAACACCGCTTCCACTCGTCCCCGCGTGAACCTGTTTGGATACGATTCCAATAGAGATGGCGTGAATGACAGCGGGTGGGTGGTCTTTGTGACAGAGGAGTCCAAAGGGCTGGGCCGGTTCGCGTTCGATCAAGGCAAGAACATGTGGTACCACACTTTCAGCATGTCCTTGTTCGATACAAGGGCGACCGAAGAAAATGGGTTGATGGCCAACCTCGCCGGCCATGGCAACATGCTGAACCAGCCGGCGGTGGATTGGGAGACCGGTGCCTTCTATCAGGCCGTCAATACGTCGGAGTTCTGGGATTTTGGGGATTACAACTATGACGTCTACGAGACGGAAATCGCTCGTCGCGGCAGTTTATTGGCTCAGAATGCGGCCAAGGTCGACCGTCGCCAGGGCTCCTTTGCTCATCACCGCTTGACGGCCTTGCCGACCTGGAAGCAGGGCATCATGCAGCAGGGCGGCCCGGCCGATGTGATGGCGCGGCGCATCCTCTTGCCCCGGCGCTACAGGGAGGGCGTGGACAATCCGTACGCCTTCACCAACATGGCTTGCGATGAATGGGCCTACGCCGACGGTTCCAATCCCTACTATCCGGATGGGCTATGTCTGGAACCAGCCCTTAACCTGTCGTCAGTGACCCCGGACACCTGCGTGGACAACGCGACCGGCGACTCAGTGGATTGTCCCAAGGTGGAGAATGGAATCGGAGACACCAATCCCATTCTGCGGGGTAGCGATGTTCCGGTACCCAATACCACCAAAGTCTTTACCTGGCACCAATGCCCGAATGACGCCTCGGTGGTCAGCAGCAGCGACGAGATTACCCCGGTGACAGTCTGCGCGGACAACGCCACGAATCGGGCGAACAACTTCACCGACCAATCCTGGTACAACCCGTTGGACGTGGCAAAGGGGCATCGGGGCTTCATCGACGGCGACTTCATTATGATCCTTTACGCTTGGTCGCCCAATTGGAAGCTCAACACTGAGGGCAAGGACCGCTACGAACTCTATGTCCGGCGCTCCTTTGACGGCGGCCAGACCTGGACCATGCTCCCTACAAGGTATCGTCATTACGATCGGACACGCCACAGCGGTCAGGGGGCGGTCACTTGCGAAACCTTCCGCGGCGAGGAGGGTGCTGAACAGCCGAAGGGTTGTTTCAGCTATGGTGCCGGTGGCGCTGAACAGGCTCGCAACGTCTCGCAGCTGAAATCCATGGCCTTCACCATCCTGGATCCGCGCTATTCGGAGACGGCTCCGACTATTCCGGACTCCATTCGAGAAGGAGACACCCGGGATCCTTCTCGGTATTTCATCGTCTACGAGACCGGCGACAACCGGACCGTCGAGTTCGGTGAGGCCGAGTCCTTGAACCTGTTTTACAGCCGCGGCGTCCACTTCGGGGACAACTATCAGGTCTGGGCCGAGGAAGACGACCTGAGCGTTTGCTACCCATCCGATGCCCACGACGATCCGGATGTCTCCGACGTCGTGGCTGGTTCCGGGTTCTGCAACGAGTTCGACGATCTCGAGGGCAAACAGGACATCGCCTCCGGCGAAGGCAGCATCGAGGCCAACCCCAGCGGCGAATGGCTGTATGGCGTCTGGTCACAGACCGACGAAACCACAGGCGAGTCCGATGCCATGTGGCGCCGGGTTTGGTACCTCGACGGCTATATCTCTGAGGACTTTGCCTGGATCACCGGCCAAGGACCCAATTAAGGCCGAGATTTAGGGAAGTCCGGCAAGTCGGTGGACCGTTGATTCGGCGGTCCACCATCCTTCCGGCAAGATGACTGCGCTGTCTTCAGGAGATCCTGACAATGGTATCTTGCCTAATCTGTAAAGCATTCTGGCCAGGCTATCGCCGCAATCGATGCAGTTTTCGAGAATAAAAATGTTAATCAGGAGAAGTCTCATGAAATTTAAAATATTTCAAAACATAAATAATATTACCGCCGCCCTGGCGGTAGGTGCCTTCGCCATGGGTATTGCGCCTGCGGCGAATGCCCTCTCCATGTATAATGCCGACGCCTCGTTGGAATTCACCTTGAGCGGTGTCACCGATGCCAATGGAGGCAGCGTGGATAGTAGTGGATGGTCGGTGGAGGCTGATGGCTATGTGTCGTGTCCCGGATGATTGACGACACGTTTATGAAACAAGTGTGGGTGTGACCTTTGCCAATTTTTCAGGGCTTGCACTGGATGAATATGCCCCAAGGCTTTCTGAGGCACTTGATGATTGTACAACCAGACGTATCGTCGAAGGGTGGTTTCCAGTTCCTCTCCGGAGCGGAAATGATACGTACGCAGGATATCGGCAATACGCCCGTTGAATCGCTCCACCATGCCGTTGGTTTGAGGCCTTTTGGGGCGGATGAGTCGATGCTCGATGCCCAGTTCCGTGCACAGTTGATCGAAGACGTGCTGTCCGGTCGGGGTCCGTTCACCCCGGGTGACAAAGCGATCGGTGAATTCTTTTCCGTTATCGGTAAGAATCTTTTCGATCTTAAACGGCGCGGTCTTGGCCAGCGCCGCCAGAAAATGCCGCGCATGGCGGGCGCTTTTGCTGTGATAGAGACGCACAAAGACCCAACGCGTGGCCCGATCGATGGCCACAAACAGATACCGCCGCCGGGTTTCATCGGCCATTTGGGGCAAATATTTGACGTCGATGTGCACAAAGCCGGGGACATAAGCTTTGAAGGCTTTCGCCTTAGGTGGGCTTTTATCCGCCGGAGGTCTGCGAGACACCCCGTGTCGCTTGAGCATCCGATGCAACGAAGCGCGGGTCAGGGTCGGATGAATGAATTCCCGCACCACCGCCAGCAAGTCGTCCAGGGACAAGTCCAACTGCTGGCGCAGCACCAACACCACCTGCTCTTGAGCCGGCGTCAGGGTCGTGGGCAGCCGGTGCGGGGTATGCGGCAAGTCTTCCACCGAATCGCGTCCCTTCCAGCGCGCGATGGTTTCCACCGTGACGCCAAAGCGCTTGGCCAACACCGTATTCGGTTCCGTGCTCGCCTGGATCAAAGCGCGGATTCGGGGCGTGGTCGTCGCGTTTTTGTGCAGTCTTACTTGCATCCTGTCACCTCTCGCATGATGTCTCTGGCCATCAGTAAACCACACCGACGGCCTATTAGGGAATCATCCGTGACACGACAACTATCCCTTGAACCGCCCCCAACGAACCAGCAGCGGCGGCAGGAGCAGCAAGGTCAAGGCGGTGGACGACACCAGTCCGCCGATGATGATCGCCGCCATGGGGCCCATGATTTCGCGGCCCGGATTGTCGCTGTCCAGGGCGATGGGCAGCATCGCCAGGGCGGTGACCAGGGCGGTCATCAACACCGCGGGCAGACGTTCCTGAGCGCCGCGGATGGCGGTGGCGGTATTCCAGGAAAGCTTTTCCTTCAGGACCAGATGGCGGCAATGGGCGATCAGCATGATCGCATTGCGCACGGTGATTCCGAACAAGGTCACGAAACCCACCATCGATCCCACCGAGACGATTCCTCCCTGCAGCCAGACCGCGGCGACTCCGCCTACTAGAGCGAAGGGGAGATTGATCAGCGTCAGCAGGGTATGCCGCCAGGAGCCCAAGGCGACGTAAATGAGCAGCAGCACCCCCGCACCGGCCAGAAAGGCGTGTAAAAGCAGCGTTTGTCTGGCTTGGTTTCCAGCGACGGCGGCGCCGGTGAATTCCGGGTAGAAACCCGGAGGAAAATCGATTTCCGTCAGTATCTTTTGCTTAAGGCGGGTCAGGAAGCTATCCAAGTCGCCGTCGACCTTGGCGGTAATCACCTGCACGCGCTGAGCGTTGCGGTGCAATAAATTGTAACGGGCTTCGGTTTGACGGATTTCGGCCAGATGCCGCAGAGGGATCAGTTTAGGAGTGCATTTGCCCGGTTGGCTTCCCGAGGAATGGGCGACGGGTGTTCGGCAGCTTTCTCCTCCCAAGCTTTGCATCGGCAAGGACGCCAGGATGGCCGGGCTGCGCCGCAATGCCGGCGGCAGAATGACGCTGATGGGAAAACTGCGGTTGCCGCGGTAGACTTCTCCCACGATGCGGCCTTGGTAGGCGCTTTTCAGGACCCGCCCCAGATCGCCGGGGGAAAGGCCCCAAAGGCTTAGGTCCTGAGGGCGCGGCACGAGACTCAGCTGAGGCAGGGCGGTCCGAGAACGGAGCCGTACTTCGCATGCACCGGGCAGATCGCGGATCAGGTCGGCGATGCGCCCGGCGAGGCGATCCAGCCGAGTCAGATCCGGTCCGTAGAGATTGATCGCTATCGGCGCGGTATAGCCGGACAGGGTTTCGTCCACCCGTTCGACGAGAAAGGTGTTGGCCTCGAAGGCGATCCCGGGGAAGCGTTCCAGAGTGTCCCGCAAATCCTCCAAAACGCCTTGCTGGGCTTGACCCGACAAGGGTTCCAAATGGACTTCGTACTCGCTGTAGTGACTGCCGTAGGTATCGGCGCCCCGTTCGGCGCGGCCGGCCCACTGGGAAACCGACACCACCCCGGGAATATTGGAGAACGCTTCAATCAAGCGTTTTCCCAAGTGCAGCGAAGCATCCAGCGAGGTTCCCGGCAGACTGGCGGTGTGGACGATGAAATGGCCTTCGCGCAAGTCCGGCAGGAAACGCCCGCCCAGCCCCGGCAGGCTGGCCAGGGCCGCCAGGCAAACCAGCACGGTGCCGGCAAAGGTCAGGCGTGGACGGTTCCCGATCACGGCCAGGAGCCGGGCGTAACGGTACTGGAGCCAGCGCACCGGAGGCGGGGGGTCGGTATGCCGGACACCGCCCAGAAGCAGATAACCCAGGGCCGGAGTGACCGTCAGGGCGACGCCCAGGGAAGCCAGAATCGCCAGAATATAGGCTACCCCCAAGGGGGCGAACAGGCGTCCGGCCACCCCGCTCAGGGTAAGTAGCGGCAGGAAGACAAGCATCACGATGAGGGTGGCGTAGACCACCGAACCGCGCACTTCCAGGGAGGCTTCCAGAACCACCTGGGCGGGGGAGCGCGGTCGAGCCGCTCGGCGATTTTCCCGAAGCCTTCGGAAAATGTTTTCGGTATCGATGATGGCGTCGTCCACCACTTCCCCCAAAGCGATGGCCAGCCCTCCCAGCACCATGATGTTCAGGTTGACCCCCGTTTCCAGCAAAATCAACGCCGCGCTCAGAAGGGACAGGGGAATGGCCAGGGCCGAGATCAGGGCGCTGCGCCAGTCGAACAGGAAGCCGTACAGCACCAGCACCACGAACAACGCCCCGATGAGCAAATGGCCGCCGAGGCTCTTGATCGAACGCTCGATATAATCGGCCGGGCGGAACAGACGGGGGTAAAGGGTAATCCCCTGTTTTTCCAGCAGCGGTTGGAATTCGGCCAGAACCTCTTCCACCCCGCGCGATACTTCCAGGGTGTTGGCGTCGTATTGACCGATGACCATCAGCACCAGGCCGCGTTCGCCGCCGATTTGGGCCGCGCTGACGGCGGGAGCCGTTCCCCATTGGATATCGGCGATCCGCTCCAGGGGCAGGGGAGAACCGTCGGTGCGTCCGAGGGACAGCTGTCGGAGCCCGCCTAGCGGCTCGCGGTCGAGGGCCAGATTCAGATTCAATCGTTGATTGGGCGTTTCCACGAAACCCGAGCCGTGGCGTTGCAAACTCCCCCGCAGTCCGTCCAGGAGCGTGTTGAATCCGAGTCCGTAACGGATGAGCCGCTCCGGATCGATCCGGATCTGCAGTTGCCGCTCGCCGCCGCCGAACACATTGATGTCGGCCACCCCGGGAACGGATCGCAGCCGGGGGGCCAAGGTCCAATCCACGAAGTCGCGCAGGACCATCAGATCGTCGCCGGTCAGGCCCAAGGTAAGGATGGTGGCCGACGACGACGACAGGGGAACCGGCAGGGGCGGGCCGGTGCCCGGCGGCAAGGTCTGGGCGACGGAAGCCAGCCTTTCGGTCACCTGCTGGCGGGCGCGATAGAGATCGGTGGCGTCCTCGAAAACGGCGGTGATCACCGACAATCCGGCGATGGATTCGGAACGGAGATCGGTCAGCCCCAATAGCCCGCCGAGCGTGTTTTCGATGCGTTGCGTTACCCGCCGTTCCACCTGCTCGGCGGTCAACCCCGGCGCTTCGGTTTGAATCACCACCTGCTTGGGAGCGAACTCGGGGAAAATATCCAGTCCCGCCCGCGACAGCCGCCAGCCGCCGTAAAGGCACAGCACCACGCATAGGCCGACCATCGCCCCGCGCAGGCGAATGGCGGTTTCGATCAGCGCGGCCAGCATCGGCTTGCTTGGAATGTTTGGCATCAACTAGGCATGGCATTGAGCAGGAGTCGGCGGTGTCGATGCGCAACACGCTGTGAATACTTCCCTGTACGCTCGGATCGCAGCATCCATGCTGCGAACGGTTCCGCATCGACACCGCCGACTCCTGAATTCCTTCTAATCATCGTCTTCCTCGGGCACTTGAGATCGAAATTCCTCCGACAGGAGGAGTTGAGCGCCCCGGGTGACGACTTGCTCTCCTCCTTCCAACCCGGATTGAATCCACCACCGAGGACCGGCATCGCGCCATTTATTTAAGCGGCGGCGTTCGAACCGGCTGATGTCCTTCCGCACAAAGACCCAGGGCAATCCGCCGTACCAGACCACCGCTTCGGCGGGAACGGGCACGGCTTCGCCGGTCTCGGTCAGCCAGGCGGTCAGGCGTTGTCCGACCCGCAGTTCGGCGGGTTCGTCGGCGAGGAAGAAATGGGTGGGACCGGATAAGGTCGAGTCGGTGCGGGGAGCGGGGGAGACGTATTGTAAGGGGCGCAGGGTGTCCATGTTTTCAAGCACGGCAGTAAGGGAGGCATCCTCGTCGGGCAGGGTGAGCAAAAGCAGATAAACGCGGCGGTGAACGAGGTCCTGCATTGTATCGTCGCCGGAGGCGATCCAGCCGCTTACAACGGGACCCCATTCGGCCGTCAGCCGGTTTTGCAAGCGGCGAGATTTCAGGCGCAAAGTATCCGCGCGGGTTCGGGCGGCGAGCCATTCCTGGCGGACCTGCTCCAGTCGCTCTCGACGAATGGCCTGTCCGGCTTTTTCCAGGCGACTAAGGCGCTTCCGGGCAATGACGGCGGCAGGTTCGGCGGCGCTCAGTTCTGCGGCCAGTTGCTCGAGACGGTTGGCGATTTCCAGCAGCGGCAGCGGATCGACGACGCGGGCCGGGACGGGCGTCCGGGGCGTGAACGATCGCCGTTGGACCGTTTGTATGCGGATACCGGCCAGGCGTTGGCGTGTCTGACTGAGTTCGATAAAAGGCGTCGGGTCAGGTGATTTTTGGATCGCCAGTGCCGAGGAAAAGGGAAACAATGACAGACTGCTCAGAAGGATCAGTCGGAGTCGAAGGTGAAAAGCGGGAATTGACATGCGCCCAAAGTATCACTCGACGGGGAATAGGAGAATCGTCTTGTTCGCGGATGTGGCGCGGATTGTAAAGCATCGAGGTTGCTTGTCAACGGAAGGGCTGGGGTACAATGGCGGCTTTCTTAAATTACCAAGGGATTTTGCATGAGCCAGGTGCCGCCAGACCTTAAATACTCTTCCACCCATCAATGGGCGAAACAAGAGACCGACGGGACGGTAACGGTGGGAATTACCGATCACGCCCAGGCGGAATTGGGGGATCTGGTCTTTGTGGATCTGCCGGAAGTCGGCAACGCCGTTCAGGCCGGTCGACCGTGCATGGTGGTGGAATCGGTCAAATCCGCTTCCGACGTGCATGCGCCGGTGTCCGGGGAAATTGTCGAAATCAACCGCGCCGTCGCCGACCGTCCCGAACAAATCAACGAACAGCCTTACGAAGCTTGGTTGTTGCGGATTCGTCCCGCCGATTCGTCGGAGCTCGACGCACTCCTCGATGCCGAGGCTTACCGATCCCTGATCGGAGCGGTCTGATGGGGCAGCCGGGATTGAAAGGATTGCCGCGCCTGATCGCGGCGTTTCAAAATTCCATGGCTGGCATGAAAATTTGTTGGCAAAAGGAGGAGGCCTTCCGCCAGGAACTTTTAATGCTGATCCTGGCTTTCCCTTTCGGGATTTGGTTGGGAGACAACGGCGTCGAACAGGCCCTTTTGATCGGCAGTGTGTTTCTAATCCCGATTTTGGAGACCCTCAACTCGGCGGTGGAGGCGGTGGTGGACCGCATCGGAACCGACTTCCATCCCCTGTCGGGTTACGCTAAGGATATCGCATCGGCCAGTGTGCTCCTCGCCATTTTCCAGGCGCTGCTGGTATGGGGATTGATTCTGTTTAATTAAAATTTTGGATGGGGATAAGCAAACGATGACCGCATTGATAACCGGCTCCATGGCCTACGACACCATTATGGTGTTCCACGATCATTTCAAGAACCATATCCTTCCGGATCAGGTGCATATTCTGAACGTCGCGTTTCTGGTGCCCGAGCTTCGGCGCGAGTTCGGGGGGTGTGCCGGCAACATCGCGTACAACTTGAAGCTTTTGGAAAAAGCCCCCCTTCCCATGGCGACGGTGGGCAAGGACTTCGGCCCCTATCGGGAATGGTTGAGCCGCTTGGGCATCGACCAGCGTTATCTGAGGGAAATCGACGATGCCTACACGGCCCAGGCGTATATCACCACCGACCTGGCCGACAATCAGATCACCGCATTTCATCCCGGGGCCATGTCCCGGGCCCACCTCAACCAGGTGCCTCAAGACAGCGACATCCGCATCGGCATTGTCGCCCCCGACGGACGAGACGGCATGATCGAACACGCCGAACAGTTCCATCGGTCCGGGATTCCCTTTATTTTCGACCCCGGGCAAGGGACGCCCATGTTCGAGGGGAAGGAATTGCTCCGCTTCATCGAGCTGGCCACCTGGGCGATCTTCAACGATTACGAAGCCAAGTTGGTCCAGGAAAAAACTCGTCTCACCCCGGAGCTGATCTCCGACGACGTGGATGCGGTGGTGGTGACCAAGGGGGCGGAAGGATCGGTGGTTTATATCGACCGCGAGCCGATCAAGATTTCCCCGGCCAAGCCGACCGCGGTGACCGATCCCACCGGTTGCGGCGACGCGTACCGGGCCGGCGCGATTTACGGTCTTTTGGAAGGCTACGATTGGGAAACCGTGGGCGCCATCGCTTCCCTGATGGGGGCGATCAAGGTGGAGAGCGCGGGGACCCAGAACCACACCTTTACCATGGAAGGGTTTCGGGAGCGTTTTTACGACAATTTCGGTTACCATCTCTGATGCGTTCTATCGACCGCCTATTAACCCTCATGGCCCGCTTGCGGGACCCGGAGACCGGCTGTCCCTGGGACCGCAAACAGACCTTCGAAAGCCTGATTCCCTATACCTTGGAGGAAGCCTACGAAGTGGCCGACGCCATCGAGCGCGAGGCGTGGGAAGAATTGGAAGGCGAGCTGGGGGATCTGCTCCTGCAGGTGGTGTTCTATGCCCGCATCGCCGAGGAGCAGGGATGGTTCGATTTCGACCGGGTGGTCGAGGGGATTTGCGACAAGCTGGAGCGCCGCCATCCGCACGTTTTCGCCGGCGTCGAATATGCTTCCGAGAAAGCGCGCAAGCGGGCGTGGGAGGAAATCAAACGGGCCGAGCGTCGCAACCAGCCCGCCCCGGAGGATGACAGCGTGCTGGCCGATATTCCGGCCACTTTACCGGGGCTGTTGCAGACCGAAAAGATCCAAACCCAAGCCGCCCGCCATGGCTTCGATTGGCCGGAAGTGCCGCCGGTATTCGAGAAGGTGGAAGAGGAGTTGGACGAGCTGCGGGAAGCCTACGCCAGCGGCGACGCCGCCCATATCCAGGAGGAAGTGGGCGATCTTCTGTTCGTGGCGGTCAATCTGGCCCGCCATTTGAACGTCCATCCCGAAACCGCGCTGCGGGAGAGCAACCGCAAGTTCGGTCGCCGTTTCCGCTACATGGAAAAGCGTCTGGCCGAGGACGGTAAAACGCTTGCCGAGACGCCCCTGGCCGATCTCGACAGCTTGTGGGACGAGGCCAAAGGCAGTGGCCGGACTTGAACTCCGCCATTCGCACCGGTGGGATGTGTCTCCCGAAGAGGCTATCGCCCTTCAGCAGGAGTTGCGGCGCTATCTAAGGCTTGAAGACGATCTGCCCGATCCGGTTCATGCCGTTGCCGGCGTCGACGTGGGTTTCAAGGAAAACGGTCGAGTCACCCGCGCCGCTGTGGCGGTGCTCGATTTTCCTTCGCTGAAATTACAGGCCCAGTTCTCGGCGGAGGTGCCCACTTCCTTTCCTTATGTGCCCGGCCTCCTTTCCTTCCGCGAGCTTCCGGCGGTGCTGGCGGCATTGGAAAAGCTGCGGGCCTTGCCCGATCTGATTCTCTGCGACGGCCAGGGCATCGCTCATCCGCGCCGCTTGGGGATTGCCAGCCATTTGGGGATTCTCTTGGATCATCCCACCATCGGCGTGGGCAAGAGCCGGCTGACCGGCAAGCACGGGCCGGTGCCCGACGAGCGCGGCGCTTGGGTGCCGTTGACCGATGGGGACGAGGTCATCGGCGCCGTGCTGCGCACACGGCAAGGAGTCAAGCCCATCTATGTCTCTCCGGGACACCGGATTGACCTGGAATCGGCCGTTCGATGGGTGATGGCGTGCACCACCCGCTACAAACTGCCGGAAACGACCCGCTGGGCGGATCGCTTGGCCTCCCGCGATTAAAGATTCGACGGAGGCGGAACGAATACCCCCTCCGTCGGGAATCGCGGGCTTTCAATCGCAGCGGCGATATCGGGGCCGATAGGAAATCGGATAGCCGTAACCGCGATGGAAGCGCCGCGGACGGAAATGACGGCGTGGCGGATGCCAGTGGCGCCGGTAATAACGGTGACGGGGGCGATGGTGGTGCCGGCGCCGGTGTTTCGGACGATAGCCGTAGTATCTCGATGGGCCTGAATGGATCCGGATGGACAGGCCGGTGTTTCCGGAATAACCGCCATATCCCAGGCGGACGTCGGCGGCGCTGGGTCCGGCGACAAGAGAGCCGGCGAGTATCAGCGCGGCGCCGATTACTTTGAATGCTTGAATGTTCATGTTGACCTCCAAGGTTCTGTGAAAAGTTACCTTGAACCTTCGCCAACAAAATAACACTCGTTACCTGAATCCAAGCTTTATCCAGCGGCTACAACCATCCTTTGCGTTTGAAAATCCAATAGGGCGCAATGCCCGACAGAATCATCAGCCCCAAGGCCGTCGGATAAGCCCAAGGTTCATCGAGCTCGGGCATGAATTGAAAGTTCATCCCGTAGATGCTGGCGATGAGGGTGGGGGGCAAAAAAACCACCGCGGCGATGGAGAAAATCTTAATGATTTGGTTCTGTTCGATATTGATGAAACCTTGAGTGGATTCCATCAAAAAGTTGATTTTTTCGAACAGGAAGGTGGTGTGCGACATCAGGGTTTCGATGTCGCGGGTGATATCGATGCAGGTTTGCTGCAATTCGGGGCGTTCTCGCAGGTGGCGCTGCAGGAAGGCGATGCTGCGCTGGGTGTCCATAAGGCAGAGCCGGATTTTGCCGTTGCTGTCTTCCAGCCTGGCCAATTGGCTGATCGCGTCTTCCAGTTCGGAGTTTTCATCTTCCAACACCATGTAGCTCACCCCTTCCAGGCGGCGGTGGATATCCTCCAGGTTATCCGCGTGGTTCTCGACTTTTTGATCCAGGATCGTGACCAACAATTCCGCCGGGCTTTGACATTCCAATCGGCCTCGGCGGGCGCGCATGCGCAGCAGGCGGAAATCGGCCAAATTGGTGTCCCGGATCGTAATCAGCCGGTTGGGTTGCAAGATACAGGCAACGGACGTGGTGGCGTGGCGTCCTTCACTTTGCGCCAGGAACAGCAAATGGATATGAATGCCGGCCTCGTCGACGAAGTAGCGCGCCGAGCTTTCGATTTCTTCCACCTCTTCCCCGTGGGGTAGGGCGGTGCGAAGCAGTTTGTGCAGCAGGGCGCGCTCGGTTTCGTCCGGGTCGCGGACGTCGATCCAATCGGCGCCGCCGATATCGAGCGCCTGCTTGATGCCGGTGGCGTTCAGTTTGGTAATCAGGCCGCTTCGGATTTTGAACAGTCGGAGCATGACGGGCTTTCCATTTCTCGCGAAAACATGGCTAATGCCGCGGACAAGGGGGATCTTGAATTCCCCGAGGGTATTCTATTGGAAAAGCGTGTAATCCGCCTGCGGGAAGAGATTGTCCATGGATTCCAAGGCGGCCAGATATTCTTCGTCGATCGCCTCCTGTTCCAGGGATTCGGCCAAATAATGAAAACGCGCCACGTGGTCTTTCACCCGGCGCTCGGCGTAATCGGTGGCGGTTTCATTGTTGATGATAAAGGGCCAGTCGGAACTCTGGGCCAGCAACAATTCCCGCACGCATTGATTGAGGGCCCGCCGGATCAAGGAAGGTACCGAATGGTTGACGTAGCGCTTGGCCAACCCTTCCATCCGCTGGCCGCATTCATAGAGTTGGGGGTAAATCCAATCCGTCTTGCCGTTCATCCAACCCTCGAAATAGCCCTTATGGCCCCAGGTGGAAGTGCAAAGCGTCCCTACCTGATGGACCGGATGACGGTCGAGGTAATCGGAAAGGGCGCCTAATTCGAGGGTGTCCTGGTCGAATGCGCCTTTGCGCAAAACGAATTCCAGACACTGGGGACCCTCGAACCACCAGTGGCCGAACAATTCCGCGTCGAAAGGGGCGACCACGACGGGCGCCGTTTCCATCATCGAATCCAAGTATTCGATGTGGGCAATCCGTTGATAGAGGAATTCGCCCGCATGTAGGGCCGCGCGCTCTTTTGCCACCTCCGGATGATAAGGTTCCTTCCAGGCGGTGGGGCCGGTGATCCGGAAATATTTGATTCCCGTATCTACCCGCACATCGCCGGCGATATAAGGCCGGATGTAATCGAAATCGAGGTCGTGACCGATGTCGCGGTAAAACTCGCGGTAGTCGGGGTGGCCCGGAAACCCTTCCCGCGCCGACCACACTTGCTTCGTGCTGCCCTGATCGCGGCCGAAGGCGGCCACGCCCGAAGGGCTGTACAGGGGCGCGTGCACGCCGTAGAAGGGCGTCGTATCGGCGTGTTCCAGGCCGTGGGATTCCATGACGAAAAAGCGTATTCCTTCGCGGCTCAGCAGTTCGTCCAAGCCGGGGTAATAACCGCATTCGGGCAGCCACATGCCGCTGGGACGAAAACCGAACACGCGCTCGAAGTCATCCAGACCGGTCCGTACTTGGGCCGCGACCGACTTGGGTTGAGAAGCGAGCAAAGGCAGCAGGCCGTGGGTCGCGGTGGTGGTGATCAGGTCGATGATTCCCTGTTCGTGCAGTTTTTTGAAGGCGGTGGACAAGCGGCCTTCGTATTGATCCAGAAAAACCTCCCGCGCTTGGTTGAACAGCCGCTGATAGGTTCCGGCCAGATAATGAAAATGGGGATCGTGCCGGTTCCGTTCCAGTTCCTTCTCGCTCAATTCGATCAGCTTCGTCAAATGGGCCGCATAGCGCTGTTGAAGGAGGGGATCTTCCAGCATGGCTAACAGGCTGGGTGAGACCGAAAGGGTCAATTTGACCGGCACCCGTTCGCTGGCCAGGCGATCGAGCATTCGGATCAGGGGAAGATAGGTTTCGGTGATTGCCTCGAACAGCCACCTTTCTTCCAAAAAATTATCGTACTCGGGGTGGCGCACATAGGGTAAATGCGCATGCAGAACGAATGCCAGATAACCTTTAGCCATGGGCCCATTCCTGTCGATGCTTGAAGGTGATTGCGTAGTAGAGGTAATGTTGCGCCGTTATGTTGTCGAGGGAAACGCCCCTATTGGCTTTTTTTTTAGCCAGCAGGCGCTGCATGCTGGCTTGCAAAGGATTGGCCAGCAATTCCTGAATGCCCCAAATGATCGAGCCCGGGTTGTCGTAAGTGAGCAGGCCGTTTTGCCCGTGGACGATACAGTGGATGCCCGCTTGGTGGGTGGTGAGCACGGGCTTGCCGTATTCGACGGCCAACTGGGCCAGATCTTCGTCCTGCCAGGTGCGCGCGGGGATCGCCACGAAGTCGGCCACCGCCAGCAAGGATTCGAATGTTTCGCTGGAAACATCGCCCAAAAAGCGGCAGCGGTGGCCGATGCCGCCGTGATGGGCGCGGGCTGCCAACTCGCCTTTCAAGGGTCCGTCGCCGGCCAGCAAGAATTGCACCGCATCGTGCTTGCGGCAAACATGGGTCGCCGCTTCCAGCAACAGATCGGCGCCGGCCGCGTGGGAAATCTCTCCGGCGAACAGCACCAACGGCGCGTCGGGCGGCATCTCGAATTCACGCTTGACCCGGTTCGAATCGAAAGGGGCTTCGGCGTGCTCTGTGAAGACATCTGGAATAATGACGACCTTGTCCGGAGAGGCGCCGTACAGGTTGATGACCTGTTGACGGGTGGATGAATGCGGGGTAATCACCAGGCGGGCTGCTTCGACCGCGGCCTTTTCCTGCTCGCAGATCGCCGCCGACAGTCGGTTCCTCTCGTAACCGTGGGTGCGTTCGTATTCGGTGGAGTGGAGGGAAAGAATCAAGGGGAGATTCAATTGTTTCGCCGCCGGATGGCCCGCCACGGCGGAATACCAATCGTGACAATGGAGGATGGAAAAAGGTTTCTTCCGATGAGCGGCGGTCAAATCTCGAACCAAGGTTTTGGAGAGCCGGGTCAATCCGGTCAACAAGTGTTCGCTTTGCGGCGGCTGGGGTTCGTCCAAGCAGGGGGTGAACAGGCGGGCGTGGCCGCCGAACTGACTGACCCTCCGGGAAAACTTTTGTAACGAATCGGCCAGAGTGCTTTCCGGTCCGGTTTCCCGGTCGATTCCCACCAGCACCAAGGCGACGGAAAGCGATTCCGGTTTGTCCATTTCGGCCAAGGCCTGATTCATTCTTTCGTAGACCGGCGCGTCGAAAACATTTTCCACCGGAAAGGTTCTTTGCAATGCGCCGCCGACGAACAGGCTACCGGTTTGATAATTGCCGGTGGGCCGGTCGTGCTCGAAAAACACTGTGTTGGAGCGGGCAAACGGATAAAAGGCGCCATCG